>JBOHKK010000089.1:0-18400 GCA_050729115.1 Geminicoccaceae bacterium | reverse complement strand
CGCCGCCTGCAGCTCGGTCCGCAGGCGATCGCGCTCGTCCTCGAGCGCCGCCTCGGCGTCGCTCTGCCGCGGCGCCGCCGTCCGCGCGCCCTCCAGGCGGGCGCCGCGCAGCAGCCAGCCGATCACGAACCCGAGCGCCGCCGCCACGATCAGGAAGACAGCGATCTGCCAAAACAGGCCCAAAATCCTTCTCCCGCTTGTGGGCGCACGCCCGGGCCCGCCAGCGCTCACCTTCGCTCGAAGCAGGCCTGTGCGGTCAATCGACTCCCGCGGTGCCACGCTGCTCGGGGAGATCGGCCGTGCCGATGTCTGCCTTGCTCGATTTGGTCCGGTCGGTCCGGCCGATGCCCAGGGTGTCGTCGCGCCGGCACCGCATCTTGCGCTCCCCAAACGTTCCTGGCCCCATGCTGCCGCCAATAGCACATTTCGACTGCGGCGTCTAAGGTTGCGGTGTGGATCTCGCCTCGGGCACGGCTTGGCAAGTTCCAGAGCCCGGCAAGTCGACAAGGATCGGCGGTGCGCCCTGCCACTATTCGGCTGCTTTGGGGCGCTCCCGAAACAGGAATTCGCGACCGATCTTGACCCGAGGATGCCCGCTGTACGCGATGACGTCCGCGGTGGCGTAGGTCTCGCTCCACAGCTCGGGCAGATACGATCCCGTGCCGATGATGTCGATCGGGGCACGGACGCTCGCCATCAGCTTGCATTTGCGCGGATCGAAGCCGGAACTGGCGATGATCTTCACCTGATCGAAGCCCGCCGCGTCGAGCTGCTCGCGCAGATGGAAGATCGCCGCCGCGGTGACCCCGGTGCCGACCAGCCAGCGCAACTCGGTCTCCGTGCGATAGGTGCGAATCCCCTGCGGGCAGTGGCGCTCCAGCACCGCATAGGACGAGGCGGTGTCGAGGCCTTCGACGAAGCGGCCGCCGTGGGTGTCCACGCGCACGCCAAGGCGCCCCTCCTTGGCCAGCTCGGGGAAGGCGCGACACACCTCGAGGCTGTCGGTGACCTCCCTGCCGAAATAGTCGATCAGCGCGTAGAGCGGATCGTTCGGAAACGCCTCGTGAAACATCTCCGCCGCGCGCAGCGTCGACCCGGCGTAGCCGATCAGCGCGTGCGGCATGGTGCCGAGCCCGCGCTCGTTGCCGAAATAGTGCGCGGTGGCATCGGTGGCGTTGCCGATGAAGCCGAGCGCGTCGGCTTCGCGCCTCGCCTTGGCCGAGCCGACGCTTGCGGCATACGCCATCATCTCGGCCATCTCGGCGCCCGCGCAGTGCCGGGCATCCATCGCAAGGAAGCCGACGTAGGGCAGATCGGTGCACATGAGAAAGGCGTTGAACGCGGCCACGCACGGCGGCCCGAGCTTCTGCAGGAACACGGTCTCGAGGTCGACCAGCTCCGCGAACGAGCCCGAGACATACATCAGCGGCTCGCCGGCGCCGACCCATTCGCCTTCCGCAAAGCACAGCTCGATCTCGAAGTCGGCGCCCCGCGCCCGGCCGATCTCCAGCAGCCAGTCGAGGGCGAGCTTCGGTGTGCACAGCACCGGCCGGCGCATGAACATCGCGTAGGTCGCGTCGACATCGCCGAACCGACGCGCGACATCGCGGGTCTTCACGAAGTACTTGTCGGTGTACTTCGGCAGCTCATCCGCGGAGGGTCCCATCCCGCGGTCCTCCCCAGTCCATCGGACCGATCCGACTTACGGGCTTGCATGACCGAAGGCAAGACGCACGATCGGCGCCCGCGGCCACCGCGACATCGCCTCACAGTGGCAATGTGGAGTGGAGGATGCGGGTGCCCCTACGTCATTGCGAGGAGCGTAGCGACGAAGCAATCCAGCATCCGGGCGGCCTTCTGGATTGCTTCGCTACGCTCGCAATGACGGGTGGTGAGGCCGCGTACAATGACGGATGCTCGGGCCAAGTCGCGCAGGCCGAGGTCCGTGGCGGGGCTCGAGGTCGGCCGCGCCGGGGGCCTTGCCTCGCGCGATGCAATCTGAGAACCTGAGCCCATTGCCAGCCGGCGCGTCTGCCATCAGGACGGCGCACAAGGCCGCCAGAGTTCGGCGTCATGACGAATGCCTCGCGCGTATTGGTCCTTCGCGGCGCGGCGGCCGGCAAGGGACGACGAACGCAGGGAGACCGTGAATGTCCGAACTCGACCGCTTGACCCATCTCGCCCGGGCCGGAGGGCTCAGCCGGCGCGAGTTCCTCGAGCGCGCCGCCGCGCTCGGCGTCGGCGCTGCCGCGGCCACCTCGATCCTGGGGCGCGCGGCCGCCGCCCAGACGCCCAAGAAGGGCGGCGATCTCGTTCTCGGCATCGACAGCGCCGGCGCGACCGACAGCCTCGACCCCGCGACCTACACCGCGAACTACATGCAGACGGTCGGCTATCAGTGGGGCAATCCGCTGGTCGAGCTCGACGAGCGCAACCAGGTGATTCCCGAGCTCGCCGAGAGCTGGGAGCCCAACGAGCAGGCCACCGAGTGGGTGTTCAAGCTCAGGAAGGGCGTGCCGTTCAGCAACGGCAAGGAGATGACGGCGGCGGACGTCGTCTATTCCATCAACCATCACCGCGGCGAGGGCTCGACCTCGGGCGCGCAGGGCTACCTGCAGCCGATCACCGATGTCAAGGCCAGCGACACGCACGAGGTGACGGTCGTCCTCGAGGCGTCGAACGCGGACGTGCCCTACATCCTCTCGGACTATCACCTGCTGATCATGCCCGAGGGCGCGGACCCGAGTTCCGCGATCGGCACCGGCGCGTTCGTGATCGAGGCGTTCGAGCCCGGCGTGCGGACCTTTGCGCGGCGCAACCCCAACTACTGGAAGGAGGGCCGCGGCCACGTCGACACGGTCGAGACGCTGGCGATCAACGATCTGACCGCGCGCACCAGCGCCCTGCAGACCGGCCAGGTGCATTTCGTCAACCGCATCGACCCGAAGACGGTGGCGCTGCTCGAGCGCGCGCCGGGAATGAAGATCTACGACGTGCCGAGCGCCGGCCACTACACCTTCCCGATGCGCTGCGATACCCCGCCGTTCGACAACAACGACGTGCGCCTGGCGCTAAAGTACGCGATCGACCGCAACGCGGTGGTGGCCACGATTCTGCAAGGGTACGGCAAGATCGGCAACGATCATCCCATTCCCGAGTTCGACCCGTTCTACAACAACGAGCTGCCGCAGCGGGAGTACGACCCCGAGAAGGCGGCCTTCCATCTGAAGCAGTCGGGCTACAGCGGGCCGCTGGTTCTGCACATCGCGGATGCGGCGTTCACCGGCGCCGTGGACGCGGCCACGCTGTTTCGCGAGCACGCCGTGGCCGCCGGCATCCCGCTCGAGGTGCAGCGGGTACCGGAGGACGGCTACTGGACCGACACCTGGATGCAAGAGCCGTTCGTCGGTTCGTACTGGGGCGGGCGGCCGACCGCCGATCTCATGCTGTCGGTCGCCTATCAGTCGGATGCGGCCTGGAACGAGGCGTTCTGGAAGCGCGAGGACTTCGACAAGCTGCTGAGCCAAGCCCGCGGCGAGCTCGACTTCGACAAGCGCAAGGAGATGTACGCCGAGCTCCAGCGCATGGTGTGGGAGGACAGTGGCGAGGTCATCCCGATGTTCAACAACTTCCTGTTTGGCTCGGTGGACAACCTGCACGGCTTCGTCGAGGCCCCGGTGCTGACGGGTCTGCGCGTCGCGGAGCAGGTCTGGTTCGCATAGCCAGATCGCGCCATGTCGAGCCTCGCCCGGCTGATCGTCCGCCGGCTCGCGCTGGGCATCCTGACCATCTGGGCAGCCTCCGTGGTCATCTTCGTGGCCACGGAGATCCTGCCCGGTGACGTCGCTCAGGCAGTCCTCGGGCAAAGCGCCACGCCGCAGGCGGTGGAGAACATCAGGAAGGAGCTGAACCTCGACCGCCCCGCCTACGCGCGCTACGCCGAGTGGCTGGGCGGGGCGCTCAAGGGCGACTTCGGCATCTCGCTTGCGAATCGGCGGCCGATCGGTGCGACCATCGGACCACGGCTCGAGAACACGCTGTTCCTCGCCGGGGTCGCCGCAGTGATCGCGGTGCCGCTGGCGATCCTGCTCGGCCTGCTCGCGGCGCTCTATCGCGATACCGCGTTCGACAAGGCGATCTCGACCTCCACGCTGGCCGCGATCTCGATGCCCGAGTTCCTGATCGGCTATCTGCTGATCTACCTGTTCGCGGTGCAGATCCAGATCTTTCCCTCGCTCGCGCGCGTGCACGAGGGCATGGGCTTCGCCCAGCAGCTCTATGCGGTGGCGCTGCCCGCGATCACGCTCACCGCGGTGGTGGTCGCGCACATGATGCGCATGACCCGCGCCGCGGTCATCAACGTGCTGTCCAGCCCGTTCATCGAGATGGCGACGCTCAAGGGCGTGCCGCGCCCGGCGATCATCTTTCGCCACGCCTTGCCCAATGCGCTCTCCCCGATCATCAACGTGGTGGTCCTCAACCTCGCCTATCTCGTGGTCGGCGTGGTCGTGGTCGAGGTGGTGTTCGTGTATCCGGGGCTCGGCCAGCTCATGGTCGACGGCGTGGCCAAGCGCGACGTGCCGCTGGTCCAGGCCTGCGGCCTGATCTTCGCCGTCACCTACGTCGGCCTCAATCTGCTCGCCGACATCCTCTCGATCCTGGCCAATCCCCGGCTGCGCCATCCGAGGTGAGCGTGCGCGAGGTGCTCCGAACCCAGGCGAGCGCGACCGCGGCGGAGATCGACGCCGCTGCGGAGGCGCCCAGGCGCGGTCTGCCGGTCAGCGTCTGGATCGGGATCATCGTCATCGCGGTCAACGCGTTTGCCGCCGTGTTCGGGCCGTGGCTCGCGCCGTATGGGGAGTCCGCGGTGGTCGGGGACGTGTGGGCGCCGGCCTCGGCCGAGTTCTGGCTGGGCACCGACAATCTCGGGCGCGACATGCTCTCGCGCCTGCTGTACGGCGCGCAGACGTCGATCGCGATCGCGCTCGCGATCACCTTGCTGTCGTTCACCATCGGGGTCACGCTCGGGTTCTTCGCCGCGGTGGTCGGCGGCTGGACCGATCAGGTGCTGAGTCGCCTGGTCGACGTCCTGATGGCGTTTCCGACCCTGATCCTGGCGCTCCTGGTGCTCTCGGTGCTCGGCAGCTCGATCCCGGTGCTGATCGGGGTGAGCGCCGTGCTCGACTCCACCCGGGTGTTCCGGCTGTCGCGCGCGGTCGCCATGGACGTCGAGGTCATGGACTTCGTCGAGGTCGCGCGGCTGCGCGGCGAAGGCCTGTGGTGGATCATGAGCCGCGAGGTGTTCCCGAACACCCTGCCGCCGCTGATCGCCGAGTTCGGGCTGCGCTTCTGCTTCGCGTTCCTGTTCATCAGCGCGCTCTCCTTCCTCGGCCTCGGCATCCAGCCGCCGCATGCCGACTGGGGCGGCATGGTCAAGGACAACGCCAATGCCATCAGCTTCGGGCTGGCGGCGCCGCTGATCCCGGCGGCGGCGATCGCGCTGCTCACGATCGGGGTCAATCTCGTGGTCGACTGGTTCCTGCACAAGACCTCCGAGATCCGCGGAGGCCGCTGAGGTGCTGCTCGAGATGAAGGGCCTCAAGATCGACGGCTGGAGCGAGGACCAGGAGAGGTGGCTGCCGATCGTCAAGGGGGTCGACGTCCAGCTCAGGCGGGGCGAGGTGCTCGGGCTGATCGGCGAGTCGGGCGCCGGCAAGTCGACCATCGGCCTCGCGGCGCTGGGCTATGCCCGCTACGGCTGCCGGATCAGCGGCGGCCAGATCCTGCTCGACGGCAAGGACATCCGCGCGTTCTCCACGGCGCAGCTGCTCGAGCTGCGCGGCCGCCGCGTCGCCTACGTCGCCCAGAGCGCGGCGGCGGCGTTCAACCCGGCGCAGACGCTGATGAGCCAGATCACGGAAGCCCCGGTGCGCCACGGGGTGATGGCGCGGCGCGGCGCGACCGACAAGGCGATCCGTCTGTTCGAGGTGCTGGGCCTGCCCGCGCCCAGGACCTTCGGCGAGCGCTATCCGCACCAGGTCTCGGGCGGCCAGCTGCAGCGTGCCATGACCGTGATGGCGCTGTCCTGCAATCCCGACATCATCGTGTTCGACGAGCCGACCACCGCGCTCGACGTCACCACCCAGGTCGACGTGCTCGCCGCGATCAAGCGCGCGATCCGGGAGGAGGACACCGCGGCGCTGTACATCACCCACGATCTCGCCGTGGTCGCGCAGGTCGCCGATCGCATCATGGTGCTTCGTTACGGCGAGGCGGTCGAGGTCGGCGAGACCGCGCAGATCCTGCATCGGCCAGGCCAGCCATACACCCGGGAGCTGGTCGACGTCCGCCGGGTCGGCGGCGGTGAGCCGCCGCCCGAGGCCGAGGCTCCGGTGCTCGAGGTGGACCGCATCAGCGCGTCCTACACGCGCCGCCGGGACTTCCTCGTGCTGCAGGACGTCAGCACCAGGGTCAGACCGGGCGAGACGCTCGCGGTGGTCGGCGAGTCGGGCAGCGGCAAATCCACGCTCGCCCGGGTGATCACCGGGCTGCTGCCGCCGCTCGGTGGCGCGATCCGCTTTCGGGGCCGGCCGCTCGCGCCGGCGCTCAGGGACCGCAGCAAGGAGGAGCTGCGCGAGCTGCAGATGATCTACCAGATGCCGGACGTGGCGCTGAACCCGCGCCAGAAGGTCGGCGAGACCGTCGGCCGGCCGCTGCAGCTCTACTTCGGTCTCCGGGGCCAGGCGCGCAAGGAGCGGGTCGCGGAGCTGCTGCGCCAGATCGAGCTGCCGCCCGAGTTCGCCGAGCGCTACCCGGCCGAGCTCTCCGGCGGCCAGAAGCAGCGGGTGTGCATCGCCCGGGCGCTCGCGGCCGAGCCCAGGCTGATCATCTGCGACGAGGTCACCTCGGCGCTCGACCAGCTGGTCGCCGACGAGATCCTGAAGCTGCTGTTGCGCATCCAGAACGAGACCGGGGTCGCGTACCTGTTCATCACCCACGACCTCGCCACGGTGAAGGCGATCGCCCATGCCATCGTGGTGATGTACCAGGGCCGGATCGTCGAGCAGGGGCCGAAGCAGGAGATCCTCACCCCGCCGCACGACGACTACACCGACCTGCTGCTGAAATCCGTGCCGGCGATGGAGATCGGCTGGCTCGAGAACGTCCTCGCGACCCGCAGGATGGCTGCCGCCGGGCACTGATACCGGGCTGACGCCAGGCACTGATACCGGGCTGACAAAGTTCGTTTGCCCGGTATCAGGCCGCCGGCTCGATCCGAGACCTCTCGGCCGGCGCGCTCGACCCCTCGGCAGCACGGGGTCCGCCCAGAGGCGCGGTGGCCGCCTCCGCACCCAGCTCGCCATCCGCACGCTGCGGCGCGCCACTCCACTCCTGGACCAGAACGTAGCCGAGTGCGAGCAGGGTCGGGCCCAGGAAGACGCCAAGAAAGCCAAAGGCCATCAACCCGCCGAGCACGCCGAAGAACATCAGGATGAGCGGCAAGTTGCTGCCCCGGCTGATCAGATAGGGCCGCAGCACGTTGTCGACGCCGCTCACGACAAAGAACCCCCAGCCGATCAGGAACAGTCCCCAACCGATGGCACCGTTGTACAGCAGCCAAACGGCGGCCGAGAGCCAGACCAACGGCGGTCCGACCGGCACGAAGGACAGGAAGAAGGTCAAGAAGCCCAAGAAGAAGGCGGCTGGCACGCCCGCCAGCCAGAGACCAAGTGCCTGTAAGCTGGCCTGGGCGAGAGCCGTGCCGATGACGCCGTAAACCACGCTTCGGACGGTGCCGCCGGCCACCGCGAGCAATTGCTGCGCGCGATTGCCGGCAAGTCGCTGGACGGCGGCATCGAGGCGCCTGGCCCCTTCGGCGCCGTCGCGAAAGAAGAAGAAGGCCGCCAGCACGCCAAGGCTGACCTGCAGGATGGCCTCCCCCAGGCGGACCCCGAGGCTGAGCAGCCAGTTCAGTGCGGTGTCGAGGTAGGGTTGCAGCTCCGCGGTCCAGCCGGCGCCGAGCCGCTCCAGCTCGAGCCAGCGTTCTGTCAGTTGCGTTCCGACGATGGGCAGCTCCGCCACCCAGGCGGGAGGACCTGGCGGTCCCTCCCTGAGCAGCGCCGCCACCATGCCGCCGACCTTCGCGACGCTGTCCGCGAGGCCGGTGCCGGCGGCGGCAAGGGGCAGGATGAAGACCGCGGCCACCAGCACCGTCATGAGGAACGCGGCCAAGGTGCGCCGCCCGCGCAGCCGTCGGACCAGCCCTGCGTGCAGCGGCCAGCTCGAGAAGGACAGGATGAGGGCCCAGAGCAAAGCCGAGAGAAACGGCCGCAGCACGGTCAGGCAACCGGCCGCCAGAACCACGAGCAGGGCGATCACCACGATCTGCTCGATGCGCTGTTGCGACTCCATCGTCGGGACTACTCGGTAGGCCGCATCATCCTTCGGCGATTTCGGTCGCCTGCGTCAAGGGCTCGCGCCGCAGATGAAAGTGCAGGATCATCGGCGAGGCCACGGAGACGGTGGAGTAGCAGCCGATCACGACGCCCCAGATCATGGCGATGGTGAAGTCGCGGATGACCGGGCCACCGAACAGGACCAGCGCCAACAGAGCGAGCAGGGTGGTGAGCGTGGTCATCACCGTTCGCGCGAGCGTCTCGTTGATCGAGCGGTCGATCAATTCCGGGAGGGGCATGCTCTTGAATCGGCGCAGGTTCTCACGGATACGGTCATAGATGACGACCGTATCGTTGACCGAATAGCCGACGATCGTGAGAAGCGCCGCGATCGAAGTGAGATTGAACTCGAGCCCGAACACCAAAAACAAGCCGAGGGTCGTCACAGCATCGTGGATCAGGGCGACCACGGCCCCGACCGCGAATTGCCATTCGAACCGGAACCAGACGTAAGCGAGGATGGCAAGCGTCGCATAGACCGTCGCCTGGGCGCTGGCCCAAAGCAGGTCCTCACTGACCTTCGGGCCGACGAACTCGACGCGCCGGTAGCTGATGTCCTCGCCGAAGCGATCGGCGAGCGCGGCTTTGACCTTGTTGACCGCCGCCAGCTGCCCCTGTTCGCCGCCCGCCTGGCGCTCGATCCGGATCAAGACGTTTTCGGGTGACCCGAACTCCTGGAGGGCGATTTCGCCGAGGTCGAGAGCGCCAAGGGTCGATCGCATCGCGGCGACATCGGCAGCCGGACCCGGCATGCCGACCTCCATCAGGATGCCCCCCTGAAAGTCGATCCCGAGATTGAGGCCCTTGGTCGGCAGCAGGATCAGAGTGAGCAAAACCAGGGCGCTCGAGAAGGCGTACGCCCAGTACTGGTAACGGACGAACGGGATCCGGGTATCGTCGGGGATCAGGCGGAAACTGCGCATGGCTTGGTCCGAACGGGAAGGTGTTTGCACCCGCGGCGACGGGTGTACGGGCACCAGAGCCGATATGTCGGTTGTGCGCGATCTGTCATCCCTAGATCTCGATCTGGCTGCCGACCTCGACCACACGGTCCGGGGGCAGCCTGAAGAACCGGGTGGCGTCGAGCGCGGCGTTCGCCATTTTGATGAAGATCTGCTCCCGCCACCATGAAAGCTCCGGCCGGCCTGACGGGATGAAGGTCTCGCGGCTGAGGAAGAATGACGTGTCCATGGGGGTCGGCTCCGGCGGGCCCAGCTGACAGCAGGTCAGCGCGGCGGTCACGTCCGGCCGCTCCAGGAAGCCGTAGCGGACCACGACGCGGTGGAAGTTCGCGCCCAGGTGCTCGATCTGCACCCGCTCGGAGCTCGGCACCCGGGGCACATCCTCGGTTTCGACCTTCAGCACCACGACCCGTTCGTGCAAGACCTTGTTGTGCTTGAGATTGTGCAGCAGCGCGCGCGGCACGGCGTCGGGATTGGCCGTGAGGAACACCGCGGTGCCGGGTACCCGCACCGGCGGCCGCGCGGGCAGGCTGGTGAGGAAAGAGCGCAGCTGCGGCGCGCCCCGGTACAGGCGCTCGAACATGACCTCGCGACCCCGGTGCCAGGTCGACATCAGCACGAACACCACGGCAGCCAGGACGATGGGAAACCAACCGCCGGCGAAGATCTTGAGGGCGTTGGCGGACAGAAAGGTGAGGTCGATCGCGAGAAACGCGCCGAACACCGCAACCACGAGCGCCACCGGCCAGCCCCAGCGGCTGCGCGCGACGATCCCGGCGAGCACCGCGGTGATCGCCATGGTGCCGCTGACCGCGATGCCGTAAGCCGCGGCGAGGTTGCTCGAGGACTGAAAACCGAGGACCAGCAGGACGACGCCGGTGAGCAGCATCCAGTTGATCCGGGGGATGTAGATCTGACCGATCGTCTGCGCCGACGTGTGGCGCACGTCGAGTCGCGGCAGGTAGCCGAGCTGCACCGCCTGCGCGCTGAGCGAGAAGGCCCCCGAGATCACCGCCTGCGACGCGATCACGGTGGCCGCGGTGGCGAGCAGGACCATCGGATAGAGGGCCCAGGCAGGAGCCAGGAGGTAGAACGGATTGGCCAGCGTGGCGGGCTCGGCGAGCAATAGGGCGCCCTGGCCGAAGTAGTTGAGCAGCAGCCCGGGCAGGACGAGGCCGAACCAGGCGATCCGGATCGGCAGCCGCCCGAAATGGCCCATGTCCGCGTAGAGCGCCTCGGCGCCGGTGACCGCGAGAAACACGGCACCGAGCGTGATGAACGCCGCCCACTGATGAGTCGTGAACAGGGTGAGACCGTACGTCGGATCGAGCGCCCGGACCACGTGCGGTGCGTGGACGATCTGCACTAGGCCCAGAAGGCCGAGGACGACGAACCACAGACAGACCACCGGCCCGAAGAGCAACCCGATCTTGCCGGTGCCGCGACTTTGGATGAGGAACAGCGCGACCAGGATGCCGAGCGCGATCGGCACCACGTACGGCTCGAACAGCGGCGTCGCCACGTTCAGACCCTCGATCGCGCTCAGCACCGAGATCGCCGGCGTGATCAGGCCGTCGCCGTAGAACAGCGCCGCGCCGAACATCGCCAGCGCCAGCACGGTGCGGCGCCGGCGCGACGACAGGTTGCGGAGCGCCAGGGAGGCCAGCGCGAGGACGCCTCCTTCGCCGCGGTTGTCGGCGCGCAGGATGACGAGCACGTACTTGAGCGTCACGACCGCGACCAGCGACCAGAAGATCAGGGAGAGCACCCCGAGCACGCTCGCCTCGGTGAGCGGCAGAGCCCCGGTCTGGCCGAACGCCTCGCGCATCGTGTAGAGGGGGCTCGTGCCGATGTCGCCGTAGACGACGCCGATCGCGGCGATCGTCAGTGCCGGCAAAGGTCTCTTTGGTGGCGCGGTGGCGGCCGCGTTGCCGGCAGTCGGGGGCGGCGGCCCCGCCGGGTGCAGCGCCGAGGGGGTGCCAGTTGGCCGGCCCGCCGGCGCGTCGACCTTGGAGATCGCCATGATCGTGCACCTTGCCAACCGGCGCCGGCGGACCGCGGTCGACCGCTGGCGTCGCCGCGCCCTCTTCTACGCCGCCCGATGGGGTGGCGGCGGCTCGCCCACGGTCATTGGCACTCGTTCGGCTGGGGCCGCCCGGCCGCCGCCCGCATCTCCGGATGCCGGAACGCGGGCGCGCACAGCCGCGCCAGCCTCGAGCGCCCTTGATTGGGCGCGCGCCTCCAGGCTGCGCCAGATCACGACCGCGACGAGCACCACGCCCGCCAGCAGGCCGAGGTCGGCGTAGTCGAGCCCCGTCTGAAAGGCGTCGATCGCGCCGGCGCCGACGCCGAGCGCCAGCGTGCCGACGATCGCGAGCGCGACGGCCTCGCCGACCCAGCCGTACGTGGTCCACCGCGGCGGATTGCTGCTGCGGAACACCGGGGCAACGGCCGCAAGCGTCAGCAGCGCGACACACGTCAACAAGCCACCGATCGCCAACACGTCGCTCTCCTTCGCAAGAAGCGCAGCCATCCCGCTTGCCGCGCCGATGTCATGCCCAAGTCCTACGCCGCCGTGCGGCTGGACCGGGGCGTGCGCGGTCTGGGCGGGGGCGGGGGCGTCTCGTCGATCACGAGTGTGGGCTGCGTCGCCAAGTACGCGCTCGGGGCAGTGGCGCCGGAGGCGAGGGCGTAGTCCTTCAGCCGCTTCCTGATGCGCAGCCCGCGCCACATCAAGGCAAGGACGATCAGCATCCCGAGGAGCACCAGAAGCTCGCGCGGATCGCCGGTGCCGCTCACCAGCTCGGACACGCCGAAGCCGACATAACCGAGCCCGACGCCGGTCGTCACGGCAACCGGCACGCAGGCCAGCAGCGCGATGATCTCCGGTCGGGTCCACCTTGGTGCGTTGGGGTGCCGGAACAGCAGCGCCAGCAGTGCGGTCAAAAGAAGACCGACGCCGGCCATGCAGCTACCAAGCGCCAACATGCTGACATCTCCCATGCGGCGGCGCCGCGAGCCGGCGGTCCCGGGATTGCCGATGACGCCGCGAGCTGGCAACGCCGCGCGTTGCGTAGATCGATGAGTGGGGAACCGGGAACATCGGCAGCCCGAAGCGCTGCTGAACAACGCGAGGCTCAGCCCCGCGTGTGATCAGCCGGCTGGGCTTCGACCAGCTTGTCCCCTTCGGCTTCGGTAGCGGGCTCTTCCCGCATGCCTGAGCGGAACGAGCGAATGCCGCGCGCGAGGTCGCCCATGGCTTTGGGGATGCGACCCGCTCCGAACAGGATCAGGACGATGGCGAGAACGACCACCCAGTGAGAGAGACTGAACGATCCCATGACAGGGGCTCCAGAAGACGGCGCACGCACATGTGCTGAGACCGCGTCGCCCACCTGAAGGCGCGCACGGTCAGCGGCTGTTCAATGACGGGTGTTCAGGCAGGCGGACCGGTGGGTGTGCGTGCGGTGCCGACGGAGCTGCGATGGAGGCTCTGGCCGATGTCGCCGGCGAAGGCCGTGGTTGCCCGGATGGCACCCCGCGGCTGGTCAGCCACGCTCGGCCGCAGCGGCGGCGATTTGACCGGAAGCAGCCCAAGCGTCTTTTCGAGCGACGACAGGCGCGACAGGATGCCGAGGGTCAAAGGCTGGGCCGGCCGCCGCTCGGCTGCAGGCTGGCTCGCCTGAGCGATGCCGTCGGCGGCGGCGGCGATCGATTCGGCATAGGCGTCAGCGACCGCCGCCAGGTTCGCGGTCAAAGAGGGGCGGGTGAACGGCGCGATCGCCAGGAGGACAGCGAAACCGAGCGCAAGCCAGCGCTGTCGTTCTTTGCCTCGATGCGCTCGCGTAGCCACAGGCACCAGGGCCCTCTCCCGCCCGCGAGGAGGCGTCGCCCGATGCGGCGCCACTCGGCAGTGGGCGAAGGATGGTCCTGGCCACGAGGGGCGTCAAGTGCCATCAACGGCAGCGGTCGGGACCCGGATTGCGACACGCCCGATGCGGCTCTGGCGTGCCATGGATGGGCAATGATACCAAGTCGATCGCTGACGGCCGGTTCGGGGCCGAGCCCTGGCTCGCGCGGGCGCCGACTTCGGCTATGCTGGCCGCCACTGACCGCGTGAGGTGCGCTCGTGAGACTGGTCGCCCATCCCGCCGACTGCCCGTACCAGATCGGGCTGGATCGCAACCCGGCCAACCATGCGCCGCTCACGCCGATCAGCTTCATCGAGCGCTCGGCCGACGTCCATCCCGGGCGCACCGCCTGGATCCACGGCGACACGCGGGCGACCTATGCGGCGTTCCGGGCGCGCGCCCGCAAGCTGGCTGCGGCGCTCGCCGGGCGTGGCGTCAAGCCCGGCGACACGGTCGCGGTCATGCTGCCGAACACGCCGCCGATGCTGGAGGCGCACTTCGGCGTGCCGATGGCGGGCGCGGTGCTGAACAGCATCAACGTCCGCCTCGAGCCGGCGACCATCGCCTACATTCTCGAGCACGGCGCCGCCAGGGTGCTGCTCACCGACACCGAGTTCGCGCCGACCGTCAAGGCGGCGCTGTCCCGCCTGGGCGACCCGCCGCTGGTGGTCGACGTGCTCGACCGGCAGTTCCGCGGCGAGGACGAGCGCCTCGGCGAGGTGACCTACGAGGAGCTGCTTGCGGAAGGCGAGGAGACCTTCGAGCCGCTCTATCCGGCGGACGAATGGCAGGCGATCGGCCTGAACTACACCTCGGGCACCACGGGCCAGCCCAAAGGCGTCGTGGTTCACCACCGCGGCGCCTGGCTCGCCGCGATCGGCCAGGTGCTCGCCAACGCCATGGGCCTGCATCCGATTTATCTCTGGACGTTGCCCATGTTCCACTGCAACGGCTGGACCTTCACCTGGGCGGTGACGCTGCAGGCCGGCACGCACGTCTGCATGCGCCGGGTCGAGGCGGGGCCCATCTTCGCCGCGATCGCCGAGCACGAGGTGACGCATCTGTGCGGCGCGCCGATCGTCATGAACATGATCGCCAATGCGCCGGACGAGGTGCGCACCCCGTTCGGGCATCGGGTGCAGGCGATGACCGGCGGCGCGGCGCCGCCCGCCGCCGTCCTGCAGAAGCTGGCGGCGCAGGGCATCGACGTGATCCATCTCTACGGCCTCACCGAGTGCTACGGCCCGGCCACGGTCTGCGCCTGGCAGGAGGAATGGGACCCGCTGCCTCCCGATGAGCGGGCACGGGTGCAGGCCCGCCAGGGCGTGCGCTACCCGACGCTCGAGGCCGTCGCCGTCATCGATCCCGCGACCATGCGGCCGGTGCCGCGCGACGGCCAGACCATGGGCGAGATCATGCTGCGCGGCAACACGGTGATGAAGGGGTACCTGAACAACGCGCCGGCGACCGCCGCAGCCTTCGTGGGCGACTGGTACCACACCGGCGACCTCGCGGTGATCCACGAGGACGGCTATTGCGAGGTCATGGACCGCTCGAAGGACATCATCATCTCGGGCGGCGAGAACATCTCCTCGATCGAGGTCGAGGGTGCCTTGTACCGCCACCCCGCGGTGCTCGAGGCCGCCGTGGTCGCGCGGCCCGATCCGAAGTGGGGCGAATCGCCCTGCGCCTTCGTCACCTTGAAGGCCGGCGCCGCGGCCACCGCGCAGGATCTGATCGACCACTGCCGCACCATCCTCGCCCGCTTCAAGTGCCCGAGGACCGTGATCTTCACCGAGCTGCCCAAGACCGCCACCGGCAAGATCCAAAAGCACGTGCTGCGCGACCGGGCGCGGGCGCTGTAGGAAAATATTGCCACGCCGCCAGATTACTCCTCGCAGGATTCGAGATCAGATGACGGCGCGTGGCGACCGCGTACGGCTTTGATGCTGTACTACGCGGATGTGCGGCGGATGGGGTGGTCCTGGCGGACACATTCAGCCAAAATCACGCTGTCAGGCACTGCATGAGCAGCAACTGAACGGTAGGGCGGCGTGAGGACGATCCGCGAGGCCAACGTCGATAAGCTCACTTTGCGACTCGTTGAAAGGGATGGCACCTTCGTTGGACTGATCTTTGCGACCGATGGCGCACGGAAGGCACAAATCGAAGGCGAGGTCGCCGATGACGTCTGGCGCAGGTTGCACGACGAAGTGGGCAAGGCGAATCCGAAATACTTCGGCTTCGACGGCGCGCGTGCGCGCTTCCTCCGCTTCTTCCCGGACGGTTTCGAATCGGCCGGCTACGCCAAGGAGGAGCGCGATTACAAGGTCGAAGCGAAATCAAAGCTCCACCGCACCGTTTCCCTTCCCCAAGCTGCCACTGGTTCGGGGTTCGGTGAGGCGGTGCTTTCTGTTTTCCACGCGACTAACTTGCTGTCTCCTTTCGAGAAGATGCGCCTTCCGGATGTACTTCGAGGGCCGGCTGCCGACATGTTCATTCGCGCCGCGGCCCGATTTGCGATCGGCGAGACCAAGCCCGCGTTACTTGAGATGGAACGCGTGCTGAAGCCGCACGACAGCGCGAAATGGACGGTCGTGACCTACCTTCCGTTTCTATGGCGCCCGGGAGCCCACATGTTCTTGAAGCCCGAGGTCACCAAGGACTTTGCGGCGCGGGTCGGCCACCGTTTCGCATCCGATTACGAGCCCCGCCTCGACATCGGAGTCTACGAGAGCCTGCTCGATCTCGTCGAGAAAACAGAGGATCAGCTTGCGGAGCTGCAGCCTCGCGACCGGATCGACGTCCAAAGCTTCATATGGGTTGTGGGCGAGTATGAAGAGGAGACCGAAAAGCCTAAAGGCGTAGCAGGTCATCAAGAAGCTGGGTCTCGCGGTGTGTCAGGCGGCGACAGGGGCCAGCTGCTGCGAGTTCATTCGTCGCTGACTCCGGGGGCGGGAGGCAGGTCGCTGTTTCGAACGCGGCCGTTGACGCTGACGGCCGGATGTCTTACTTCCGAAAGTAAGAATTCTGGAGGTGGCCATGAGGATCACAGCGAAAGGTCAGGTCACGATTCCGGTCGAGATCCGGGAGAAGGCGGGGCTGTTGCCGGGCACCGAGGTGGATTTCGAGCTCGACGGCGATGGCGTTCGGATCGTGCGGGCGACGGCCCCGCGGGGCGAGACGCGGGGTCAAAGGGCCGTGAGACTTCTCAGAGGCAGCGGGACGGTGCGGATGACGACCGATGAGATCATGGCGCTGACCCGCGGCGAGGAATGAGACCTGCCATCGTCGACAGCAACGTCATCCTGGACGTAACGCAAAGCGATTCCCGCTGGAGCGCTTGGTCGGCTGTCGCGATCGAACGGCTTCTCGACGAGGCGGTCCTGGTGATCAACCCCATTATCTACGCCGAGGTGTCAATCAGATACCACACGGTCGATGAGGTCGAGGGCGCGCTGCCGATTGATCTCTACCATCGGGAGCCCCTTCCGTACGACGCCGCTTTCCTCGCGGGGAAGTGCTTCGTAGCATACCGTCGACGCGGCGGCACGCGAACCTCGCCCCTGCCCGACTTCTACATCGGCGCCCACGCGGCGGTGTGCGGTTACCGGTTGCTCACGCGCGACGCCGCGCGCTATCGAACCTACTTCCCGACGGTGGAGCTGATCGCACCGTAGGCACGAAACCCGAACGGGCCGGGAGGCGAAATGCAGGATCATCTGACGCCGGCGGGGGCGTTGCCAGCCGATGGCACGGCCGGGACGCTGGTCGGACGGGCGTGGGTGCCGGGCGCGGTGCCGGGGCCGAGCGTGGTCGCGTTGCGCGCCGACGGGGTGTTCGACCTCGGCCGGGCGGCGCCGACGATCGCGGACCTGTTGAACGCGGACGCGCCGGCCAGCCTCGCCCGTGCCGCCGGCGAGCGTCTTGGCGATCTCGCGCCGATCCTCGCCAACAGCGCCCATGACCGGCGCGATCCGGCCACCCCGTACCTGCTCGCGCCGTGCGACCTGCAGGCGCTCAAGGCCTCGGGCGTCACCTTCGCGACCAGCCTGCTCGAGCGGGTGATCGAGGAGCATGCGCGCGGCGATGCCAGCAAGGCGGAGGCGATCCGGCGGACCATCACGGCCGTCATCGGCACCGACCTCTCGAAGATCGAGCCGGGCTCGGAGGCGGCGATGCGGCTGAAAGAGCACCTGACCCTGCAGAACGCCTGGTCGCAGTACCTCGAGGTCGGGATCGGGCCTGACGCCGAGATCTTCACCAAGACCGCGCCGATGGCTGCGGTCGGCACCGGCAGCGAGATCGGCATTCGCGCGGATTCGTCGTGGAACAACCCGGAGCCCGAGCTGGTGCTCGCGGTCAATGCGGGCGGGGCCATCGTCGGCGCGACCTTGGGCAACGACGTCAACCTGCGCGACTTCGAAGGCCGCAGCGCCTTGCTGCTCGGCAAGAGCAAGGACAACAACGCCTCGTGCGCGATCGGCCCGTTGCTGCGGCTGCTCGACGACACCCTCAGCCTCGATCGGCTGCGCCGCACCACGGTCAGCCTGCGCGTGCGCGGCGAGGACGGCTTCGAGCTGACCGGCGCGAGCTCGATGGCCGAGATCAGTCGCGACGTCGCCGACCTGGTGAGCCAGACCATCGGCCCCAATCATCAGTATCCGGACGGCCTGATGCTGTTCTGCGGGACCATGTTCGCGCCGATCCAGGACCGCGACCATGCAGGCCAGGGATTCACCCACAAGGTGGGGGACGTGGTGACCGTCGCCTGCCCGGAGCTCGGTGCCCTGGTCAATCGGGTGGCGTACTGCGACCGGATCGCACCCTGGACCTTCGGTGCGGGCGCCCTGATGCGCAATCTGGCGCGCCGGGGACTGCTGTGACGAGGCCGGGCCTCACCCCGAGAGGAAAGCCGACGAACGCAGCGCCGGCGCTCGATCGCGCCACGGTCGTTCCGCGCGGCGCCCGGCGCCGGCGGCGCCATCAGATCGGACGGACCCGGGTCCGGCTCTGGCGCGTGCACCAGCCCGCGTCGACCGTTCCGGCAGCGGCGGCAGCGGGGCGGCGC
>JBOHKK010000088.1:0-18522 GCA_050729115.1 Geminicoccaceae bacterium | reverse complement strand
TCAGGACCAGATTGTGGCCCGGCGCCGTGAGGTGAACGGTATAGTCGCGCGCGCCATGGTCGGCATGGGCATGGGCCGCGGCCCCCTCGGCCAGGACACGCGGCGGCGGCACCGTGCCGAGGCCGGCGGTCAGGACGACCACGCCGGCGGCGAGCGCGAGATCCGCGCCGATCGTACGGCGGAGCCCGACCACGGCATCGGCCCGACGCTCGAGCGCAGGCGTCAGGACCAGGCGATTGATCGCGCCGAGGCCGAGAAGCAGGGCGACCACGGCGAGCTTGAGCAGCAGCAGGCGGCCGTAGTCGGTCGCGATCAGCGCCGATGGCGTCCGGAGCTGCAGCGCCGACAGCACCACCCCGGCGAGCAGAAGGCCGGCGACCGCGATGATTGCCCCGGCCGAGAACGCCCGCAGCAGAAGGAGCGCCTGGTCGCGCGGCAGCCGGCGCAGCGCGACCAGCAGCGGCGCCAACGCGCCGACCCAGTAGGCGGCGCACAGAGCATGGAGCATGAGCGTAGGCAGCGTGATCCAGCCCGGTCCGGCCGTCGCGGCATGACCCGAGACGGCAAAGCTCGCGGCAACCGGAAGCGCGCCGGCCAGCAGGACGAGCCACTCGTGGCGCAGCGCTCGGCGCGCCGCGAGGACCAGGATGCCGAGCCCGGGCACGGCAAGCGCGACGCTGGCCGCCACCGGCGAGGCGAGAGCGATGCGCCAGGGCTCCAGGCTCAAGAGAGCGCCGGCCGGGCCGCCGTACAGCGCGCCTCCGGTCGCGCCCAGCATCACGAGGCAGGCGGCGAGGCCGAGCACGGTGAGCCAGGCGAGCCCGCGCCGAAGCGGTGGCCGCAGATCGCTCGGCACCGGCAGCAGAGCGAGGAACAGCGCTAGGCCCGAGGCGAGCAGCAGCGTGCCGTACCGGAACGCCCGGGCGGCCACCCCGGCTACGAGCCAGAAGTCGTCGTGCTGGCCGACCTCGGCGAGCGGCGGCGACGCGCGGGTACTCGGCGCGCCGACGGTGAAGACGAAGCTGCCGACGATCGGGTGATCGTCCGCCGAGGCGACGCGGTAGCTCACGAGATAGGTGCCATCGGGCAAGGCCTCCGGCAGCGGCGCGCGCAGCTCGGCGTCGACGACCTCGACGCCGACCGGCTCGACCGCCCTCTGATCCTCGGTCACGAGGATCCGTAGGGCGATCGGGCGGATCGGCTCGTTGAAGCGCAACACGATCCGCGCCGGCGCCTCTGCGAGCACCGCGTCCTTTGCGGGCGAGCTTTCGAGCAGCACAGCGTGGGCCTGCGCCCCACGCCATGGGAGCGCCGCGAGGAGCAACGCGAAGGCGATGCCGAGCAAGCCGCCGCCCGAGAAACCCATGTGCCCTCGCCCGCAAGGCCGGAGAACGGCTGGTCCCTTCGGCCGAAAGGGGTCAGCCGCCGTCCGCGCCCTCGACGATCTCGAGCTGCGGGGCCGGCTCGTCCAGCTCGTCCGGATCCTGACCCGGCGCGGGGATCTCGATCCAGCGATGCACCCCGCCCGCGCACTCCTGCACGGTCGGGAAACGCAGCACCGTGCCGGGCTCGAGGTCGGTGAGCCGCCCGACGAACACGAACTCGTCGTAGAAGTCGTCCGGCAGCTCGCCGCCGCTCCAGGCGATCTGCCTGACCCCCTCGGTCAGCTCGCTGCCGAAGTAGTCGTAGGGCTGCTCGTACTTGCCCTTGATAACCTCCAGCTGCCAGCCGGGCTTGGGCATCGGCTTGGCCGCGATCACGCCTTCCGGGATCTGCACCCGGATCGCGGTGGTGGGCTTGCCGTCGCAGCCGTGACCGACGCGCAACACGGCTTTGTAGGAGCCATTGGGCTCGGCCTCCTTGGTCTCGAGGGTGACGTGCGCGCTCAGCATCTGCGGCGCGATGAGAAACAGACCGCCGATGGCGACGGCGATGGGGTAACGCGACATTGATTAGTCTCCAAGCGAGCGTTCGATGGATTGACCCGGCGGAGCGCACCTTGCGCCACCGGGTCAACGATGGACGGATCAGCTGGAGACGGGCGGCGCGCGGGCGGCGAAAAGGAAGGGCCGGCGGTTGCCGCGATGGTCTGCCGGCCGGGAAGCGACCCCGTGCGCCCCTGACCATCCGTGTGGCGGCCAGCGCCGAGCCGTCCGGAGCAGCGACCGGCCTTGGTCCGCAGCTTCAAGCGCCCGCGTGACCCCCTGACCTTATCCCTAAGTTCGAGGACATCCTCGCCCTGCAAGAACGAAAGCCATTTTTTTCGCACCGACTATCGTGCGCCGGGCAGAGGTGGATGCTCTGGAATCGGGCCTGTCCACTCGAGCACCGTGAGACCTCCACCATTACCATCCGTAACATAGATGAGACCCGTATCCGGATCCTGGAACACTTCGCGGGTGTGGCGATCTACGCGACCAAACGATGCGTACTTCGGTGACAGGTAATGGCCGACCTCTCGTGGTAGAAACGGATTTGAAATATCCCACGCTCGGACTCCCTGGTCGTACCACGCCTGATAAAACAGGCTCGGTGACCGCATGTCGAACCAGGGCAGGTGAGTCGATTGTTGGCCCGGCAGGCAGTCGAATTCCTCAGCGTCGAAGTCGTAAACATCGCTGACATGTGGCAGCCGGAAGCTAGAAATTACTTGCAGATTCGCTGGTCTGTCGCCCGCAGCAACCTCGGGATTTTGGAGGTCCGATACATCCATGATCCGACCAAAGCCAGGCGGACAGGTGAAAATTTCGTCCGTATGCACGACAAGAGATGGGTGCTCGGTCGGATCGACCACGACCGGCGCTGAAGTGTGCGCCGCACCAAGTGACCCTCCATTGAACGGAGGCACATAATCCAGGCGCCCAATGATCTGCGGATCGCTGCGATCGGTTACGTCGATGACCACCAATCCTGCGTCGCGATAAGCAACGTAGAGCCGATCGTTGTGATACACGATTTCGTGGCAGCTGATGATCTGGTCAGATCCATCGGGATTTAGCTGATCCTCGGGCGCGAAATCTTCCCCTACGTGCTGACCGGTTATATGCAGCGTGCTGACTAGGACAGGTGCTAGCGGCTCACTGTAATCTATGATCTGAAGCTCGTCACGGATCGTCTCGCTTGTAGTTTGGCCACACCCATACAGATGAGATTGGTCGTCAATCTCCATCCCATGCGTGGTTCCGAGAGGCGCGACCGGGAAATGACTCAGGAACGTTGGGTTCGCCGGATCCGAGACATCCCAGAAAGACCAGCCATTGTCATCAAGACCGGCAGGTTGGTCTGGATTGGCTGGATGAGTTGAGTTCCCAAAGATGAGGATCTTATCGTCTCTGTCGACGCGGAGATATGGGCAGCGCGTTCCAGGCCGGCATGGGATAAAACTCAGTACGCGCATGTTCCTGACGTTAGTTACACTGGCAAGTAGTATGCCGAACATGGTTGGCGGGCCATTATAACCTGCAAGATAGGCGACGCCGTCATAGACCCTGACGGTGTTTATACCCGCTCCGGTTCCTTCGTCTTGTGCAGCTTCTGTCAGATGGGGTCCCTTGAGATAACTGTGGCCGACCACTTCAAAGTTTTCAGCACGAGAGAACGCTCTGGTCTGCCCAAGGTTCAAATCAAAAACATCTATCCCATTTGGGATGGGCGGTTCCTCGACCTCGACTCCGGCTCCTTGAGCCCATGCTGTCTCTGTGTTTGAGAGGCATACGGCAGCAGACGCAGCGGCCAGAATGCCTCCTGCTGAGAGAAGCCAACGCATGTTGCGGAGATTCATTGTCGGTCCCCTTGTAAACGTCAAATCAGATGCCGCAGATCAGGTCCACACCGGCGACCATCTCTGCAAGCGGGAAACCCGCGCAGGAGGGCCGGCTGTGGTCCGGCGGGCCCTCCGCTCGCTCCTCGTTACCCGGCCGAGCCGAACCAGTCTCCCTCACTTTCCTACTACTCTGGCGCAAGTTTTTCATCATGTCAACAGAATTCGCGCAGGTACGTCAAAATAATGGCTACAACGTATCCCAGCGAATGGCAATGGCTTCATATTCAACATTTCGCGTAATGCGTTCACCACAAAGACGATCTCTCCTTATGAGTTAGTCTACACGTGATCACATCGCATCCCTGGGGGTTCAAAGCATTTGCGATGGTGGCGGTGATCATAGCACGCATTATAGCGCGGCAGACATTTTACTGCCCGCCCGCAACACAGAAGGACCGCCGGCTTGTGGCTGGTGCGCCGGCGGATCGTGCGGCTGGGCCGGCATCGTGGGTGGCTCGAACCCGCGCCCGCCGCTGGAACCGGTCCGGGCGATGCTGCCCGCATCGGTCCATCTGGTATACCAGATTGGAGTTTGCTGTATACCATACACCAGATGCGGTCGCAACGCTTAATCAGGACCCCTGATCCGCGAGTAGGTTTTCGGCTTTGGGACCGCGGCAAGGCGAGACGTGGGGTTGGAGGGGCGCTAGGGTTTCACCGGTCGGGTGCGACGGGTGGACCGCGATGACGAGCCAGACGCGGTTGCCGTTCGAGCTGGATCGGCGGCCGAGACCGGGGCGTTGACCGCCTATGGCGGGGTGCCACTCCTGATAGAGGCGTTCCGGATGAGCCGTGCGGCGCGCGTGCTCGACGAGCGCGTGGCGATCAAGCGGCGCAACCGTGGGCTGGCGCCATTCGCGGCTGGTCGGGGGGCTGTTCGCGCTGTGGGCCGCGGTGGTGTGGGCGCCCGCTATCGCGGACGGCCAGTTGAACCTGCAGAAGAATCGGCAGCCAGCCGTGCAGCAGCGAGGGGACCGCTTCGCGCCACCGTTTCGACGTCGTTCAAACCAGAACGACGCCGATCAATCAAGCAGCTTGGCGCTGAAATTGTGCGCCGGGTCCATCTCGGGCGCGAGGACTCCGGCGGGCCTTGCGGCCGCGCCGGCCGCGCGCGGCAGGAAGCGGCCGCGACCGCGCTCGACCAGGAGCTCGCCCTGGTCCACGATCACCTCGCCGCGCGACAGCACGGTCTGCGGCCACCCGGTGACGGTCATGCCGGCGTAGGGGCAATAGTCCACGGCGTCGTGGGTCGTCTGATCGGTGATCTCGACCGTTTTGCCCGGATCCCAGATCGCGAGGTCGGCATCGGCGCCGATCGCGATCGTCCCCTTCTGCGGATGCAGGCCGTAGATCTTCGCCGGGTTGGTGCAGCACAGCTCGACGAAGCGATTGAGATCGATCCGGCCTCTGCCCACGCCTTCGGAGAACAGGAGCGGCAGGCGCAGCTCGATGCCGGGGATGCCGTTGGCGATCTGCTTGAAGGTGGGATCGGACCCGGCGGCGAGCTTGCCGCTGTCGTCGAAGCGATAGGGCGCGTGATCGGACGAGACGATCTGGAAGGTGCCGTTCTGCACGCCGCGCCAGATCGCCGCCTGGTCGCCGGCATCGCGCGCCGGCGGGCTGAACATCCACTTGGCGCCCTCGAGCCCCGGCTTGTCGAGATCTGAGGCCGTAAGGAGCAGGTACTGCGGGCAGGTCTCGGCGAACACCTTCTGGCCGCGGGTCTGAGCGTCGCGGATCGCGGCCATCGAGCTTTCGGTGGTGACGTGGAAGACCACGACCGGCTGGTCGACCAGGGACGCCATGGCGATCAGCCGGCCCACCGCCTCGGCCTCCGCCGCGCGCGGATGGCTGATCGCGTGGTATCTGGGCGCAATATGGCCGCGCTCCAGCAGCCGGCGCGCGGTCCACGCGAGCATGGCGTCGTTCTCGGCATGGACCGACACCATCGCTCCCTCGCGCCGGGCAAGCGTCAGAAGATCGAGCATCTGCTCGTCGCCGAGCCGGAGCAGCGGATAGGTCATGAACAGCTTCAAGGACGCGTAGCCGTCCCGGATCAGGGCGGGGAGCTCGTCCGCGAGGACCGCCTCGGTCGGGTCGGACACGATCATGTGGAAGGCGTGGTCGATCACCGCCTTGTTCGCCCGCTCGCGATAGTCGGCGACCACGTCCCGCATCGAC
Organism: Geminicoccaceae bacterium; assembly: GCA_050729115.1. Classification (GTDB taxonomy): domain Bacteria; phylum Pseudomonadota; class Alphaproteobacteria; order Geminicoccales; family Geminicoccaceae; genus JBKPNX01. The sequence continues at coordinate 12,518 of JBOHKK010000088.1, read as the reverse complement.
TGGCCGCGATGCTGCGCGGCGAACGGGATCACCGTGGTGGTGCCGCCGAACGCCGCCGAGACGGTGCCGCTGTAGAAGTCGTCGGCGTTCCAGATGCCCATGCCCGAGAGCTGCTCGATGTGGCAGTGGCTGTCGACCCCGCCCGGCAGCACCAGCCTGCCGGCGGCATCGATCTCCCGCGCACCGCGCGGCAGGTCCTCGGCGAGCGCGACGATGCGGCCGCCCCGTACGCCGACGTCGGCGCCAAACGAGTCCGCGGCGGTCACCACGGTGCCGTTGCGAACGACCAGATCGAGCTCGGGCATCTGCCTCACCATATGAACGTATGGGAGGCCCAAACATAGCAGGATCCTTCGATCCCCGTCACTGCCCTGCCCTCGCCCGACCTCGACCTCGGATCGCCAACATTCCGGCCCGTCGGTCCGGTTCACATGGGGCGTGGGATGATGTCGAGGCTGCGGTGGAAGCGAACCAGCAGCGGCGATGCAGACTGCCGAACCGCGTCCATGATCTGAGGCGCCGCGGGTCCTCGCGTCTTCGATCGATGAAGTGCCTCGAGCACTCGAGACTGGAACATGCGCCAAGCATGTTCTTCGACATGGGTGCCGCGACGTGCGCCTGACCGTGCGCCAGAGTCTCAATTTTCGTGTTGCTTTGACGGATGTATCGCGACGGGCGTATGGCGCTTGATGCCATAGGGCGGCATATGGCACTATATGCCATATGAAGGCGAGGCTCCTGTTTTACGAACGTCGTTTGTTCGACGATGGGGCGATCATGGAGATGAAGATCTGGCGCGTGCCAAAATCGGTGCCGCCGACGACCCATGGGCTGAAGTACAGCCTGTTCTACGGCTATCCGGGTCGGCGGCTGGTGGGCTATGACAACGAGCGGGTAAAGGGCGACCATAAGCATCTCGACCACCGAGAGCTACCCTATACCTTCGTGTCGGTGGAGCAGCTCGTGGCCGACTTTTTGGCCGATGTCCGCCGCATGAGAGGGTCGCTATGACACAAAGCCTGGAGATCCACGTCGACGACAGCGCCGAGGCGATGGCACGGCGGTTCATCGAGGCCTGGCACCGCGCCGAGCGTGGCGAGGCGGTCGCCGAGCATCACCTCTCGTTCGAGAGCTGGGAGGGCCTTGCCAGGGTGCTGACCGGCAGGCGGCTCGAGCTGCTGCGTCACCTCCGTCGGCACGCAGCTTCGAGCATCGCCGAGCTGGCGCGGGCGCTCGGGCGCGACTACAAGCGCGTGCACGCGGACGTCGAGGCATTGGCGGCAGCCGGGTTGATCGAGCGCACGCCGGCCGGCCCGCGCGCGGACTATGGCGAGATCCGGGCCACGATCGCTGTCTGATACACGCGTTCAAGAACGCTTAATTGGGGCCAGTTGATCTGATGTCGGCCGCCCCGCCGACCGTTCCAGCACGCGGGCGCGCAGGCGCTCGAGCGGGCGGTCGTGGATGCCGAGCGCGGCGAGGTGGTCGACCGTGTTGATCAGGTACTCGGCGCACGGGCCCAGCCAGCCCTGCGCGGTCGCGATGACCTCGGCGACCTGCTCGTCCGGCAGGAGTCTGGCGTAGCGCCCGTGGGCGTGGTTGATCACGAAGGTGATCGCGCGGAGGCGGCCCAGCGCGGTGTGAACGTCCACCCAGCGGGGCACGTAGGCGCCGCTGATCATCTCGCGCCGCCATACGATCGCGAGCTCCTCCTCGACCAGATCGGGCTCGATCCGGAAGACGACGCCGCGGCACGAACCGCCCCGCTCCAGCCCGAGCACCAGCCCGGGGCGCTCCGGGCAGCCGCGCCCGAGGTGCGTCCACAGGCAGAAGCGGCGGTGCCGGCCGAAGACCCTGCCGACCAGACGATCGGTGAAGTGGAACGCCGGATTCCAGATCAGCGAGCCATAGCCGAACAGCCAGACCCCGCCCGTGAGGTCGACCCCGGCGAGCGTCGCCACACGGGACGCGCGCAGCTCCTCCTCCGAGAGCACGCGCATCGTGATGCCGAGCTCGGCGATCATCTTGCGCACGTGCCCCTCTCTGATCTGGTCGCGCGTCAGCGCCATGGCTCGTCCCACGTCCCGGGCCCCTTCGAGCGACGCGCACGATAGGCCACCGCGATCGCTGCGATAAGCGCGATCTCATGCATCGGGGTCGCGCCCTGTCGCTTGCATCGGCGCCGCAGGCACATCAGGTTGTGGCCCGGAGCGATCCCTGGAAGCCTGGATCGAATGCCCGACGAGAGTACCAGATGGTGGCCCGCACCACCGACGATGGACGAGCCGGCAGCCGCGGATGCCAGGCAGTACGCCCCGGCGGCGGCGCGCAATACCGGGCCGATCTGCGAGGTCCTCGGCCGATATCTGCCCGCGTCCGGCACGATCCTCGAGATCGGCAGCGGCACCGGGCAGCACATCGTCGCGTTCGCCGCCGCGCATCCGGAGCTGACCTGGCAGCCGAGCGATCCGGACCCCGAGCTGCGCGCCAGCATCGCCGCCTGGACCGCGGCTGCCGGCCTCGCGAACCTGCGCGCTCCGCTCGACCTGGACATCATGGCCCAGAATTGGGAGCGCGCGTTCGATGCGCCGCTCGCCGGCATCGTCTGCATCAATCTTTTGCACATCGCGCCGTGGGCCGCCTGCGAGGGTCTGATGGCGGGCGCCGTCCGGCTGCTCGCGCCCGGGGCGCCGCTCTACCTCTACGGCGCATTCAAGCGCGGCGGCGTCCACACCGCCCCGAGCAATGCCGCATTCGATCGCTCGCTGCGCGCTTACGACCCTGCCTGGGGCGTGCGCGATCTCGAAGCGGTGGTCGATTGCGCTGTGGCTCACGGCCTCCTTCTCGTCGAGACCCTGCGGATGCCGTCGAACAACCTGTCCCTCATCCTGCGCCGGCAGGCGCCCGTGCAGTAGGGCAGCCGGAGCCGACACGATGGGATGCCTGGGGATTGCAGATCCTGAAGCAGGCGGGACTGCCGGAGGCATTCTGAGCGACCGGCGCACAGGTGATCGCGACCAAACTGGGGTTCCCCCTGGCCGGCCAGCGCGTATGCTGCGCCCCCACGACACCGAACCCGGGGGGAGCCCGCCATGATCGACCTCTACACCTGGCCCACGCCGAACGGCCACAAGATCCACGTCATGCTCGAGGAGTGCGGGCTGCCCTATAACGTCATCCCGATCGACATCGGCGCGGGCGACCAGTTCAAGCCGGAATTCCTCAAGATCTCGCCCAACAACAAGATGCCGGCCATGGTCGATCCCGACGGCCCGGACGGCGAGCCGATCGCGATGTTCGAGTCCGGCGCCATGCTGATCTATCTCGCCGAGAAGGCCGGTAAGCTCCTGCCCGACCATCCGCGCCAGCGCTACGCCACCCTGCAATGGCTGATGTTCCAGATGGGCAGCATCGGCCCGATGCTCGGCCAGGCGCATCATTTTCTGCAATATGCGCCGGACGACATCGAGTACGCCCGCAACCGCTATCGCAACGAGGCGAACCGCCTCTACGGCGTCCTCGACCGCCGCCTCGGCGAGAGCCCGTACGTCGCCGGCGACGACTACACCATCGCCGACATCGCGATCTGGCCCTGGACGCGTTTCCCCGAGCGCCAGGGGGTGGAGCGCACGGACTATCCGAACTTCGTCCGCTGGTTCGACGGCATCGACGAGCGGCCCGCGGTGCAGCGCGGCGTTCAGGTGCTGGCCGACCGCCGGCGCGACCTCAAAACCGACAAGGCGGCGTGGGAGGTCATGTTCGGCGCCACCCAATACCAGCGCCGGTGACGCGCGCGATCGACTCCAGCTGCGGGGCCCGCATCCGTCCTGCCGGGCCGGGGGATGCGGCGGCGCTGACCAGTCTCGCGCTGAGCTCGAAAGCGGTGTGGGGCTATGATCCCGTCTTCCTGGCGGCCTGCCGCGCCGAGCTGACGGTCCGAGCGGACGGCATCCGCCGCGATCCGACGTACCTGATCGAGGCCGGGGAACGGATCCTCGGCTTCTATCAGCTGCGGCTCGATGATGCCGTGGCCGTCGTCGGGCTGATGTTCGTGGCGCCCGAGGCCTTGCGCTCGGGGCTCGGTCGCCGGCTCTGGGCGCATCTCGAGGAGACGGCCCGGGCAGCGGGCGTCAGGCGCCTCGAGGTCGACAGCGATCCGCACGCCGAGGCGTTCTATCGGGCAATGGGCATGCGCCGCGTCGGCGAAGCGCCTTCGGGCAGCATCCCGGGGCGCCTGCTGCCGCATCTGGCGAAGGAGCTCGTCCCGGGCGATCAGCCGATGCGCCGAGCATCGGCAGGGCGCTCTTGAGCGCGCCGGGCGGCGCGGGTATCACCCGGTTCGGCAAAAGCCGATCCGCCATGAGGAGGAACCGATCATGCTCAAGCAACACAACCCGAAGGCCGTGGCCCCGCCGTTCTCCCGCTATAGCCACGGCGTCGAGACACCGGACAATGCCCGCTGGCTGCATGTCTCCGGCCAGGTCGGCGTCACCCCCGAGGGCAAGGTCGCAGACGGCGCCGAGGCGCAGATCGAGCAGGCCTGGCGCAACGTGCTGAGCGTGCTGGAGGCCGCCGACATGGGGCCGCGCGATCTGGTCAAGGTCACGACCTTCCTCGTCGAACGCGCCGATCTGCCGGCCGCCCGCGCCATCCGCGAGCGCATGCTGCAAGGCGCCGAGCCGGCGAGCACGCTGCTTTTCGTAGCCGGCCTCGCCAGCCCCGAGTGGCAGGTCGAGATCGAGGTGATCGCCGCCGCTTCCTGACCGGATCGCAAGGTGCCGCCGCTGCTGTCCCGGATCACCCTCGGCACGGCCGGACCGGCGGCCCTACGCGTCGAGCCGCACGGGCGACTGGATCAACTTCGCCCGGTCCGGCGCCGTGATCGTGATCATTGGCGCCCTGGTCACGGCGTGGGATTGGCTGCGTGCCGGCAACAACTTCGTACCCCTGCTGCGTCATGTGCTTTCCCGCGAGCGCATGCCCCCGGAAACTCTGGGGTTGTGTCTGATCGTGCTGGGCACCCTGATCTGGGCGCTCGGGGATCTCGCCGGGCGGCGCGCTCCCTAAAGATCAACGATCTAACGGGCTTTTCTGATTCGGGTTATATGCACGACCTCGCGGCGCAGGTACCCCTGGGTATCGCCGAGACCAAGGTCCAGCCGAGAGTGAAGCGAAAGCTCAGCGGTAATTTCTCCATGTTCGCTCATCAAACTGGGCAAGCGACATCTCTCCTCAAGCGTGAGGTGGTCGTATCTTCCTTGGGACGACCGCTAACCGGTCCCATCGGCCAGATTCAACCAAACCGACTCGGAACAGAACGTTCCCGACGCCGGCATCCTCGAACCTGGGACCGGGCCACGCCGCATTTGGGTCGACCCCTCAGGAATCCGGGGGCATGATGCCCTCGGTCGCCAGGCGCCGAAACATCGCATCAATCCGCTGGGGCGGCAGCTTCGCCCCCCCGTCAAGCCACCAGGTCAACACGGCCATGTAGGCGCCAACGACATAGTGGACGACCAGTTCGCGCGGGATGACGTCCGCGGAATTCTTGTCGACGCTTGCGGCAAGTTCGTCGCGCACCAGATCGGAAAGTATCTGGCGAATGCTGCCAAGGGCGACGGTGCCGCCGCGCCCGCCGACCAGCGCCCGATAGAGATGCAAATGATCACGGGCATGCTCGAACATGGTCAGGCTGAAGCCCAGACTTCGGTCCCTGATACCTCGCGGCGTCGCCAGAGCGTCCCTCTGCCGATCGAGGAGCACCCTGCGCAGGTTCTCGAGTCCGCTCCGCTTTAGATCATCCTTGCTCGTGTAGTGGGCGTAGAACGTCGATCGACCGACATTGGCCGCGTCGCAGATGTCCTTGATGGTGATCGCCTCATAGCTCTTTTCCAGGATCAATGAAATCAAGGCGTGTTGCAGCATCGCCCGGGTGCGGGCGATGCGGCGGTCTATCGCTTTTTTTGCGACCTCCATCACTATTCCCGGTCACATCGAGCAGAGTGTTTAGTACCGAACATTGCGACCTGTATGTTCGTTGACAAGATTCTGAACCCAATGTCTGTTATCGGACGCCTGGTTCACTTTAAGGATCGATGGGTTTGGAGGCAAGCGAGGTGCAGGCGGAGACGCAACCACGCGCGACAGAGGCGACGCACATGGCTGACCCGCCCCCGTACCCTGGCACGCCACGCTGGGTGAAGGTATTCGGGACCATCGCGATCGGCGTGGTCCTGCTGGTTGTCATCATCGTCTTCACCGGCGTCGGTGGTCCCCACGGCCCTGGTCGCCACATACCCTCCGGTGACGCTGGTGCCGGCACGCCGCCCTCCAGGGTTACGCAACACCGCGTGCAACAGCCATGACGATGACGCCTCGCCTCCGCAAGTTCGCGCTCACCGCGCATGTCACGTCGTCGGTCGGCTTTCTCGGCGCGGTCGCCGGCTTTCTGGCTCTCGCCGTCGCCGGCCTGACCAGCCAGGACGCTCAGATGGTGCGGGCCGCCTATCTCGCGATGGAGTTGACCACCTGGTCCGTCATCGTCCCGTTGAGCTTCGCCTCGCTGCTAACCGGGGCTGTCCAGTCACTGGGCACCCCGTGGGGCATGATTCGGCATTATTGGGTCCTGGTGAAGCTCGTGCTGACCGTCCTCACCACCATCGTCTTGCTGCTGCAGATGGATCCGATTGGCTACATGGCTCGCGTAGCGGCAGAGACGACATTGTCCAGTGCCGATCTCCGCGGGTTGAGGGGCTCACTCGCGACCCACGCCGCCGGCGGCCTGCTGGTGTTGCTCGTGACTACGACGCTGTCGGTGTATAAGCCGCGGGGCACGACCCGGTACGGGTGGCGTAAGCAGTACGAGCAGCGTGCGCCGTCGCAGCCGTAGATGCAGCGACTCCTGCTTGGCCTCAACCGGGGCGAACAGAGGCGAACCCTGTCCGTCGCTGACCAGGACATCGGACATCGAATTCGAGCAGCTGAATGCCCGGTTTATGTCACCTCGATCATGCTCACCTCCGAGAAACAAGTCCTCCCGGCAGCAGGTGACCGGTGACGGTACCGCGATCCGACCTCGGGGATGAGCTCAGAACCTGCCGTGCTTCAGATACGCCTCCTGCGGATCGACGCCCTCGAGGATGGCCTTGCGCACCAGGTTCTCGGTGTTGGTCGCTTCCACGGCCCTGGCGACGATCTCTTCGGCGCGCGCCTCGGGCAGGATCACCATGCCGTCGCGATCGCCGAGCACCAGATCGCCCGAGCGGATCGTCACCTCACCGATCCGGATCGGCTGATCGAACCCGTCCGGCAGCCAGTAGTGGGCGATGTCGCGCGGCGTGAAGTACCGGCACCAGACCGGAAAGCCGAGCTTCAGGATGAAGTTGACGTCGCGGCAGCCGCCGTCGACGACGTAGCCGCGCACCCCCTTCTGCTGCAGCGTCTCCGCCGACAGCTCGCCCATGTGCGCGACCTTGGAGTCGTTCGGCTGACAGATCATGACCGTGTCCGGGCGCGCCTTGGACAAGAGGCCGGTCCAGCCGAGCAGGGTCGCGTGGCGGTCCGCCGCGGCGTCCACGTGGCCGCTCACCGTGGCCACCGTGCCGGCCAGCACCCGATCCGGGAACAGCGGCCGGATCCCGGGCGGCAGGGTGAACCCCCGCAGGCCCAGCTCCAGCATCACGTCGTGCACGACGCCGGTGTAGGTCTTCGCCAGTCGATCGACCAAACCCATGCCGTCGCCCCCCAAAGGTCCTTCGCCTGAATGCATCTGGATACATGCGCGCCGCAATCCTGACCATCCCGGCTTGGTTGCAGCCGGCCGAGCCGGCTGTGCGGGCCGACGCGCGTATTCCGTGGCGCTGCTTGTCGATTCGCCGCAGACGGTGTCGCATTTGCATCAGAGCTGGTCGTGAACAAGAAAGTTGCCAAAGTGGAGGAAAACTACTTCAAGCGTCATAATGGCGCGTTGCGCTTTGCTGCTGGCGGAGCTGAGGGATGGCGGCGGACGACGATCTGGACCTGCGCTCGCTCGACGACGACGAGCTGGTCAAGCAGATGCACGACGACCTGTACGACGGCCTCAAGGACGAGGTCGAGGAAGGTGTGCGCATCCTGCTGGAGCGCAGCTGGACCCCCTACGACGTGCTGACCGAGGCGCTGGTCGGCGGCATGACCATCGTCGGCATCGACTTCCGCGACGGCATCCTGTTCGTGCCCGAGGTGCTGCTCGCGGCCAACGCCATGAAGGGCGGCATGGCGATCCTGCGGCCGCTGCTCGCCGAGACCGGCGCGCCGTCCGTCGGCAAGATGGTGATCGGCACGGTCAAGGGCGACATCCACGACATCGGCAAGAACCTGGTCTCGATGATGATGGAGGGCGCCGGGTTCGACGTGGTCGATCTCGGCATCAACTGTGCGGTCGAGAAGTATCTGGACGCGCTCGAGCAGCACAAGCCGGACATCCTCGGCATGTCCGCGCTGCTGACCACGACCATGCCCTACATGAAGGTCGTGATCGACACGCTCAAGGATAGGGGCATCCGCGACGACTACGTCGTCCTGGTGGGCGGCGCGCCGCTGAACGAGGCGTTTGCCGACGCCATCGGCGCCGATGCCTACTGCCGGGACGCCGCGGTCGCGGTCGAGACGGCAAAGACGTACGTCGCGCGGCGGCACAATCAGAAGCCCGCGCCGGTCGCCGCCTGCGCCTGAGGTCGATGCTGCCGCCATGGCCTCGCCCCTCCCGCCGCGCACGCTCCTGATCGCCTGCGGCGCGCTTGCCCGTGAGGTGCTGGCGCTGATCCAGCTCAACCGCTGGAGCCACATGGACATCGCCTGCCTGCCGGCCAAGCTGCACAACACGCCTTCGCGCATCCCCGAGGCGGTCCGCTCGAAGATCCGCGCTGCGCGCAGGAAATACGAGAAAGTCCTCGTGCTGTACGGCGACTGCGGCACCGGCGGCGGGCTGGATGCCGTGCTCGACGAGGAGGGCATCGAGCGTATTCCCGGGCCCCATTGCTACGCGTTCTACAGCGGGGTCGACGCCTTTCTCGCCCGCGCCGAGGCGGAGCCCGCATGCTTCTACCTGACCGATTACCTGGCGCGCCACTTCGAGCGCCTGGTGATCGCCGGCCTGGGGCTGGATCGTCATCCCGAGCTGCTGCCGCTCTACTTCGGCAACTACGAGAAGCTGGTCTACCTCGCCCAGGTCCCCGATCCGCAGCTCGAGCTGAAAGCCAAGGCTGCGGCGCTGCGCCTCGGTCTCGCCTACGAGCACCGGCCGACCGGCTACGGCGGCCTGCACGACTTTCTCCGACGAACCGGCTGAGCGGGCCGGCCATGGCCGAGCTGATCGTGGTGTCCTGGCGCGACATTCCCGCCCAGGTGATCGTCAGGGCCGGGCGTCGCACCGCCAAGCGGCCCCTTTCCGGCCGTTTCCAGGAAGCGATCGATCGCGCCGCGATGCGCGCGAAGTTGCGCGACACCGATGCCTATCTGGGCGAGTGGCAGCGCATCTTCGCAGGCGGCTGCGGCGACGATCTGGAGATCGAGGCCGAGCGGGCGGCCGCCAAGTTGGAAGCCGACTACCCGCCCGAGCGGCTGCGCGCACTGGTCGCGAACGGCGGCCTCGAACCCCGGACCCAGGGAACGCCCGCATGACCGACACCGTGGTCAGCTCCGCCACCAAAGAGGTCGTGCTCGGCTTCGAGCGGCCGTTTTGCATCATCGGCGAGCGGATCAATCCGACCGGGCGCAGACAGCTGGCGGCGCAGATGGCCACGGGCGACTACCGCCAGGTCGAGGCGGATGCGCAGGCCCAGGTCGCGGCCGGCGCCCACATGCTGGACGTGAACGCCGGCATCCCGCTCGCCGACGAGCCCAGGATCCTGGCCGCGACGATCCAACTGGTGCAGTCGCTGGTCGACGTGCCCCTCTCGATCGACTCCTCGATCGTCGCCGCGCTCGAGGCGGGGCTCGCGGTCTACCAGGGCAAGCCGCTGGTCAACTCGGTGACCGGCGAGGACGAGCGCCTCGAGAGCGTGTTGCCGCTGATCAGGAAGCACGGCGCGGCGGTGGTCGCGATCTCCAACGACGAGACCGGGATCTCCGAGGACCCGGACGTGCGTTACGAGGTCGCGAGGAAGATCGTCGAGCGCGCCGAGGACCATGGCATCCCGCGCGCCGACGTGGTGGTCGATCCGCTGATCATGCCGGTCGGCGCGCTCGGCAGCGCCGGCCGCGCGGCGTTCCATCTGATCCGGCGGCTGCGCGAGGAGCTGAAGGTCAACACCACCTGCGGCGCCTCGAACGTCAGCTTCGGGCTGCCCAACCGGCATGCGCTCAACGCCACGTTCCTTGCCATGGCGATCGGCGCCGGCATGACCTCGGCGATCATGAACCCGCTGTACGCCGAGGAGACCGGCGCGATCAAGGGTGCGGATGTGCTGATGGGCCACGACCGCGACTGCCGCCGCTGGCTCAGGACCTACCGCGAGCCGAGCGCCGCGGGCGACGACCGGCGCGAGCGCCGCCGCCGGCGGGCGTAGGGGATCTGGTGAGCGAGACGGCCCTCGTCGTCTTCACGCCATCCGGTAAGCGCGGGCGCTTTCCGGTCGGAACCTCGCTCCTTCAGGCGGCGCGTGAGCTCGGCGTCGACGTCGATTCGGTGTGCGGCGGCCGGGCGCTCTGCGGTCGCTGCCAGATCACGCTGTCCGGGGGCGAGTTCGCCAAGCACGGCATCAGCTCGCGCCCAGAGCACATCTCGCCGCCGAGCCCGACCGAGGAACACTATCGGGCGCGCAACAAGAAGATGCAGCCGGGCCGGCGCCTTTCCTGCCAGACGCAGCTGCTCGGCGACGTGGTGATCGACGTGCCGCCGGACAGCCAGGTGCACAAGCAGGTCGTGAGGAAGCGCGCCGAGGTCCGCGAGATCCGGCTCGATCCGGTGGTGCGGTTGCATTACGTCGAGGTCGAGCCGCCCGACATGCAGGCACCCACGGGCGATCTGCAGCGCCTGCAGAAGGCGCTCGCCGAGCAGTGGAACCTGGGCGAGCTGACTTGTGACCTGCGCAGCCTCCAGAGCCTGCAACAGGCGCTCCGCCAGGGCCATTGGCAGGTCACGGTCGCGGTGCATTCGGCCGACCGCATCATCGGGCTCTGGCCGGGCTTTCATGATCGCGCCTACGGCCTCGCGATCGACGTCGGCTCGACCACGATCGCCGCCCATCTGTGCAATCTGTCGAGCGGCGAGGTGCTCGCCTCGTCCGGGCTCATGAACCCGCAGATCCGCTTCGGCGAGGACCTGATGAGCCGGGTCAGCTACGTCATGATGAACCCCGGCGGCGAGATCGAGATGACCCGCGCGGTGCGCGAGGCGATCGGCGTGCTGGTCGACCAGGTCGCGGCCGAGGCGCGGATCGACGCCCGCGAGATCATGGAGCTGACCTTCGTCGGCAACCCGATCATGCACCATCTGCTGCTCGGCATCGATCCGACCGAGCTCGGCGGCGCACCGTTCGCCCTTGCCACCGACCAGGCGATGACCCTTTGGGCGAGCGAGCTCGAGCTTACCGCGGTGCACCCGAACGCCCGGGTCTACGTGCTGCCGTGCATCGCCGGGCACGTCGGCGCCGATGCCGCAGGCGTGATCCTCTCCGAGACCCCTCACCTCTCCGACGAGATCATGCTGGTGGTCGACATCGGCACCAACGCCGAGATCGTGGTCGGCAACCGGGAGCGCCTGCTCGCGGCGTCGTCACCCACCGGCCCGGCGTTCGAGGGCGCGCAGATCAGCTGCGGCCAGCGCGCCGCGCCAGGCGCGATCGAGCGGGTACGCGTCGATCCCGCAACCCTCGAGCCGCGCTTCAAGGTGATCGGCTGCGATCTCTGGTCGAACGAGTCGGGGTTCGCCGAAGCCACCAGGCGCACCGGCGTCACCGGGATCTGCGGCTCGGGGATCATCGAGGCGCTCGCCGAGATGTACCTCGCCGGGATCCTGAGCAGCGACGGCACGATCGATGGTGGCAAGGCGGCAGAGAGCGCGCGCATCCAGCCCGACGGCCGCACCTTCTCGTATCTGCTGCGCGCCGGCGAGCCGGAGATCCGGATCGTGCAGAACGACGTGCGCGCGATCCAGCTGGCCAAGGCGGCCCTGTACGCCGGCGCGCGCCTGCTCATGGACCACCTCGGCATCGATCGGGTCGAGCGGATCACGCTCGCCGGCGCGTTCGGCAGCCACATCGACGTCAAATACGCGATGATCCTCGGCCTGATCCCGGACTGCGACCTGGCCAAGGTCTCGTCCGCCGGCAACGCCGCCGGCACCGGCGCCCGGATCGCGCTGCTCAACCGCGGGGCACGGGCCGAGATCGAGCAGGTGGTGCGCCGCATCGAGAAGATCGAGACCGCGGTCGAGCCGCGCTTTCAGGAGCACTTCGTCGGCGCCATGGCGATCCCGCACAAGAGCGCGCCCTACCCCAACCTCGCCCGGGTCGTGGACCTGCCGCGCGGCTCGAGCG
>JBOHKK010000087.1:0-18535 GCA_050729115.1 Geminicoccaceae bacterium | reverse complement strand
ACCGGCCGGCGCGTGGCGATGGGCGACCTCATAGATGTCCTCGAGCATGGCCGCGGCGCCGCGCAGGGCGTCGCGCCGGCTCTCCATCGGCGCCGGCCCGGCATGGGTCTCGGCGCCGATCACCGCGCAGTCGTACCAGCGGGTCCCCTGGCCGCCGGTGACGATGCCGATCCGCTGCCCTTCGGCCTCGAGGATCGGCCCCTGCTCGATGTGCAACTCGAACAGCGCGGAGGCCGGCCGCTGCCCGACCGGGCGATCGCCCGCGTAGCCGATCCGCTCGAGCTCCGCGCCGATCGTCTTGCCGGCGTGGTCCTTACGGGACAGCCCGTAGTCGAGATCGAACACCCCGGCGAACACGCCCGAGGCGACCATGGCGGGCGGGAACCGGCAGCCTTCCTCGTTGGTCCAGTTGACCACCTCGAGCGGCGCCCTGGTCTCCATGCCGTGGTCGTTCAGCGTCCGGACCGCCTCGAGGGCCGCGAGCACGCCGAGCGCGCCGTCGAACTTGCCCCCGGTCGGCTGGCTGTCCAGGTGGCTGCCGAGCATCACCGGCGGCTGGTCCTCGTCCGTCCCTTGGCGTCGTGCGAACATGCTGCCCATGCGATCGACGCTCAGCTGGAGGCCCGCCTCCTTACACCACTTGCCGAACAGATCGCGGCCCCGCCTGTCCTCGTCGGTCAGGGTCTGGCGATTGACCCCGCCGTTTGGCGTGGCGCCGATCTCGGCCATGGTCATCAGGCTCTGCCACAGCCGCTCGCCGTTCACCCTGAGCTCGGTCATGTTCGCGCTCCCCCCGGTCTGCGTCTCCTGTTCGCCTCGCATGCTAAGCGCACCATCGCCGTGGCGCCAAACGCTCCCAAGAGCGGGAGGGCGCTTGCTTTCGTGGTCCCAATCCGGTAACCACGCTTGCGAGGTGAGAATCATCGCTAAGCGCGCGCTGCGTGAGCTCTGGCGGCGGGTCCCGCAGGCGAAGGAGCCGCTTCGCGCATGGTACGCCGACGCGCGAGCGGCCGACTGGGCATCACCGAACGCGATCAAGGCTCGCTATCGGAGCGCCGGTATCCTCGGAAACAACAGGATCGTGTTCGACATCGCGGGCAACAAGTACCGTCTGGTGGTCCGGATCAACTATCACTATCGGGTCGTCTACGTACGTTTCGTGGGTACCCATGCGGAATATGACAGGATCGACGCGGAGGTCGTGTGATGCAGCTCAAGCCGATTCGAACCGAAGCGGACTACGAAGCGGCGCTCGAGGACATCGATCGGCTGATGGACGCCGAGCCGGGCACGCCCGAGGGTGATCGCCTCGACGTCCTCACCACGCTGGTCGAGGCGTACGAAGCGCGACGCTATCCGATCGAAGCCCCCGACCCGATCGCGGCGCTCGAATACTTCATGGAGCAGCGTGGGGTGACGCGCGCCGATCTGGTGCCGTTGTTCGGCTCGCGCTCCCGGGTATCGGAGATCCTCAACCGGAAGCGACGGCTGACGATGGAAATGGCCTGGCGTCTCCATCGAGAGCTCGGCATGCCGGCCGAGGCCGTGATCAAGCCATACAAGCTGGCTGATCAGGCGTGATCTCGCCCCACCTGAGCGGACCTCTCAGCAAACCCCGGAGCACGCCATGTCCGTCCTGCCCGAGTTCGAAGATCCGATGGCGCGGCCGCGCTACACCGGGCTCGCGACGTTCATGCGCGCGCCGTACCGGGAGGATCCCGACGGCGTCGACATCGGCCTGATCGGGGTGCCGTTCGACGGCGGGGTGACCAACCGCACCGGCGCCCGCCACGGCCCGCGCGAGATCCGCAACCAGAGCTCGCTGATGCGCAAGATCAACCAGGCGAGCGGGATCGCGCCCTACGAGCTGTGCACCGTGGCCGATCTCGGCGACGCCTGGGTGCAGCGACCGTTCCATCTCGAAAGCTCGCTCGAGGAGATCCGGGATTTCTACCGACGCGTCCATGCCGCCGGTGTGGTTCCGCTGAGTGCGGGGGGCGATCATTCGATCTCGCTGCCGATCCTGCGCGCCCTCGCTGCCGAGCGGCCCGTCGGGATGGTCCACATCGACGCCCACTGCGATACCGGCTCCAACTACCTCGGCTCGAACTATCATCACGGGGCGCCGTTCGCGCGCGCGGTCGAGGAGGGTCTGTTGGATCCCCGGCGCACGGTGCAGATCGGGATCAGGGGCGGCGTGAACGACCCTGACGTCTGGAAGTTCAGCCACGAATCGGGCATGCGCGTGATCTACATGCCGGAGTTCTACGACATGGGGCTGGAGGCGGCGATTGCGGAGGCGCGCCGGGTCACGGGCGACGGTCCGACCTACGTGAGCTTCGACATCGACAGCCTCGACCCGGCCTTCGCGCCGGGCACCGGCACGCCCGAGGTCGGCGGGTTCACGAGCCTCGAGGCGCAGCTCATGATCCGCAAGCTCCGGGGCCTCGATCTGATCGGCGCCGACGTGGTCGAGGTGTCGCCGCCGTTCGATCCCTCGGGTCTCACCGCGCTCACCGGCGCGTCGATGATGTTCGAGCTGCTGTGCGTGCTCGCCGATGCCGTCGCGGCCCGCCAGTCTCGAGTCTAGAATAGCCGGCGCGCGTCGGCGCTCCTCGAGAGCAGGGGGCCGCCTGCGCCGCATCCTGCTCGGCGTCCTGCTCGCCCTTCTGCTCGCGCCGCCGGCGCTCCTCCTCGTCTATCGCTTCCTGCCGGTGCCGATCACGCCGCTGATGGTGATCCGGCTGGTCGAAGGGGAGGGTATGCGCAGGCAGTGGGTGTCGCTGGACGAGATCGCGCCGGCTCTGCCGCAGGCGGTGATCGCGGCCGAGGACAATCGGTTTTGCGAGCACTTCGGCTTCGACTGGCAGGAGCTCGGTGGCCAGATCGACGCGCTGCTTGCCGGCGAGCGCGCCCGCGGCGCCAGCACGATCACCATGCAGACCGCGAAGAACCTGTTCCTCTGGCCGGATCGCAGCCTGCTGCGCAAAGCATTGGAGGCCTGGCTCACCCCGCAGATCGAGCTGCTCTGGCCCAAGCGCCGGATCGTCGAGGTCTACCTCAACGTCGCCGAGCTGGGGCCGGGAATCTACGGCGCCGAGGCCGCCGCCCAGGCCCATTTCGGCAAGCCGGCGAGCGCGCTCGGCCGGCAGGAGGCGGCGCTGCTCGCTGCGATCCTGCCCAATCCGCGCGTGTCGGCCCCGAGCCACCCGACTTCGTACCTGCAGGGGCGGGCGCGCACCATCCGGACCCGGATCGATCAGCTCGGCCCGATGCTCGATTGCGTACGCCCGGCTTAGCAGCGAGCGCGCATTGACGCTGGCGCGGCCTGAGCGACCGTGGCAGCTTGGCGGGATGACGGATACCGAAGACCTCCGGCGCGAAGTCACCGACTTCTGCGAGCGCCAACACCGCGCGCAGGTGAGCCTGCTCGGCGAGCTGGTGAAGGTGCCCTCGGACAACCCCCCGGGCGACTGCGCGCCGCACGCCGAGCGCGCGGCGGCCCTGTTCGAGCAGCTCAGGCTCACGGTCGAGCGCCATCCGGTGCCGGATGAGCTGGTGCGGGCGAACGGCATGGTCAGCGCGACCAACCTGATCGTGCGCAAGCACTTCGGCGCCGGTCCGACCATCGCGCTCAATGCGCATGGCGACGTCGTGCCACCCGGAGAAGGCTGGACCGCCGATCCCTACGGCGCCGAGATCAGGGACGGTTGGATGTACGGCCGCGGCGTCGCGGTCTCGAAGAGCGACTTTGCGACCTATGGGTATGCGCTGCTCGCGCTGAAGTCGCTCGGCCGGCCGCTCGCCGGCACGGTCGAGCTGCACCTCACCTACGACGAGGAGGCGGGCGGCGCGATCGGCCCGAAATGGCTCCTGGATCAGGGCCTCTCACGCCCCGACTTCGCGCTCAGCGCCGGCTTTTCCTACGGCATCGTCACGGCGCACAACGGCTGCCTGCATCTCGAGGTCCTGATCAACGGCAAATCCGCGCACGCCGCCCGCCCGGAGACCGGCCACGACGCCCTCGAGGCGGCAACGCAGGTCCTGAGCGCGCTTTACGAGCATCGCAAAGGCCTGGCCGAGATCCATTCCGCGGTCGAGGGCATCGGCTCGCCCACCCTCGTCGTCGGCCTGATCAAGGGCGGCATCAACACCAACGTGGTGCCGGATGCGGTCATGCTTCGGCTCGACCGCCGCATGATCCCGGAAGAGGACGGCGCCCTGGTCGAGCGCGGTCTGTGCGAGCTGATCCGAAACAGCGTCGCTGACGCGCCCGGCATCCGCTGCGGGATGCGTCGGATCATGCTGGCCGAGCCCCTCAAGCCGGTGGCCGGCCTCGAGCGCCTGATCGAGCCGCTCCAACGCAACGCCGAGGGGATCTTCGGTGAGCCGATCCCGACCTACGGCGTGCCGCTGTACACCGACGCGCGCCACTACGCGGCCGCCGGCGTCCCGACCGTGCTCTACGGCGCCGGGCCGCGCACGCTCACCGAGGCCAACGCCCATGCCGCCGACGAGCGCCTGCCGCTTGCCGACCTGCGCCGGGCGACCGAGGCGGTCGCGCTGACCTTGCTCGATCTGCTGGGCGGCGGGGCTCGATCTGTTGGGCGGCGGGCGATGATCACGCCGCTGCTGCAGGCATAGAGGTCTGGGAGACCCGCGATGAATCTGGACGAGCTGCTGAATGCGCCGGTGCCGCCGACCACCAAGGGCTGGCCGGTCGCCGGCGCGCTGCCCTTGCGCGAGGTCGGGCGGCAGGGCTGGAACCTGCTGCGCGAGGATCTGCCGCTGCCGGTCGCGGTGCTCAAGGCCTCGGCGCTCGCCCACAACAGCCGCTGGATGCGCGGCTTTCTCGAGCATTTCGACGTCCGCCTGTGCCCGCACGGCAAGACCACCATGGCGCCGCAGCTGTTTGCGCGCCAGCTCGGCGACGGCGCCTGGGGGATCACCGTCGCCACGGTGCAGCAGCTCATGGTCTGCCGGCGCTTCGGCGTGCCGCGCGTGCTCATGGCCAATCAGCTGGTCGGACGCCAGGCGATTCGCGCCGTGCTCGCCGAGCTTCAGGCCGACCCCGGCTTCGAGCTCCTGTGTCTGGTCGACTCCCTGGCGGGGGTCGAGGCGCTGCGGCGCGAGCTGGAGGAGATGCCGCTCGGCCGGCCGTTCGAGGTCCTGCTCGAAGGCGGCGTGGCCGGCGGTCGCACCGGCTGCCGGACCAGCGAGCAAGCCCTGGCGGTGGCGCGCGCGATTGCCGCCGTGCCCGAGCTCGCGCTCGTCGGCATCGAGGGCTTCGAGGATGTGGTCGCCGGTGGGCCCGCCGATGTCGAACCGAAGATCGCGGCGTTCCTCGGCTATCTGGTCGACCTCGCCAGGGCGTGCGCCGCGGAAGATCTGTTCGCGCCCGGGCCGGTGATCCTGAGCGCCGGCGGCTCGAAATACTTCGATCAGGTGACTTGTGCGTTTCGCACGGCGGAGCTCGACCGTCCGGTCGAGGTCGTGCTGCGCAGCGGCTGCTATCTCAGCCACGATTCGAAGATCTACACCGATGCGTTCGCCCGACTGCGCGAGCGCACGCCCGAGGTCGATCGCCTCGGCGCGGGCCTCAGGCCGGCGCTGGAGCTCTGGGCAATCGTGCAGTCGACACCCGAGCCTGGCCTCGCGATCGCGACCATGGGCAAGCGCGACGTGTCCCACGACATCGACCTGCCGCTCGCCCGGCAGTGGTTTCGACCAGGGCTCCACGAGCGCCCGCAGGGCCTCGGACCCGGCTTCCAGGTGATCGGGTTGTACGATCAGCACACCTGCATGCGCGTGCCCGCCGACAGCCCGCTTCGGGTCGGCGACCTCGTGAGCTTCGGCATCTCGCACCCGTGCACCACCTTCGACAAGTGGCGGCTGCTCTACGTGGTCGACGACGACTACACGGTGACCGAGGCGATCCGCACGTTCTTCTGAAGGTCGGGGGTGGGCCCAGGTGAAGGGGGATCAGGGCACACGATTGGGTGTTGGCTTCGGCCCAGCGGCGAGGAGAAGCGCAGTAGTTTTTGGAGGTTGACAGGCGCGCCGTTTGGCATATGCTAAGGCATATGCCACGGAGAAACCGATGGTTGCCGAACGGCATGTAAGGCTTTTCAGGAACGGGCGTAACCAGGCCGTCCGTATTCCCCGCGAGTTCGAGCTGCCCGGGGAGGATGCGACCATGCGTAAGGAAGGTGATCGACTCGTCATCGAATTGGCGCCGCCGCGATCCCTCCTTGCCGTGCTGGCCACGCTCGAGCCGATCGAGGAGGAGTTCCCGGCGATCGAGGAGCTGTCGCACAGACCGGTGGATCTCTGACCAGTGCGCTTCCTTCTCGACACGAACGTTGTGTCGGAGCTCGTTCGCAATCCGCGCGGCCGAACTGCCGATTACATCGCGCGTGTGGGCGAGGCGTGTGTCGGCACGAGCATCATCGTGGCCGCAGAGTTGCGCTACGGTGCCGCGAAGAAGGGCTCCTCCCGCCTGTCCACACAGCTCGAGAAGATCCTCGGCGCACTCGACGTGATTCCGTTCGAGGCGCCTGCTGACGCCTTCTACGGCGTGTTGCGCGCCCGGCTCGAGAGGGCCGGGCAAATCATCGGCGCGAATGATCTGCTGATCGCAGCCCAGGCCCTGGCGCTCGGGTGCATCGTCGTGACGGACAACGAGCAGGAGTTCTGCCGCGTGGATGGCCTCCAGCTCGAGAACTGGCTGCGGGACTGACGCGTTCGACGGCTTCGAAGGCCGCGCACTTGACTCACGAGACAAGGCCTCGATCAAGGGCGCCGGAAGGCGTCGACCTGGGTCAGCTCGGGTGGCCGAGCCAGGCGGCGCCGCGCAGGCCGCTCTCGGGGCCGAAGCGGGCGGGTAAGAGCCGGGTCCTTGGCTCCGGCGCCACCACCAACGGCACCCACAGCTTCGGCACCTCGGTGTACAGGCTGGCGATCGACGACAGGCCGCCGCCGAGCACGATCACCTCGGGATCGAGCACGTTGACGATCCCGGCGAGCGCCGCGGCCAGCCGGCGTCGGTAGCGCCCGAGCGCCATCCGGGCGTCGGCATCGCCCTGCTCGGCCAAGCGCGCGATCTCGGGACCGCTGCTCTCGCGGCCGGCGAGGTTTCGGTAGTCGCGCGCCAGGGCGGCGCCGTTCAGCCAGGTCTCGATGCACCCGGTCCGGCCGCAGCCGCAGACGACCGGCGGACCGGCGGCCGCCTCGGTCTCCGGCAGCGGGTTGTGGCCCCATTCGCCGGCGATCGCATTGGCGCCTGGAAGCGGCTTGCGCTCGATCACGATGGCGCCGCCGACGCCGGTGCCGAGGACCGCCCCGAACACCACGCTCGCCCCGGCGGCGGCGCCGTCGATCGCCTCGGACAGGGCAAAGCAGTTGGCATCGTTGGCGATCGCCACCGGCTTGCCGAGCGCCCGCGCGAGATCGGTGCGCAGCGGCCGACCTTCGAGCCAGGGCAGGTTGACCACGCGGATCAGCGCGCCGTCGGCGCCGATCATGCCCGGAATGGCGATGCCGATCGCGGCCGCCGGGCCGTGGGCGCGCTCGAAGCTTGCGACCACCGCGCCGACGGCCTCCAGCGTTGCGGCGTAGCTTTGCGGCACGTCCTGACGCACCCGGGCGAGCTCGCGACCGCCCGCATCGAGCGTGATCGCCGCGAGCTTGGAGCCGCCGATGTCGAAGCCGATCCGGATCATGCGCGAACGCCGTTGACCGCCCTTCTCGGCCGGGCTCACATGAGCCGGCGACACATGCAGCATCGCAGGGAGGACACCTCGTGAGCAAGCAGGCGATCGGCGTCGGCTTCACCGGGCCGGGCGGCATCAAGCTGCCGTTCCCGAAAGCGATCCGCGCGGGTGATTTCGTGTTCGTGTCCGGGCAGATGGCGATCGATGCCAGCGGCCAGCTGGTCGAGGGCGGGATCGAGGTCCAGGCCCGGCAGGTGATGGACAACATCGAGGCGATCCTCGCCGAGGCCGGCTGCACCATGGCCGACGTGGTCAAGTGCACCTGCTGGATCGACGATCCGCGCGACTTCGGCCGCTTCAATGCCGTCTACGCCAGCTACTTCGGCGACGATCCACCCGCCCGTTCGACCGTACGCTCGCAACTGGTGCTGGACGGCAAGCTCGAGGTCGAGGCGATCGCCTACAGGCCGGCATGAGCGTTTCGCGACCGTAGCCACCCAGTCGTTGCCCCAGCAGATGCTAGACGAGATCGCGGCGCAACTTGGCTCGAGCAGGTGCAGGACCGGTGTGACTTGCCGCGCATCCAGGATCAGGCTGGTGCGACGGCATGCCGCGGGCCTGAAAATGCTTGTGACCAAATGTCGCGAAGAATTCACTTGAAACTGAGGTACAGTCCACCTTGAGCGCTGGCCGCGACGCCTGCCTCTGGTCGTGCTGGCGGGGCGGTCTGTGTCCCAAGGCATCAGGGGGACCGGTTCATGGAAGCCAAGATTGTCTGGTTGTTCGTTTTCGTGGCCCTCTATTGGGCCTACTGCATCTTCTGGGGCATCAAGGGCGCGATCAGTGCAAGAACGGCGAGCGACTACTTCATCGCCGGCCGGCGGATCTCGCTCTGGGTGTTCGTGCTCGCCGCCACGGCGACCTCGTTCTCCGGCTGGACCTTCATGGGTCACCCGGGGTTGATCTATCGTGACGGCTTCCAATACGCCTACGCGTCGTTCTACACGATCACCATCCCATTCACCGGGGTGATGTTCCTCAAGCGGCAGTGGATCATCGGCAAGCGCTTCGGCTTCGTTACGCCGGGCGAGATGCTGTCCTACTACTTCCGCTCCGACTCGATCCGACTGCTGGTCATTCTGGTCGCCCTGGCGTTCTCGGTGCCATATCTGGGCGTTCAGCTGCGGGCGTCGGGCTATCTGTTCAACGTCCTGACCGACGGCCGGCTCAGCATCGACGTCGGTATGTGGGTGCTTTCGGCCGTGGTGTTCATCTACGTCGCCTCGGGCGGCCTGCGCGCGGTGGCCTACGTCGACACCCTGCAGTGCATCCTGCTCGCCGCCGGCATCGTGATCATCGGGGTCATCGCGGTCAACGCCGTCGGTGGTTGGGACAACCTGCAGCAGGACATCGCTCTCCTCAGCCAAGCGGATACCAAGAGAACGCCCGACGGCTACAGCCACTACATCGCCATCCCGGGCGTGATCCAGTTCGTCTCCACCGGCCCTTCGGCCGAGGGCGGCGCCTGGACCGGGGTCATGATCCTCACCTACATGTTCGCCCTGATGGGGATCCAGTCGGCGCCCGCGTTCTCGATGTGGGCGTTCTCGAATCGCGACCCGGCGCCGTTCGCGCCGCAGCAGGTGTGGGCCTCGTCCTTCGGCATCGGCCTCATCCTGTTCGTGTTCACCGCGATGCAGGGCATGGGCGGCCATTTCCTCGGTGCCGACCTCACGTTCGCGGCCCAGCATCCCGATCGGGTCGCGGTCGGGCCGGCGAGCGAGATCCAGGCCAACCTGCTGATTACCGACCACCGGGCCGTGGCCCTGGCGGCGGGCCTGACCGAGGAGCAGCTGCAACCGGTGGCGACGGAGGCGTTTGCCATCCTCGGCCAGACCAAGGAGATCCCGACGCTGGCCCAGGTGGCCGAGGCCGGGGGCGAGGCCGGCACGGCGGTCGCGGCGCTGCTGCAGCAGTCGCCGGAGATCGGCGAGCAACCGGCGCTGCTCGAGCTGCCCACGGCGGACAGCCTGGTGGCGCAGCTGATCAACCTGATGGCGAACACCGCACCGTGGCTGGTCGGCCTGCTCTCGGTGTGCGCGCTGGCCGCCATGCAGTCGACCGGCGCCGCCTACATGTCGACCGCCGGCGGCATGATCACCCGCGATCTGATCCGGCACTTCATGATGCCCAACGCCGACCATCGGGCGCAGAAGCTGATCGGGCGCATCGGCGTCGGCGTGATCGTGCTGCTGGCGCTGATCGTGGCGAGCACCTCGACCGATGCGTTGGTGCTGCTCGGCGGCTTGGCCGTAGCGTACGGCTTCCAGATGTGGCCGGCGCTGATCGCGGTCTGCTACTGGCCCTGGCTGACCCGGCAGGGCGTCGTGCTCGGTCTGATCGCCGGTCTGATCGGGGTTACCCTGGCCGACATGCCGGCCTCGCTCGGAATCGAGGCCTGGGGACGCTGGCCGTGGACCATCCACTCCGCCGGCTGGGGCATCATCTGCAACCTCGCCGTCGCGCTCCTCGTGTCGGCGATGACCCGGGACGACCTGGACCGGAAGATGGAGTTCCACAGCTTCCTGGCCCAGCACGCGTCCCTGCCGCTGGCGAAGCGGAAACTGATCCCGACCGCCTGGATCATCACCTTGGCGTGGTTCTTCTTCGGCATCGGGCCGGGCGCGGTGATCGGCAACTGGATCTTCGGCAACCCGAACGATCCCGCGAGCTGGATCTTCGGTATGCCCTCGATCTGGGCCTGGCAGCTGCTGTTCTGGGCGCTGGGCGTGGCCATGATGTGGTTCCTGGCCTACGTCATGCAGATGTCCACGGCGCCGGAGACCGAGGTCGAGTCCCTCGCCGAGGACATCGCCGAGATCGAGCGCGAGCGGGCGGCGACCTGACGCCGCCATCTCGCGTCAAGATGCGCGGGGGAGGGGTGTTCGCCCCTCCCTTCGTGTTTCCGGCCCCAATCGATCCGGATAAGATGGCGCACCGGACGAGGCAGCGCGGTTCGATGTCGCCCTGGACGTACTACTGGCTCTCGGTGGTCGTGCTCGCGGCCTTGCTGTTGCTGCCGGCGTCGCGCCTGGTGTGGGTGCTGAGCGTGCGCCGGCTGGAGAAGAAGCTCGGGCAGCCGCTGTCCGCCGGCGAGCGGGAGGGCCAGCGCAACCGGGCCCGGCTCATCGCGGTCGTCGTGTGCGTGATCTTCTCGGCGCTGTTCAATTACCAGATCCTGGACATGGCGGCCCATGGGGCGTCCATGGGGCGGCCCATGGAGGCGACCCATGGATGACCGCCTGACCCGCGCGCTCAAGGTGGTCGCCGTGGTCCTGGCGGTCACCTTCGTCGGCTGGGCGGTCTACGACCGGTTCTTTGGCAGCGTCGCTCCCGGCGACATGGCCTATCATGCCGGCAACCAGGCCTTCGAGGACGGCAACTATCAGCGTGCGGCCGAGGAATACCGGGAGGCGCTGGCCGAGAATCCGGACCACATCCATGCCTTGCGCGGCCTCGCCCGCAGCCTGCATCTGGCCGGCCGGCACGACGAAGCGCTCGTGCTGTACGACGAGGCGATCGCGCGAACGCCGGCGGCGCCGCAGGACGAGGGCGAGCGGGCGGCGCTCGCCGCCGACTACGCCAACCGCGGCATCCTGCTCGACACCATGGGCCGGCACGAGGAGGCCCTCGCCGACTACGACCAGGCGCTGCGGCTCGATTCCGAGACCGCCTCGGGCCCGCATTGGCTGACGCGCTTCCTGCGCAACCAGCCCGAGGCGCCGCCGACCATCGCCGATCGCGCCGCCTATCTGCGCGCCGAGCTGGCCAAGCCGGAGGACGAGCGCCTGTTGCGGGTGCCGGAGCTCGACGCCCAGCAGCGGCCCTACGAGCAGTGAGCGAGCTGCGGTTCCAAAGAAGTGGCGCTCTCCGGTCAACAGGATAAGCGGGCGCCCCCCGAGCTGCGAGCGCCAGCGCGCCAGCGGCGCCCCGCCGTATGGCGAGCACGGAACCCGATTCTCCCTGCGTTCCAGAAATTTCTACCCGCGTTTCCAAAGATTTCCACCGCGTTCCAAAAACGGCAGTAGCATTCGACCCGCGCCCATGCCATCTACGCTCGTGGCGATAAAAGGCTGGCGGGGCTGGGAGGCGAACATGGTCAGGGTGTCGGTCCTGTCGCGGCTTCGGTGGGCGTTCGTGGTCTGGTTGCTCCTGCTGTTCGGCGTAACGGCCGCAAAAGCCGACTCCCTGGTGGTGCAGCAGATCGGCGATCTGTCCGGGAGCATCGCCGAAGCGGTCGCCGCGGAAGTCACCATCGTGCCGTTCTCGCCGGGTCTCGACGCGCGCGCCACACCGATCATCCTCGCTACCGGCAAGGTCTTCCTCGGGCGCGATGGCAAGCGGGTCCTTGGGCTGCGGCCGGCGGAGCGCCGGGCGCTCCGGCAGGCCTACGACGCCGGCCAGGTGATTTTGCTGCTCGATGCGAGCACCCACGACATCGAAGCGTTGCACGTTCTGCTCGAGGACGGCGTGGCGCACGAATCGACCACCGACCCCGTCGTCCTGGCCTATGCCCTGCGCCAGGAGAACAACATCGCCACGGCCATGCTGGTAACCCATCCCGTCGAGGACGACTTCGACGAGGCCGACCTGAACGAGGCCGACCTGGACGAGGCCGACCTGGCCTTGAGCCGGGCGCTCGAGACCGTGATCGAGGAGCTGACCCGCCCGCCGGCGGCCCCGGAAGACGCCCCCGCGGCAGGAGGTGTCCCCGACTGGGGGAACAGCCCTGTTCAAAAGACCATCCTCTCGTCGCTCCGCAGGGGCACCTTCAACACCCCGGTCGAGATCTTCACGCTCCATGCCTGCGACGAGAACCGGGACTACTATCTGGTCAACACCGGCGGTACCTGGACGGCGGAGAGAGCCCGGTTTGAGTCCGCCTCCAGGAAGGCGGGAAGTTTATTTAAGCTCCAGGATGGTTCCGTGATCGCGCATCCCTGGCAACTTGACAGGGGGCAGTGCACCGGTGGCATCGACATCTAAAAGGGCGCTTTCCTTCCTCCCTTCCCCGTCGACGGCGACGATCGCCTCTGCCGCTACCTGGACTATCCTCTCTTCTATGAGGTCGATATCGTACCGCCGTCCCCGTCGTTCCCACGATTGGACCTGGTGCAGGTCAATGCCGCGCCGGCGGGCGATCAAGGCAAGAGCGCGAGTTACCAATCGGGCTTCAGCTTCAGTATCGGCGGCGGCGTAGAAGTGGGGGGAAAGGGGGCGAGCGGCGGTCTTCAGGCCGGCGTCAGTTGGGACAACTCGGTCTCGACGACGGTCCCCCCAATGGCGATTGAAGCCGGCAACGTGGGCAATCAAGGGACGTTTACGAGATACAGATATTGCACGATTGGCAACACCCTCCAGGATTGCTTCTCCGCCAACCAGATGGTCGGGGTGGGAGGGGCGTGCCGGCAGTTCACCGTCGGCGACCCGCAACAGGGTCAGACGCCGAATGGCCGCCTGTCCAACGTCGCTCAGACAGTCCTTTGGCGAGTCGATCCCGGCACGTATAGCGGCAGCACGTTCGATATCACGGTGACCTGGAAGACCGAGATGGCGACGAGCACGTCGAAGCTCTGGACGGTTTTCGGTTTTCCCCCTCTCGGCCCCCAGGGGGACTGCAATGCCTTTGGTTGCGATTGCGGA
This sequence comes from Geminicoccaceae bacterium, assembly GCA_050729115.1. Taxonomy (GTDB): domain Bacteria; phylum Pseudomonadota; class Alphaproteobacteria; order Geminicoccales; family Geminicoccaceae; genus JBKPNX01. The sequence continues at coordinate 5,120 of JBOHKK010000087.1, read as the reverse complement.
ATCGATACGAAGTCGGAGCTAGACACGGTCAGCCACACGTTCAAGGTGCCGTTTCCCCCAACCACATGCGAAGAAACGCCGGCGGGCTGAGGAGGCAAACATGCAAAGGATTTCGGTACTGGCAAGGCTGCGGTGGGCGTTCGTGGCGGGGCTGCTGCTGGCCCCGGCTCCGGGCGCAGGCGCCGACAGCCCGGTGGTGCAGCAGATCGGCGATCTTCGCGGCCAGATCGCCGAGACGGTCGCCGAGGAAGCGATCGCCGCGGGAGTCACCATCGTGCCGTTCTCGCGGCGCCTCGACGCGCGCGGTACGCCGATCATCCTCGCCACCGGCAAGGCTTTCCTCCCGCCAAAGGGTGGCAATCGGGTGCTTGGGCTGCGGCGGCCGGAGCGCAGCGCGCTCCGGCAGGCCTACGACGCCGGCCAGGTGATCCTGCTGCTCGACGCCAGCACGCACGACGTCGAAGCCTTGCACGTGCTGCTCGATGACGGCGCGCCGTTCCAATCGACTACGGACCCCGTCGTCCTGGCCTATGCTCTTCGCCAGGAGAACGGTGTCCCCAGGGCCAGTTGGTGACCCATCCTACCGGCGACGACGAACTGGACGAGGACGACCTGGCCTTGAGCCGGGCGCTCGAGATCGTGGTCGAGGAGCTCACGCGCCCGCCGGCGGCGGCGGAGGCACCCCCCGCTGCGGGAGACTCCCCCGACTGGGGAAGCACCCCCGTTCAGTCGACCGTCCTGACGTCGACCGCCAACGGCATCTACAACACCCCGGTCGACGTCTATGCGCTGCATTCGTGCCAAGAGAACATGGACTACTATCTCGTCAACACCGGCGGCGACTGGACGGCGACGCAGGCCACGTATCAGTCCGCCTCAGCATCGCTTGGAGAAATCAAGGCAGACGTTAACAATAATCTGACCATTCAGTGGCAACCTGGAGATGCCCATTGCGCGGCTGGGGGAGACGTTGCAGCCAACAATGACGAGCGTATCTGCCGTTACATCAACTATCCTCTCGGCTATTCGATCTCCATCTTACCGCCGAACGGGCCGACGGTGACGCAGGTCAACGCGGTGCCGGCGGGCGATCAAGGTCTCAGCGCGTCTTACGAGTCCGGTTTCAGCTTCAGCATCGAGGGCGAGGTGGAGGTGTCGGGAGAGGGGCCCACCGGGGGTCTTCAGGCCGGCGTGTCCTGGGACAACACGGTCTCGACGACGGTCCCCCCATTGGTGATCCAAGCTGGCGACCTGGGCAACGAAGGTGCGGTTACGGCGTATGTCTATTGCACGGTTGGTAACAGCGTCGAGAATTGCACCTCCTCCATCCAGATGATAACGCCGTTCTCAGGGCCGTGCCAGAACTGGGTGGTCGGCCCGCCGCAACAGGGTCAAACGCCGGATGGCCGCCTGTCCGACGTTGCTCAGACGGTCTATTGGCGAGTCGATCCCAGCACGTATACCGGCGCCACGTTCGACATCACGGTGGACTGGGCGGTTGACCTGGCGACGAGCACATCGATGCTGTGGAATGGTACTTTCCAAGACATACCCTTTGATGGCAACATTGGCCCCGTGGGGAACTGCAATTTCTGGGGTTGCAATTGCGGAATCGACACGGAGATAACGCCGGGGCTGGCGGTGAGCTACACTTTTACGGTGACACCTCCTTCTTCAAGCCAATGCTCTCCCTGACCCGGGCAGACAGGGCTGCATCCGGGCTCACTGCGCGACCGGCTGCACGGCCGGCGCGAGCAGCTTGCTCCAGACGTAGCCGATGGCGCCGCCCTCGAGGCTGACGCGATACCAGTCGCGACCGGCAACATCGCCGGTGACCTCGACCATCGCTCCCTGCGCCAGGGTGTCGATCACGCGGTAGGTCGTGCCCGGGCCCTCGCGGACATGCGAGGCGGTCTGCACGGCGTAGCTGGTCGGCGGCAGATCCTCGACTGAGAAGTCGGTCGCCGCCGGCGCGATCCGCGGCAACGGCGGCTCGGTCTCCGCCGGGCCGAGCCGCACGACCGGGCGCCAGGCCAGCCAGGCGTCCTCGGGCTTGTCGTGCAACGCGAAACGGCTGCCGTCCGCCGCCTGGGCGCCCTCGGTCTCCGGCGTCGCGAACGCGACCCCGCCCGCGAGCAGCGCCTTCAGCGATTCCAGGTCCAAAGACGCGCCCCTGAACAGACCCCAGTCGAAGCGCAGGCCGCTCGCGTTCCAGAACAGCGAGCCCTCCTGGACCAGCGGCGCATAGCGCTTTCGGATCACCGCATGGACGAGCACCGCCGCGGCGGCGTCCTCGAGGTCGATCGCGGTCACCTCCCCGACCTGCACCTCGCGGTAGTAGACCGGGTCGCCGACCGCGATCGAGCCGAGCTCCCTGCCGGTGAGCACCACGCGCAATCCCGCGACGACAGGCTGCGCGCGCTGCCGTCCCTCTTCCTCGCCGTACAGGCGGAACTCCGCACCCGCCGCGGCCGGCGGGCCGCCGTCGGCGGGCGTGGCGAACGCGACGCCGCCCCTGAGCAGGGCCTCCAGCGATTCCACGTCGAGCGCCGCATGGAGCAGGCTGAGATCGGCATGGATGCCGCTCGCGTTCCAGAACACCGAGCGCGCGCGCACCAGGGCGGCGTGCTCCGCCTCGATCGCGATGGTGATCGCCACGGCGCTGCCGTCGGGCACGAGCTCGGTGTGGGACACCGAGCCGACCCGCGCGTCGCGAAAGTAGACCGGATCGTTCGCGCGGATCGAGCCGAGGCTGTCGGCCACCAGGACGAAGCGGCGGCCGTCTGCGGCTCTCGGGTCGGCCGGCGGCTCGGCGAGCAGCGGGAAGGTGGCGCCGGACTCCACCGGAGCGCCGGCGGCGCCCCGGGTGGCGAACGCGATGCCTCCCGCCAGCAGCGACTCCAGCGATTCCACGTCGACCCGGAAGCCGCTCGCGCCGACGCCCGCGTGCAGGCCGCTGACGTTCCAGAACACCGAATTGGTGTTGACCAGCGATGCATGCGCAGGCTCGATCACGACCTCGATGTCGACCGCCGAGGCGTCGGCATTCAAGTCGGTGCGCAGGACGCGGCCGACCTGCACGTCCCGGTAATAGACCGGCGCGTCCGCCGTAATGCCCGAGCGATCCGCCCTCAGGACCACTCTCAGCCCATCCGGCTCGGGGTCGAGCGCCACCGCAGCAGGCGGGCCGTCGAGCAACCGGAACACGGCCCCCGCCGCCGCCGGATCGCCTTCCGGTGCCGGCGTGGCGAAGGAGATGCCGCCGCGGACCAGGCTGTCCAGCGAGCCGACGTCGATGCTCGGATGGAGCAGGCTGAGGTCGACGTGGACGCCGCTCGCCAGCCAGAAGATCGAGTTGGTGCGCACCAGAGGCGCGTGCTCCGCTTCGATCGCGACGTCGATGCGAATGCGCGGCCCCTCCTTTGGCAGAGTGACCCGGGTGATCGCGCCGACCTGAACGCCGAGATAGGTGACCGCATCGCCGACCTCCAGGAGGCTCGCGTCGTCCGCCTCCAGGACCAGCGACAGCGCCTGCTCGCCGGCGGGTACCACCGGGGGCTCCGGCAGACCGACGAAACGGGTCGCCTCGGCGCCGCCGCCGGGCGCCACCTGGATGTAGGGCCCCGACAGGAGTGTGCTGAGGCCGGTGATCTGGTCGATGCTGACCCGTGGCTCGACGATCCAGAATTCGGAGCCCTCGCGCGCCAGCCCCGAGGCCGGCTGGTCGAGGCGCGCCCGGACGTTGACACGTCCCAGGCCGGCATCGAGGGCGACCGCCTCGACGACCCCGACTTCCACGCCGCGGTACACCAGCTTGGAGCCGCCGGAGATGTTGGTGCCGTCCTCGAAGGTGATGGTGATGGTCGGACCGACGTCGATCTCCGACTTGTAGAAGAGGTAGGCGCCGACGATGGCCGCGATGAAAGGGACGACCCAGATGTACGACAAGCGAAAGCGCGGGCGTTCCCGGATCCTGGCCTGTGGGGGTGGGCTCGGCTGGGCCATGGCTGCGCCTCCCGGCTAGTCGCGGTCGTCACCGCGCCAGATGAGGCGCGGGTCGAACTGCCGCGTGGCGGCGATCGTGACGATCACGACGGCGGCAAAGGCCAGCGCGCCAATGTCGGCGCGGGCGCCGCTGAGCGCGCCGAGGTTGATCACCGCCACGATCAGCGAGATCACGTAGACATCCAGCATCGACCATCGGCCGATTCCCTCGATGAACCGATAGACCCGCGTCCGTTCGAGCTGCCGTGTCCGCATCCTGATCGAGAGCACCAGGAACAGCAGCACGGTGATCTTGACCAACGGTATCACAATACTCGCGCACATGACGATCAACGCGAGCGGCCACATGCCGGCCTGCCACAGGGCGACCACGCCGTCGAACACGGTGTCGGTCTGCATCGATCCCATCAGGACCACGGTCAGCGTCGGAAAGACGTTGGCCGGGATGAACAGGATCAGGGCGGCGAGCGTGAGCGCCAGCGTGCGGTTCAGGCTCTCCGGGGTGGGCGGTCGAGGCCCCGCGCCCTGCGCCCGCTCGGCATGGAGCACCGCCCGATGGACCTGCGGCCGATCCAGATCCAGGCTTCGCAAGGCGAGGGCAAGTGATACGACGACCCCGAGGAAGAGCAGGGCGCCGCCCGCGGGCGCGGCGTCGGTCATCTGCGCGAGCTTGACGATCGTGACGAAGATCGCGAGCAGATAGACGTCGACGATCGACCAGGTGGCGAGAAATCCGCAGATCCGACGCAGCCAGGGGAGCGCCGCGGGCCGCTCGACGGAGCGCGCCAGGGCGAGCGCCAGCAGCGCGACGATCAAACAGAACGGCAGCACCACGCTGGCCAGCGCCACCGGCACCGCAAGCGGCCACATGGCGCTCTGCCACAGCGCGCGGGCGCCACTCACCACGGTGTAGCTGCGCATATCCCCGAAGGTGGTCACCTCGAGGATCGGATAGCGATACGCGGGAAGGAACAGCAGCAGCGCGGTCAGCGCGCAGCAGAGCGCCCTCTGGGGGCCGGCGCCGGCGGCGCCGTGCGCAATGACCGTGTTGCAGCGAGCGCAATGCGCGCGCGCGCGCGCCGGGAGCGGTCCGAGCGACTGCGCCAGGCCGCAGG
>JBOHKK010000086.1:0-18584 GCA_050729115.1 Geminicoccaceae bacterium | reverse complement strand
CTCTCCATGGTGGTCCATCGCACCATGGCCGAGGTGCGCGGGCGGGCGATGTGCACCCGGCTCAAGGAGCTGATCCCGCGCCAGCTCTATCAGGTGGCGATCCAGGCCGCGATCGGCGGCAAGATCATCGCCCGCGAGACGGTCAAGGCGTTCCGTAAGGACGTCACTGCCAAATGCTATGGCGGCGACGTAACGCGCAAGCGCAAGCTTCTGGAGAAGCAGAAGGAAGGCAAGAAGCGCATGCGCCAGGTCGGCAAGGTCGAGGTGCCCCAGGAGGCGTTCCTCGCCGCCCTCAAGATGGAGGGCTGAGTCCGCGTCGGCGAACGATCTCAGAGTTGTCGGTGCAGCACGCTCATAAAGTTCTACCTATACGCGAGCTTGACCCCGGGCAAGGATCTAGGTGTACAGTCCTGCAAAGATCAGAAAGGGACGATCACATGGGTTTCTCGGACTTATTCAAAGGGCTGTTCGGCAGCGTCGGCAACGGCCGCGAAAACCATCGGGACGACGTCGAGCAGGTGAAAGCGCGGACTCGGGCGCCCCGTAGCGCCCCTCGCCGTAGGCGCCCTCAAACTGCGCGACGTCGGTCAGGTTGTAGACCTCGCCGCTGGCGTCGAGTTTCGACACACCGATGCCGCCGCCGCCGAGGCCCGCGATCTCGAACGGATAGGTCTGTCCCTGGAAGGTGAGCGTGCCCTTGCCGCCGCCGGCCTGCCCGAGGTAGGCGATCGACACCTCTTCCATGTCCACGTAGCCGCTCGGCGCCTTGCCATGCAAGGTCGGCGCTGCGCCCCCGGCCGCCGGCGCTGCGGTCTCCATGCCCGGCGGCGCCCCGACCTGCTCCGGGGGCTCGCCACCGGCACACGCGCCAAGAGCGGCCACCGCGAGCGCGGCCACGATGGCTCGGCCAAAGGCAGCGTGCTGTCCGCTTGCGGGCCGCCAGCAGTCGTATGCCCACTTGAGCGCAACTGACCTATGATTCTTCATCTTCGATTCCTCCCTTTTATGCCCGTTTACCGGGCCCCCCGCGCAAGCGATGCCACATGGGGCGTCGCTCGTAGCCTCGGACTATCTCAATTCGCGCCGGCGTGTCGAGCGGGCTTGTCCCCTGCGGCATTCAGCACCGTTCGAAAGCCGAGGTGGCTGGCGCCGAGGCCGAGTTCCTGGGGCTGGCGGGCGGCCGGCCGGTAGCGGGCGCAGAAGTTCGGCGCGCACAGGTACGAGCCGCCCTTGATCACGACCGAGGGGCCGGTCGGGCCGGCGTAACGGGCGGCGAGCGCCATGTCCGGCCCAACCGGATCGGTCGAGGGCGCGGGCGGATGCCCCGGCACGTACCAGTCGCGCGCGTACTCCCAGACGTTGCCCGCCATGTCGAACAGGCCATAGCCGTTCGGCGCGAAGCACCCGACCGGCGCCGCGCCGTGATAGCCGTCGTCGGCATCGTCCTTGAGCGGAAAGAGCCCCTGCCAGGTGTTGGCGCGCCAGCCTGCGACCGGGTCGTAGTACGCGTCGCCCCAGCTGTAGGTCGCCCCCTCCAGCCCGCCACGCGCCGCGAACTCCCACTGCGCCTCGGTCGGCAGTTCGCGCCCGAGCCACCGCGCGCAAGCCTGCGCGTCCTCGTAGCCGACGTTGACCACCGGATGATTTTCCCGGCCCTCGATCGAGCTGCCCAGGCCGCTCGGGTGGCGCCAGTCGGCGCCCGGCACGAAGCGCCACCACTGGCTGACGTCGACCAAATTGAGCAGGCCATCGGGCGGCGTGAACACGACCGCGCCCGGCGCAAGGAGCTCGAGCGGCACGCCAGGATTGTCCTTGGGGTCGAGCCCGCGCTCGACCACGGTTACATAGCCCGTGGCCTCGACGAAGCGCGCGAACTGGGCGTTGGTGACCTCGTGCCGATCGATCCAGAAGCCGTCGACCGTTACCTCGTGGGGCGCACGTTCCTGCGGGCGCTCGTCGTCATCGCCCATGGTGAAGCGGCCGCCCTCGATCCACACCATGCCAGCCCGGGGGCCATCGCCGCTGGGCAGCCCCGAGTAGCCCTGGCACAAATCCTCGGCGGCTGCGCCAGCAGTGGGCACGAGGACCGCCAGCGCCGCCACGACCGACACGATGTGAGCAATTCGACCTTCCTTGCTTCGGCTCATAGCAACAGCAGACCCCTTGCGATCTTGAGGAGCTCCCTGACAGGTAGCTGGGTGGCGCCGGCGGCGACCAGCGGCAGGAGGGCGGCGGCTGCGACCGGCACGATTGCCGCCCGTGAGATCAGATAGGTCGAGAGCTTCTTGGCCGCCGCATAGAGCTTGGACGGATCCGGTATCCCGGCCGCGGCCGTGGTCTCCGCGTCGGCGGCAGCGGCCATGTTGCTCTCGAGCAGCTCGCGCTCGACCGCGCGTTCGCGGCGGGTGGCGACGGCACCGGCGGCCAGGAGGGTCGCCTCCTTGAGCTGGCGCAGCGGCTTGGTGAACGCCAGCAGCGGCGCTCCGAACAGGATGATCACCACGACCAGCCAGGCGGCCATCAGCTGGCCGTAGACCGCTGCGGTGAGCTCGCCCTGCAGCAGGGTGCGCGCGATCGCCGCGCCGAGCACGCAACTGAGCGCGAACACGAAGGCTGCGAACGCGTTGGGGTACTGGCCGATGAAGGCGAGCCCGCCGGCGCCGTCCGGATGGGTGGCGACCAGCCGGAGCTCCAGCCGGGACAGATCGCGTAGCAACAAGCCCCACACCGCATGCCGCCACAGCCAGCGGAGCAGCAGGAACCAGAACAGGGGGCTGCTGACCAGCGCGCACCACCAGCCGGCCACGGTGAGCCGCGCGCCTTCGGGCCCTACGGTCACGAGCCAGGACGAAGCAGCCGCACCGAGCGCGAGCCAGACACCGCCCAGGGTGATCCCGTAGGCGGCGATCACGCAGACAAGCTCAGCGGGCCACGCGTCGCGTCGGCGCAGGGCCCGGACCACCGCCTCGGCCGCGACCGGCATGGCACCTGGGGCAAGCAGTGGCGTGCGCGCGAACTGGCGAAGATGGATGCGCAGCCGCTCCTCGACCAGGCGCTCCATCAGCACGAAGATGGCGATCGCGATGAGAAAGCGCGCCCAGGCGCCGAGATCGAGCAGGAAGGGGCGCGTCGCGCTCGCGCCGATCGCATGGCCCGCGATGGCGCTCAACACGAGCGGCACGCCCCAGGCGAGGCCGACGAGGATGACCGCGCGGCGACCGGCGTGCAGCGCCTCCTCGCGCAGCAGCCCGAGCCGCCGCTGCAGATCGTAGTAGGGTCCGCCCCGCGCGATCAGGAAATCGCCGATGCCCGGTGACCGGTCGCGCGATGCCGATGCTTTGCTGCTCGCCACAGCGTCTTCGTTCCTGGCTCGGGTCCTGGCGTCGGGTGGCGGCATCGCTACTTTGCTCTCTCTCCGATACGGTCGTTGAAATTACGCTCAATCGTCTCCAGCGCCCGTCCTTTGCCCGACAACCGGACGGCCCGCCTCGACGCCAGACCTCACTGAACAAGCTCGATCTTGGGCGGCTGCCAGCTGCCGACGAGGATCGGCTCTTTGCCCCAATAGGCCCGGATGTAGAGCGAGAACGATCCCTCGGGCGCGCGGAGCCAGTTGCTCTCTTTGTCGTCCCCCGGGGAGGTGGCCCCGGCGTAGAGCGTCAGCGAGCCGTCGGCATTGCGCTGAAGTCCCTTGTTCTTAGTGCCGAGGGAGTAACGGTCGAGATCGTTGGGATGGAAGAGGTGCTGCTCATTGTATAGAGTCAGCGACCAGAAGCCATTGACCGGCGGCTCCTGCCCGGCCGGAAACGTGATGGTGTAGTTCTTCGTCCCGTCGAGCGCCGCGCCGGAGGAGTCGAAGTCCGTGTAAAAATATTGGGTCTCGCTCGGCCGGTTGTCGAACATGTTCGACTTGGCCGTCCCGGTCCGGTCGAAGTAGTCGACTCCCCACTGCGCGTTGTTGACCGAGCGGTTCCAGCCGTTGCCGGCCGGCTTGCCGTTGTGTCGCCACTGGAAGAACGGCTGGATCACCTCTCTCTCGGCCGCCACCGCCTCGGCGACGATCGTCTTCTTGACCTCGGGATCGCTTTCGGCCAGCGCCAGCAGCTGCCGGATCTGCGCGTAGAGCGCCTCCTCGCCGGGTTGTGGCGGGACGATGTCGAGCACCTCGGGGAGCTGGTCGAAGAACTTCTCGGGGATCACCCACTTGGTCTCACCGCCCCCACTCGAGGTCGGGCCGGGGATCGTCGGCGCCGCGCTCCAGTCCTGCGTCTTCATGGTCCCGTCGAACTCGGAGAGCGGGTAGAACACCACCTGGTCGACCACCTCCTGGATCGCCGCGCGATCCTCGTCGGTGTCGTCCTGGAAGATCCGCGGGATGGCGTTGGCGAGCGAGGTCGAGGCGCGGATCACGTCGGTCACGCCGTCCGGCACGTCGCCCTGCCAGTTCGGACCGACGAGAAGATAGAAGCCGGGCTCGCTGCCGTAGGGCTTGCCAAGCTCACCGAACTGATCGGTGCGCGCGTCATACAACGCGTAGACCCAGAATCGATCGCCGAAGTCGGGGACCTGCGCGATCACCGGCTGCGTGTCGAGATCGAAGAAACCAAGGCCGTAGACGACGTCCTGGTTTCGGACAGGTCACGAAGGTCTCGGCAGGGTCGATGTAGTCGCTGAGCATCGCTAGCCGACCCTGCGGCGCGACCGGCAGCACGCCGTTCAGCAAGCCCGGCTGCGGCGCCTGGGTGATTGCCGCCCGACGGTTCAGCATGTTCACCAGCGGCCAGCCCCAGACATAGGCACTCCGTGCGACGGTCGCGGCATATTCCGGATGCATCAGGACGTCGGTCGAGGGCTGGGCCAGCTCCGCACGGGTCGGCGGCGCGGGCGCCTGTTGCGCGAGAGCAGTCGATCCGCCGACGAGCGCGGTCGCCAGAAGCATGGCTGTCAGACGGTGGGGTTCCATAAGGCTACCTCCCTCGGTGATCGTCGGACGAGGCGTGGCCGGTCCCGTTCGACCGCGGCCACTCAGTTCAGCTTGACGATGTCGTCCGGTTTCCAGGTCTGGTCGAAGAATTCGACGCCGGTGCCATAGAGGCGCAGCGCCACGAGGAAGTTGCGTCCTGCCACGGTCTGGATCCAATTCGATTCCGGAACGTCGGCGGGTTTCTCCGGGCCGAACCACAGATCGATCGAACCGTCGTTGTTGGTGGCGACTTCGTTGAATCCGTTGATCGACGGAAGAAGCTGCGGCGTCTCGGGCATGGTGCCGTCGGTCACGTTGTAGGCGGTGACGGCCCAGAACAGGGCGGCCGGCGGGTCAGGCGGCAGGTGCAGCCGGTAGCTGTTGGAGCCGTTCAGGAAATCGCCGTCGGCGTCCCGGATCGTGAACGGGTACTTCGAACCGGCGCCGATGGTGCGCATGACCATGGCAGGGGCGGAGGCATAGGCGACCTGGAAATAGGATGCCCGCTGGTCGATATCCAGATAGCCGTCCTGCAGCCACCCCGCGGTGGCGCCGGCCCAGGTGTTCTCGTACTGACGATCCTCATAATAGCGGGTGCGCTCGTCCGGACGGCCGAGCTGACGGGCGGCCATGATCATTTTCGGCGCGGTCTCAACCGCCTTCTGCAGCAGTTCTTGCTGTTTCTCGGTCGGCTCGAAAGGCTGCCCCTTGATGATGCCGATCGATGCGAGCACGCCGCGCAATACCGGATCGATGGCCGAGACCGGCTCGTAGTCGACGAGCTCCTTCAGCTTGGTCCAGTAGGTATGGTCGGTCGGGTACATCATGTTGACCCGCTTGCCGCTGCCATTGGGAAATTCCATGGGCTTGACGTCTTTCTCCATGGCCCACAGCGGATAGACGCGCGTCTGTTCGGCCAGCGCCACCGCGGGGGCCGGATCGGGTCCGTCTTCGCCCTTCTTCATGATCGTGCGGAAGAACAGAAACACGTTGTAGGTCGGCGACTCGAAGGTGAAATAGCCCTTCGGCACCTCGCCGTCGTAACCGGGTGGCAGTAGCAGGTAGAGCCCGCCGCGCGCCCGGTCCGGGCCGATCGCGCCGACGTCGGTGATGGTGCGCTGGAAGAAGTCGGTGAACATGCCGATCACGTTCGGCGGCGCCGCGACCACCAGCGGACCGGTCTCCTTCAGGTCGAGATAGCTCATCGAGTAGACCACGTCGGCGTTCGGCGTCGGCACCCAGGCACGGCTGTCCATCCGGTCCTTCCAGATCGGCAGCACGTTGTAGCCCGCACCGAACGCCGCCTCGGAGCCGTCGCGCATGCCGATCACGTTCAGTGCCGGCAGCATGGTCATGTAGGCGTGGATCGCGCGCTGATAGAACAGCTCGTCGCGCAGCCCTTCCGCCTCCTGTGGATCCAGCCAGTTGCCGCCGTTGATCTGCTCGACCAGCGGCGGCGCGGCAGCGTCCTGCGCCGCGGCTGAGGTGGCAAAGATCGCGAGGAAGATCGCCGCCAGGAAGGTTGTTACGAGGTCTCGCATTTGGGTTGCCTCCTCCTGTCGCTTGCTTGGCTTCGATCCGCTATTTCGGGAACAGGAACTGGAACTGGAAGCGCATGATCCATTCGGGGCCGAACTGCGGGCGCTCGACGTTGTAGAAGCCCTGGAGCTGGGCGTTCATCGGCTGGTTGCCGATCCTGAAGATCTTGCCGAAGCCGCCGCCGACCGGCACGGTCCAGGTATCGTCGCTGTCGGCCTCCCAGTTCGCCGTGATGATCGGCGCGGACACCAGATACCAGCCGTCCGCCATGTTGTAGTTGACGAACGGCTGGATCAGCAGCTGGCTGACGTCCTGGCGGTCGCCGTCGCCGGCGAACGACCACAGCTGGCGCACCAGGGTGCCGACCACCCACGGCCCCGGCTGCGCGAGCGCGACCGCCGCCGGCCCGGCGCTCCATTTCTGGGTGCCGAGCTGCTTGTCGGTTGCGGTCGGGATGGTCAGCGACGGCCCGACGCCCCAGATCACCGGGCCCGAGTCCGCCGGCGAGAAGTAGACCGAGTGGTTGATGTCGCCGAGCCCGAACGTCTCGCCGCCGCTGACGCCCTCCGGCAGCTCCGGCAGCCCTGACGTCACGTCGGGCAGATAGATCAGCGGCACGATCGTGCGGTTGATGATGTTCCAGTCGCCGACCGTGAACGGGATCACCGGCTGGATGTTCAGAACGTTCGCCGTGTCGTCGTCCGGTCCGACGCCGAACAGGGTGTTGTTCTGGAACGGCAGGCTGATCATCGCCGCGACCGGGTTCTGCGCCGCCTTGGCGAGATCGGCCTGGTCCTGCGCGAACGCCGCCGATGTGAAGGGCAGCAGCATTGCTGCCAGCAGCCAGAGTTGTCTGGTCATCATGCAGGTCCCTCAGGTTCGGCCGTCTCGGGCAGGTGGCCGCTGCGACCACCTGCCCAGCGCTTGACTCAGTTGGTCGGGTTCGGCGTCACGATGTCGAACCAGAACTCGAAGCTGTCGAGGTAGGAGATGACCTCTTCCAGCTTTGCCTGGTCGCCACTGACATCGACAGCGCCGCCGCTGATCGCGTCCGCCAGCGTGGTCTGCTGGAGGATGATGTCGTTCAGCGTGTCCCGCGTCAGCGTCACCATCGCGTCGGCATCGTCGGATTGCAGGTCCGCGGTGTGGTTGAGCACGCCGTTTTCCAGCTCGATCAGGTACTTCCCGCCCGTGTCGCCGAAGTCGAAGTTGAGCACCGCCTTCGCATCCGCGGCTTTCACGCTGTTCAGGCGGACCCCGAGATAGTCGAAGAACATCTCGAGCGTCATCGCCCGGACCGTGTCGGGGCTGGCGGTGTTCGGCGTCGGCAGCTCCTTCACGCCCTCGCGCAGCTCCTTGGCGCCGGTGAGATAGAAGTTGCGCCACGGTCCCGACTCCGCCTGATAGCCGAGCTGCTCGAGCGCGTCGGCCTGCAGGTCCTTGGCTTCCTGGTTGTCGGGATCGGCGAACACGACATGGTTGACCACCTGCGCGACCCAGCGGTAGTCGCCCTTCTCGTAGGACTCCTTCGCCTTCGCCAGAACGGCGTCGGCGCCGCCCATAAACTCCACATAGTTCCTGCTGGCCTCGGCCGGCGGCAGCTCGTGCAGGGTCGCCGGATTGCCGTCGAACCAACCGAGATAGAGCACGTAGGTGGCGGCCACGTCGTGATAGAGCGAGCCGTAGTAGCCCCGGTTCGCCCAGAACGTCGCGAGGCTTTCGGGCAGCTCGATCTGCTCGGCGATCTCGCGCATCGTCATGCCCTGGTTGGCCATGCGCAGGGTCTCGTCGTTGATGAAGCGGTAGAGATCGCGCTGCTTCTCCAAAAGCTCCACCACGTTCTCGTTGCCCCAGGTCGGCCAGTGGTGCGACGCGAACAGCACCTCGGCCTTGTCGCCCCACATCACGAGCGCCTGGTTGAGGTATTTCGACCAGGGCAGCGGCTCGCGGATCTTGGCGCCGCGCAGCGAGTAGGTGTTGTGCAGCGTGTGCGTGGCGTCCTCGGCAGCGGAGATGGCGTTCTTCTCCTCGATGAACCACAGCATCTCCGCCGGCGCCTCCGAGCCGGGCGCCATCATGAACTCGTAGGTCAGGCCGTCGATCGTCTCCTTGTGGCCGGTCTCGGAGATGATGTCGGTCGGCGGGATCAGCGTCACGGTGCCGGCCGAGGTGGTGGTGCCGAGCCCCGCGCCGACCTGGCCCTGGGCGTCGGGTGGCAGCAGGTTGCCGTACATGTAGCTCGCCCGGCGGCTCATCGCGGTGCCGGCCATGACGTTCTCGGCGACGGCGGCCTCGAGGAAGCCCTCCGGGGCATAGATCTTGACGTCGCCGGACTCCACCTCGGCCTCGTCGACCACGCCGCGCACGCCGCCGTAATGGTCGACGTGGCTGTGGGTGTAGATCACGGCCTTGACCGGCTTCTCGCCGCGGTTCGCGTAGTAGAGGTCGAGCCCGACCTTGGCGGTTTCCGCCGAGACCAGCGGATCGACGATGGTGATTCCCTCCTCACCCTCGATGATCGTCATGTTCGAAAGGTCCTGGTTGCGGACCTGGTAGATGCCATCGGCGACCTCAAAGAGGCCGCTGATGTTGATCAGCTGCGACTGGCGCCAGAGGCTCGGATTGACCGTGTCCGGCGTCGCGGCGCCCTCCGTGATGAAGCCGTACTGCTCCGGGTTCCAGATCGGATTGCCGGCCTGGCCCTGGATCATCGCGCTCGGCAGCGGCGCGATCAGACCGCGCTTCGCGCTCTCGAAATCGGAGCGGTCGGAGAACGGCAGCTCGTCGAGCAGCCGGTCGTTCGCCGCCTTCGTCGCGGCCGTCGCGTCTTTGCGCTGGTCCTGAGCAAAGGCGGGATACGCCAGCCCGACCCCGACGACGCCGAGGATCGACAGGCTGGCCAGGAGAGTGCTTGGTCTCATCAGGTGTGCTCCCTCACTTGGTGGATTCAGATGACCCCGATGGTTCGTCCGCTTGGCAGCGGTCGTTTCGCTAGCAGCTGTCATCGAGGGTCTCCATCCTTGGATTGACCACATGGCGTTTCGACGCTGCGCCGGCTGTCCGGCAGGCGGCGTATCTTCATCTGGCCTCACTCCGATCTCCTTCCCCGTCCTTCGGTCAAAAAGTGATACCCGATACGGCCCTCGAGCTGCCATTCGTAGGGCTCGAAGCCCCGGTCGTGGAACAGCCCGCGCGAGTACTCCACGGAAGCGATCAGCTTCTCACCGAACTTCCTGCCAATCATCAGATCAAATGGCACGAACAACTTGTCACCGTCTGCGAAGTTGATCTGGATGTTCTCGCTCGCAAAAAACGTAAGGAACCATGCGCTTGACAGACTGACATTGAGCTTGGGCTGGACGTTCAATTGATTGATGTCCGGTCTTGCCTTGTTCTGATTGCGGCTTGCGATGCTCCTCTGATAGCGCACCTGGATCAGAACGAAGCTGCCGGGGCTGATCTCGGGGAGGCTGTAGCGCAGCCCGACCAGCGGTCCGATCTGGTACTTGCCCCTGCCAGCCTCGTCCAAATCCGCCGTCGGCCAGACGGCACGCACGCCGAAGCCGTAACCGAGGCGCGGCGTGGGCGGCGGCAGGATGATCGCGACCTCGGTCAGGAGGTCGCCCACGCCGAATCTCGCATGTCCCTTCGGATTGAAGCTGCTGGTCACGTCGTGCGCGTAAACGAGCGGCAGGTCGACCCGTCCGTAGAGCCTCCAGCCCTGGCCGAGCCCGGTCCACAGATCGGTGCGCAGCGTCGTCACCCACTTCTCCGGCTCCGCCCCACCATCGTCCGGCAGACGCTCGTAACGTCCCCGTAGATCGAAACGCCCTATGGGACGGGTGAAGTCCTCGCCGTTGTTGACCGTGCGGTGGATCGAGGAATCGCGGTCGGCCCTGGGGGCTGCTGCCCGATCGTCGGCCGCCGCCGGCGATGCGTGGGCCATCGTTACGATCAGCGGGGCCAGGCGCCAGATGCCACCCTTCACCGCCATTGCGGCGTTCCCCGATGCCGAGCCCGTCCAGGACGTGCTCGGGTCCGATGCGCGCTTGTCACGGCCCACTCGACCACGACTGCTCACCAGGCATAGGCGACGCCGAGGCCGCCCGAGATCTGGTTGGGCGAGCCGGCGTCGTCGACGATCGGGCTGTCGGCGGCATCGCCGACCAGGCGCATGAACATCACCCCGGCGCCGACCAGCCAGTGCTCGGCGACCGGGACCATGACGCCCAGCGTGAGGCGGACGTCGCGAAAGCCGGCGTCGGCATCGAACGCCGCGAGGCCGCTTTGCGCCGAATCCCTGGCCCGGACGCCGAAGAAGGTCGACATGTAGTCGTCGCTGCCATAGGTCGTGCCGAGCGCGAGGCCGACCTCGGCCAGCCGCTCGATCGGGTACCAGCCCTGGACGCTGCTGCTCGCGAGCCACCCGTCATGCTCGCCCGCAAGATCCTGTTGGAAGCGCAGGTCGAGCCTGAGGCGTTTTCTTGGATCGTCCGGAGCGACGAACTCGAGCCCGCCGAACACACCGGCCTCGACCGTCTTGCTGATCGAGGGCAGCTGCCGCACGCCGCGATTACTAACGTTGGAGCGCCCGAACCGGAGCTGCGCCGTCGGCCCGAAACGGATGATCGGATGGTGGATCAGGTTGAGGTCGACGAAGGTGCCGACCAGCGAGGCATAGCGAAAGCTGTCCTCGAACTGGTAGCGGGCGAGCGGCAGGCCGCCGAAGTAGTAATCGTCGGCGCCGATGTAGTCGGGCGTGACGCCGAGCCCGAACCCGACATAGTTGGGCATGGTTGGGGTTATGATCGGCACCGCGTCCTGCCCGCTCGCCGGTGCTGCAGCCAAGACGACCGCCGGCGTGAGCAGAGCGCGGACCATGAAGACCTTAGTTCTCAGCATTCCAAGCCCTCAGCGAAAAGCCCAGGCCACAAACGCAGGTCGCCGCCTGGATCGAGAGCTTGACGAGCAATGCCGGGACGAGGCCCAAGTACGTGCCTCGCCGGTTCACTCAGCGCACCGCTCTCCATCATGAACTCTGCCTCCCGCTTCGGCGTTTGCGACTAGAACCGCAGCACGGCGCCGATCGCCGGGCCGTACATGGTCACGTCCCATTTGAAGTCGTCGTGGTCGTAGTTCTGGTGCAGCGCCCGATAGCCGGCGGCAAGTGTGGTCGGCACGCCGAACAGGTTGGTCCGATAGCCCAGAAAAGCCTGGGCGTTCCAGGCGAGGTCGGAGCCGGCCCCAAAGCCGCCAACGTTCGCCTCGGCACTCAGGTTCCAGTGATCCGACAGATCGAGGCCGAAGCGCGACCCGATCAGCGGCTCGACCCAGCTTTCGCTCTGATCGACGCTGGGACCGCGGCGGATCTCCAGCTCAGCGCGCAGATAGGTGAAGCGAAAGCCCGCCTCCGGCTCGACGATCAGGCGCAGCGGCTTGCCCGAAGCCGTCGTGCCGTAAATCCAGTCGACCACGCGGTAATAAGGCGCCACGCCGAGCTGCACGGTGTCGCTGGTGGTTTTGATCTTGACCCCACCCACCTTGTTGTCCGGCGTGACCCGCGCGAACACGCCGTTGACCGCGACGCCGAAGGGGCCCTTCTGCGCGTCGACCAGCAGCATGCCGGCGAGCGACAGGTCCTTCAGGATGTCGCTGAACGACACGTCGACGTCCGACTTGATGCCCTTGACCGTGGCGTTGCCGTCGAGCGAGGTCGCCCAGAGATAGGGCGCGATCCTGATCAGCCAGCGATCGCCCGTGTCCGCTGGGTCGGTCGACTGGGCAGCCGCCGGCGTCGCGCCGACGAGGACGAGCAGCGCCGTCAGCGTGAGCGCTCGGTCCGCCAGGCTCATTTTGCGCCCTGCGGGAAGATCGTTGTCCAGTCGTCCTTCATCGACACCACGACCCAGCCGCGCGCCTCGGCCTCGTCGAGGCCCTGGTTCAGCACGCCGATATGGCCTTCGCGGTCGTAGGCGAACTCGCGCTCCGCGTCGGTGTGGTGGATGAGCATTCCGAAGCGGGGGCCGTCGCCGGCGGTGGTCCATTCCAGCATCTGGAAGTCGCCGTCCGAGTTGCCGGCCGCGAAGATCGGGCGCTGGCCGATGTGGCGCATGATGCCGACCGGCTTGCCCTCCTTGTCGTCGATGAAGCTGATGCCGCCCTCCTTCATCAGGGTCGGCGTGCCGTCCGTGACCTCATACGACGTCGTGCCCTCGCTGCCGACGACCTGCCATGGCGGGATGCCGTAGGCCTCCTCGGAGATCGCGCGGATGAAGTCGACGCCGCCGCCCGAGACGATGTAAGTGGTGAAGTCCTCGTCGCGCAGGTAGCTGAGCAGCTCCAGCATCGGCTGGAAGGTCATGCCGGCGTAGGTGAGGCCGCTCGTCGGGTGCGTCGCGGTCGTGAGCCACGCGTGGGCGTCGGCCTTGAAGTCCTCGGCCGTGATGCCCGAATGCGAGACGTTGATGATCTCGACAAGCCCCTCCGTGCCGCCCGCCATCATCCCCTTCATGTCGCCCTCGGTGGCGGCTTTGAGAACGTCGGAGGTCAGGATCGACGGGTCGGCGTCGGCCTTCTCACGCAGCACGTCGAGGGCGTAGAGCGCCTGGAAGTAGAGCGGCTGCTCGACCCAGAGCGTGCCGTCGTTGTCGAACACGGCGATCCGGTCGTCCTCGGGCACGAAGCTGTCGGAGCTCGGGTCGGTGACGCCCTCGACGAACGCGATGACCGCCGTCTTCGCTTCCGTGTCGTTCCAGGAGGGCAGCGGATCGGCCAGGGCACCGGCAGGAACCCCGAGCCCGACGGCGACCAGCACCACCGCAAGCGTTCGCAAGAACGTCGTCATATTGGTTCCTCCCCGAAAAGAAAGCGGGGGAGCGATCGCTCCCCCGCGCGAGTGGGTCGGGATCAGTTGCCGAGGCCGTCCTTCAGCTTCGCCTCGATCGCGGTCAGGTTGAACGAGCCCGGGGTCTGGCTGGGCGGGTAGTCCTGCATCGTCTGCAGAAACCGCGCCGCCAGTGCCTGGATCGGCACGATCACGAAGGCGCGGTCGAGGAACCAATCGTTGTAGGTATTCGCGTTGTGCTGCGCCCGCTCGAAGGGATCGCGGCGGAGGTTGAACAAGAGCGGCACGCGCAGCTCGGTGAAGGGCTCGCGCCAGACGCCGAAGGCCTCGCCGCGGTTCTCCAGGAACACCACCTTCCAGTCGTCGTAGCGCGCGGCGACGACCTGACCGTCATCGTTGACGTACCAGAACTCGTGCCGGGGCGACTGGTCGGTCGCGCCTTCCAGGTAGTCCAGCAGGTTGTAGCCGTCGATGTAGTTGCGGTAGTTGCGACCGTTCAGCTCCACACCCTCGCGGAGCTGGTCCGCGATGTCGGGGCTGCCGGCGGCGGCAGCGAAGGTCGGCAGCCAGTCCTCGTGCGCGACGATGCCGTTCAGCGTCTCGCCGGCGGGGAACTGGCCCGGCCAGCGCGCGAAGGCCGGCACGCGGTAGGCGCCTTCCCAGTTCGAGTTCTTCTCGCTGCGGAACGGCGTGTAGCCCGCGTCCGGCCAGGTGTTGAAATGCGGGCCGTTGTCGGTCGAGTACAGGACGATCGTGTTGTCGGCGATGCCCAGCTCGTCGAGCAGGTCGAGCAGCTCGCCCACGTGCATGTCGTGCTCGACCATGCCGTCGTGGTACTCGTCGCCGCTTGGACCGGAGATGCCGGTGTGCTCCTCCCGCACATGGGTGCGGAAGTGCATGCGGGTGCCGTTCCACCAGACGAAGAACGGCTCGTTCGCCTCGACCGCCTCGGTGATGAACCGCTTGGCCTGGGCGACCGTCTCGTCGTCGACCGTTTCCATCCGCTTGCGGGTCAACGGCCCGGTGTCCTCGATGCGCTGCGTGCCGTCGGCATTGGCCCAGGAATGGATCACGCCCCGCGGGCCGAACGCGTCTCGGAACGTCCTACCGTCGGCCAGCACCATATCGCCCGGATAATCACGGTTCTCCGGCTCCTCCTCGGCGTTCAGGTGGTAGAGATTGCCGAAGAACTCGTCGAAGCCGTGATTGGTCGGCAGGTGCTCGTCGCGGTCGCCCTGATGGTTCTTGCCGAACTGCCCGGTCACATAGCCCTGGCTCTTCAGCACCGTCGCCATGGTGACGTCCGTCTCCTGCCAACCCTGCTCGGCGCCGGGCAGGCCGACCTTGGTCATGCCGGTCCGGACCGGCACGTTGCCGCCGATGAAGGCGGCGCGGCCGGCGGTGCAGCTCTGCTGGCCGTAGTAGTCGGTAAAGCTCAGGCCCTCGGTCGCGATGCGATCGATGTTCGGCGTCTCGTAGCCCATCATGCCGCGGTTGTTGTGGCTGATGTTCCAGGTGCCGATGTCGTCGCCCCAGATGACGAGGATGTTCGGCTGCTCGGGCTCCTGCGCCCAGGCGGCTCCGATGGGTAGCGCGAGGATCGCGGCCAGCGCGATCATCGGGCGTAGAGAGTTCATTGCTGGTTCCTCCTGAATTGCCTGTGGCTGCGTTTTCCCGTGATGCCCAAGGCTGGCGATCGACGGTGCATGGCCTTTATTCGGGTCTGGTCTCCTGCGTTTGGCCGGTCGCTACCGTGCGACCGTGCGAAAGCCGATGTGCGAGGCGCCGAGGTCGGCGTCCATGGGCTGGCGCGCGGCCGGCCGGTAGCGGGCGCGGAAGTTCGGCGCGGAGAGCCATGAGCCGCCCTTGATCACCCGGCGCGGCAGACGGTCGGGCGTCGCCGCCGTAGCCTGGATCATGCCTGGGCCGGTCGGATCGGTCGCCGGCGCTGCGGAATGACCCGGCGCGTACCAGTCGGCGGTCCATTCCCAGACGTTACCCGCCATGTCGAACAGGCCGTAGCCGTTCGCCGCGAAGCAGCCGACCGGCGCGGTGCCGTGGTGGCCATCGAGCTGCTCGTCCTTGGCCGGGAATGGGCCCTGCCAGCTGTTGGCTTTCCAGCCCTCCACCGGGTCGTAGCTGTCGCCCCAGCTGTAGGCGGCTCCTTCCAGGCCGCCACGCGCGGCGTACTCCCACTCCGCCTCGGTGGGCAGGCGACGGCCGGCCCAGCGCGCATAGGCCAGGGCATCCTCGTAGGCGACATGCACGACGGGATGGTCGTCCTTGCCCTCGATCGAGCTGCCGGGGCCGGTGGGATGGCGCCAGTCGGCACCCGGCACGTAGCGCCACCACTGCCTGACGTCCGCCATGTCGGCGAGCTGCTCGGGCACGAAGAACACCATCGAGCCCGGCGCCAGCAGCTCGCGCGGCATCCCCGGATATTTTTCGGGATCGAGGCCGCGCTCGGCGAGGGTTCGATAGCCGGTCGCCTCGACGAAGCGGGTGAACTCTGCATTGGTCACTTCGTGCCGGTCGATCCAAAAGCCCTCGAGCGTGACCTCGTGCGGCGCGCGCTCCTCGGGGTGATGCTCGTCCGAGCCCATGGTGAAGCTGCCGCCGTCGATCCAGACCATGCCGGAGCGAGCGTTGCCCGCCGGCGCCCGATCCTCGGGCAGGCCCGAGTGGCCCACACAGACGTCAGGAGGCGGGGCCTGTGCTGATGCAACCGATGCCGGAGCGGCGATCGTGGCAGTCGCGAGCGCGATGATGGCCAGAGTTTTCATCGAGGTCATCGCTGTACTCATGTGGCCGGGGACCCGGAGATGAACGGCGCGAGCGATCCTCGTCACTGCACACCGACGTCGGTCAGCGCCTGATCGCAGCCGGGGCTGAGCTCGGCGGCGTGGTCCTTGAGGCACTGCGCGACGCGTCCTTCGCCGACCTCGACGCCCGTGCAGTGCGTCTCGAGCTCCGAGCGGCATTCGTTGGCGACATAGGTGATCGCACCGATCGCGCGCTCGAGGCGCGCGGCGGCGTCATAGAGTGCAAGCTCGCACTGTCCCGACAGCTTGTCCTCGTATGCATAGAGGCACGCGAGCAATCGGCCCTCGCCGGGCGTCACTTCGGCGCAATACTGGGTGAGCTCGCTGCTGCAGCCCTCCAGGACCTGAGTGCCGAGCTCGCTCTGCATCGCCGCGGTCACGTCCTGCGCCGAGCTCGGGCTCACCTTGCCCGTCATCGATAGAATCAGCACGGCTAGCGCCGCCAGCTCGCATGCAGATCTGGTCGGTCTCATCGCCTTCCTCCCTTCCACCGGAAGTCACTCGGTCCCGATCGCACGGCGGGTTGCCGTCCGGACGCCGCCGACGCCGGATCGACGGGCGCTCGCCGCGGAAAGCCGTCGATGGCTGCGCCGCCGGTTCTGGCCGTAAGCCCGCCCCGCAGCAGCGTGTGCGCGATCGCCGCACCGAGCACGCAGGCGAGCGCGAAAACGAAGGCCGCGAAGGCGTTGGGGTACTGGCGTCCCCATCGCCGCGACACCTTGGCTGACCGCGGCCCACTCAGAGGGGCTCACTCGGTCACCTCGGTCCAGCTCGGATCGGGATCGTAGGCGTCGATCGCCGCCGCCAACTCGGCGGTCTCGGGGCCGAGATCGGCTTCGAGGACGTCGCCCTGGTGGCTGACCTGAAAGGTCATCACCCCGGTCTCGCCGTACTCCTCCGGCCAAGCGAGCAGGCCGAAGCCCGCGATCATGTTGCCGTTGATCACGTAGTCGTAGGCGCCGCCGGGAGCGTGCTCGGCCTGCCCCTTGAGGACACGGTAATAGTAGCCACGATAGGGATCGCCGAGCTCCTTGCCTTCGAGCAGCGCGCTGATCTCGGCAATGAACGGGCCGAAGGGGCTGACCGGCTCGCCGGGCGCCGACGCCCAATACAGGCCGTCCCTTTCGCCGGCGGTACTGACCACGCGCTGCGCGTACTCCAGGACCTGGTCGCCGTCGCGATCGGCGCTCGCATACTCGATCTGGGCCTGCACGTAAGCCCGCAGGGTCTCGATCGCGGCGAGCTCGTTCTCGCCAATGCGCCGATCGAGAATCTCCTCCAGGCCCGCGGCACTGTCGAAATGCCAGCTGTCGCCGTCGCTCACGATCGGCACGGGGAACGGGAACGCCTGGCGCCCGATGGTCAGGATTATGCGCCCGTCGGCCTCCGGCAAGAACGCGGTCGCGGCCCGCATCGCGTCGCGGGTCTGGCGCATTTCCTCGCGCACGATCGCGATGTCGCTGCCGATCAGGTCGTCGGCGTACTCCGGACCGAAGATCGCCCGGAGAGCCTCGCCGTCGTCGGCCTCGAGGGCGTCGCGCAGGGCCTGCGCCGCCGCTTCGGCCGACGGGAAGGCCTGCGGCTCGGCAAGAGCATCCGCAGCGCCGACGGTCACGAGGACCACCAACGCGGCGCCACAACGGGCCATGTCTTTCATGCGAGCGTTCCTGTTTCCGGCCGACGGGCGCGGCTGCGCCTTGGCGCCGGCCATCATCGCCTCCGTCCGCCGCCGCCGCGCTTGCCGCCACGGGACGCCTTGCCGCGGCTGGCCGACTTCTGGACCTTGCCGCCGCGGTGATTGGAATTGGCGAGGGCGCTCTTCTGCCGGCCGCCGCCCCCTCTGGCCGCGCTCGGCCGCTCGCCGCCCGACCGCGCCACCTCCCGCTGGCCGCCGCCCTGCGCGATCGCCTTGGTCTTGCTGCTGCTTCGACTGGCGGCGCCTCGCACGCTCTGCTTCTTCACCTCGCGGGCAGGCTTGGGTGCGGTGAACGCGCTCTTGGGCTTCGCGCTCGCCACCTGCGTGCCCGGGCGGCGAGGCGCCGGCTTCGCCGCCTCCGCCTTGGCCAGAGTCGGGCTTCGCGTGGTGACGGCGCCTGCGTCCGGTCGACGCCGGGGCGCCGGCTGGGCCGCGGAGGCGGGCTTTCTCGCCGTCAGTCCCGGCGCGTCGGCCTGCCGCTTGACCGACGCCGGCGCGATCCCCGCGGCGTGCGCGCTGCCTTCGCCCAGCGCGGCGACCCGCTGACGCGCCGCCCGATCGCCGCCGGTCTCGGGCAGACCCTTGCGCTGGCGGAGCTGGTCCTGCACCTGCTTCGCCTGGTGCTGCTGCTGCTTGTCGCGCAACTCCTCCTTCTTCTTCTCGCGGTTCTGGCCCGTTGCTTCGCGCTGGTCGGCCCGCTGCTCGCGCCCTTCCTCCAAC
>JBOHKK010000085.1:0-18782 GCA_050729115.1 Geminicoccaceae bacterium | reverse complement strand
CCTGCGGCCGGCGCTGATCCCGGCGACTTCGATCGCCGGCCTGGTGCTCTTGTGGTATCTCGGGGCATTGATTGCCGATGATCCGCGCCGCCTGCCCACGCCGGGCGCGGTCCTGCAGGCGATCGCCCGGTACACCGCGAGCGGCGAGTTGCCGTACCACCTGAGCGTGACGTTGCTGCGCGTGGCCGCGAGCTTCGTCATCGCCATGGCGATCGGCACCGCGATCGGAATCGCCATGGGCCGGGCGCCGCTGTTCGACCGGATCGCCCATCCGTGGCTGGTGTTCTTCCTCAACATCCCGGCGCTGGTCACCATCGTGCTCGCCTACATCTGGATCGGGCTGGTCGAGAGCGCGGTGATCTTCGCGGTCGCGGTCAACAAGATCCCGAACGCCGTGGTCACCGTGCGCGAGGGCGCCCGGGCGCTGGAGCGCGACCTGTTGGAGATGGCCGCGGTGTTCCGGGTCGGCTGGCGGCGGACCCTGCAGCACGTGGTGCTGCCGCAGCTGTACCCCTACCTCGCCGCGGCCGCCCGCTCGGGGCTCGCCCTGATCTGGAAGATCGTGCTGGTGACCGAGCTGCTCGGCCGCTCGAGCGGGGTCGGCTTTCAGATCGGGCTGCATTTCCAGTTGTTCGACGTCACCGGCATCCTCGCCTATGCGCTCGCGTTCGTGGCGGTGATCCAGCTGATCGAATGGACCATCCTGTTGCCGCTCGAGCGTCATGTCAGCCGCTGGCGCCGCTGAGCGGCTGCACGTCAGGGTCCGGCACAAGCGCTTCCCGGCGGTCGGCGACGCGCCCGCCAAGCTGGTGATCGAGAACCTGACCCTGGACGCGCCGCAAAACGGCTTCGTCGCGCTGTTCGGGCCGTCCGGCTGCGGCAAGACCACGCTGCTCAACCTGGTCGCGGGGCTCGATCCCGATTTCGACGGCGAGGTGAGCCTGCCCGAGCCCGCGCGGATCGGCTACGTGTTCCAGGAGCCGCGCCTGCTGCCCTGGCTCACGGTCGAGGACAATCTCAAGCTGGTGCTGCCCGAGGATGCCCCGAGCGCGGCCAGGATTGCCCCCTGGCTCGCCGAGATGGGGCTCGCCGACGTGCGCGCGGTGTTTCCCACCCGGCTGTCGCTCGGCATGGCGCGACGGGTGGCGCTGGCGCGCGCGTTCGTCATTCAGCCGACCGTGCTGCTGATGGACGAGCCGTTCGTCTCGCTCGACGAGCCGACCGCGGACCGGCTGCGCCGGCTGCTGCTCGCGACGCTCCGCGCCCACCCGGCCACGGTGCTGTTCGTGACCCACAATCTGCGCGAGGCGATCACCCTTGCCGATCGGATCGCCCTGCTCTCGCCGACCCCGACCCGGGTGCTGCGCGCGATCGAGGTGCCGCTCGCGCTGGAGCGGCGCTTCGATCCCGCCGCGATCGAGCAATGTCGGGCCGCCGTGGCCGATGAGCTCCCTGGCCTGGCGCTCGCCGGCTAGAGCAGCATCCGAATGGACGAGATCGCCGCCGTCGATCTCGCCCGGATCAAGCTGCTCTGATCATCTGAAGTCGAGCAATTCTCTCCCGATGAGCGAAAGGATCTCGCGATCCGCAACGGGTCCGCCTCATCGAGAATTGCTCCAGCGGATCGCGGTGTCCCGACGTCCCCGCCGGCGCGGGCGGGTCGCGACCCCTCGCGCCGCGTGAGCGGGAGACCGCGAGCGGTCCCGAGTGCGCCTGATCTCTGTTCCTTAACGAAGCTGAAAGGAATTGCCTCTAGCCCGGTTGGGATGACGGACCGGCAGACCACGAGGCCGCTCGCTGCACCGACCGCAGCCGCGGCTGCCAGGCGTGCTGATCTGATGAACGTGCTGCTGCGCGCGGGCACGCCCGGCTCGCGGGTGTGCCGGTTGCTTGCGCTCGTGCTGGCTGTCGGCGGCGGCGCCTGTCAGCCCATCACCTTGGAAAGGCATCCCGCGGCGGCCCCATGGCACGCGGACCTGCCGGCGTTCGCGGGCGCCGAGGGCTTCGGTCGCGACGCCACCGGCTGGCGCGGCGGCCGCGTGATCAAGGTCACCACGCTCGAGGACCGCGGCCCGGGCTCGCTCCGGGCCTGCGCCGAAGGCGAGCGCCCCCGCGTCTGCGTCTTCGAGGTCGCCGGGACGATCGAGGTGGACAGCACCATCGCCGTGGGCTCGAACGTCTACGTGGCCGGGCAGACCGCCCCGGGCGACGGCGTGCAGCTGCGCCTCCGGGACGGGACCGAGCGGCCGCTCATGGTGAACGCGGCGAACGACGTGGTGATCCGGCATCTGCGGCTACGGCCGGGCCCGCCGCGCAGGCCTTCCGGGAACGTCGACGGCATCGGCATCTTCGACAGCCACGACGTGATTCTCGACCACCTGTCGGTGCAATACGCCACTGACGAGCTCCTCGACATCGGCACCTTGCGCGGCTCGTCCTATGACATCACCGTGCAGGACAGCCTGCTCGCCTGGGGGCTGGATCGCGCCAACCATCCCAAAGGCAAGCACTCCAAGGGCGCCCTGATCTGCGCCATGAACTCGCGCGGCGAATGCGGCCGCATCACCCTCTTGCGCAACCTCTTCGCCCACAACCGCGACCGCAACCCGGACGTCAAGGGAACCAGCATCGGGCCGGTCGAGATCGTCAACAACGTGTTCTATGATCCGATAAGCCAGTTCGGCGAGTTCTACGACCTGTACGGCGATCTCAGGGTCAACTACATCGGCAACCTCGCTTTGAGCGGGCCCAGCACGCGCCGGACGGAGGCTCCCTACGCGTTCGACATCGATGATTTCCGCCCGTTTCTTGAGGTCATGGTCTACGCCCGGGACAACGTCAGCGCTCGTCGCCGCGAGCGCTCGGATCCGGACGCGCTGGTCGCGCCGCCCGACGACCGCGCCTGGCTTGTGTCCGAGCCGTTTCAGCCGCTCACGGTGACGGCGCTGCCCGCCGCTGCCGCGCGCGACGTCGTGCTGGCCAATGCGGGCGCCACGCGGCCAGCGCGGGACGCGCTGGATCGGCGGGCGATCGAGGACGTGATCAACCGGGCCGGAAGGGTCGTCGATCAACCGGCCGAGGCGGGCGGTTGGCCGGATCTGCGCTCGGGGCCCGTGCCCCCGGATGCCGACGGGGACGGCATGCCCGACGAATGGGAGGCCGCGCAGGGCACCAATCCGCGAGTGTTCGACGCCTGGAGCGACGCCGACGGCAATAGCTGGCCGAGCCTCGAGGACTACCTGAATGAACGGGCGCAAGGCACCCCAATCGTGATGACTTCACGGCGTGATGGAGCATCGCCGCCAGCCCCTGCTCACTGATCCCGCTCGCGGGATCGAAGGTGGGACCTAGCGCGTTCTTCCTTTGGGCGACCCAGCCTGCTCCCCCTCCCGGCCACCCAATCCCATGGTACGCTGCGGGTGGCCGGGAGGGGGCGTGGGCTGGCGCCGATCTCAACTCAGCTGAAAATGCCCTAGCGCGTTCTGCCTTTGGGCGGGCGCCGATTTCAACTGAACCGGAAATGACCTAGGCGGCGGCCGGGCGGCCGTGGCGGACCCCCATCGCCGCCATCGATTCGGCGACCGCACGCACCACCCGCCGCATCGCCCCCTCGTCGAACGCGCCCATGCAGCCGATCCGGAAGGTCGGCGCCCCGGTGAGCCGGCCGCGGAACGGCACGAGGCCGCGCTGCCACATCAGCTCGAAAAACCTCTGGCGATCGTAGCCGGGGTCGGCCGGCTCGAAGAAGGTCGCGATCACCGGCGCGGCGACCTCGTCACGCAGATAGGTCTCGAAGCCCAGCGCCCGCAGCCCATCCACCAGGCAGCGCCAGTTGCGCCGGACCCGCTCGAGGCGCACCGCCTGACCCTCCTCCTCATGCTGACGCAGCGCTGCGACCAGCGCCGCGAGCGCCTGCGCGGGCGGCGTGAACCGCCAGCGGCCGTCGCTCTCGAGGCCCTGCCATTGTCGGTGCAGATCCAAACAGAACGAGTGCGAACGCCCCGCCGCCGCCTGCAACGCCGCGCGCTTCGCCACCACGATGCCGATGCCCGGCACGCCCTCGAGCCACTTGTTCGGCGACGCCACGATCGCCTCGAGACCCAGCGCCGGGGCGTCGATCGGCAGGCCGCCGAACGACGCGATCGCATCGACGATCAGGGCGACGCCCCGCCTCTTCGCGACCGCCGCCAGCGGCTCGAGCGGATTGAGCAGGCCGGTCCCGGTGTCGACGTGGCAGACCACCACGTGGCTGATCAGAGGATCGGCCGCGAGCGCGCCCTCGAGCTGCCCGGCGGTGACCGGCTCGGTCCACGGCAGATCGAGGGCGCCAAAGGGCACGCCGATCGCCCCGGCGATCTGCTCGAGGCGCTCGCCGTAAAAGCCGTTGTCGACGATCAGCAGCTTGCGATCGCGCGGCACCAGCGTGCCCAGCGTCGCCTCGTTCGCGGTGTTGCCCACCCCCTGCACCGGCACGCACGCGTAGCGATCGCCGCCGTTCACGATCGCGACCAGGCGCGCGCGCATCTCGGCCGTGAGCGCCAGGAGGTCCGGCTCGTTCGGGGTGAAGTCACGGAGCATCGCCCGCTTGGTCGCGGCGCTCGTGGTCACCGGGCCGGGCGACAGGATGATCCGCTGGTCGTGAAGATCGCTCATGCTCTGATTCCGCTGGAGTCACGGCCGTTCTAGCAGGCGGCCACCGGCATCGCCAGCGGCGCCGCAGCGATCCCGGGAGAGCCGCCAGCGGCGTCGTAGCGATCCCAGGAGGGCCGCGAGCGCAACCGTATCGTTCTCAGGAGGACCGGCAGCGGCGCCGTCTCTGCCAGGGCGGCTCATCGGTCGAGAAACTTCGACATCAAAAAACGGTCGTGATCGACGTAGCCGGCGCGGCGATACAGGCCGATCACCCGGTTGTGCCGCTCGACCTCGAGAAATAGCCGCCGCACGCCGAGCGCGCGCGCCTCTGCCTCGAGCAGCCCGAGCACGCGGCGGCCGAGCCCGCGATGGCGCACCTCGGGCACCAGGTAATCTCGTCGACGCAGGCCTCCCGGCCGCCGGCCTCGACACTGAACGAGAAGGCGAGAACCACGTAGCCGACCGAGCGCTCGCCCAGCCGGATCAGCCAGGCGCGGCCGAACGGCTCGCCCGCGGCCAGGGCGGCAAGCGCGGTCGGCTGCCGGTCTTCGTGAAAGACATGGCCATCCTCGACGTAGTAGGCGCGCACGAGCTGCTCCAAGAGCGGCAGGTCCGCCGCGGTGACGACCGTGAGCTCGAGCCGCTCTGGTGCGGGCGGCGGCACTTCTGGCGCAACGGGACGTTTGCTCATCCGGGTGACCAGATGCGTCGGTTTCCTGCCGCCGTAAAGCTTGTCGCAGAATGCTTGCAAACCTCTGTGCCGGCCAGCGCCGGGGCCCCCAACTCGTAGGCAGCGACTCCGGCGGCGTTGCGCATGTCCACCGCGATCGGAACTGGCGCAAGGATGACCATCGCGAGCAGCGCGAGCGCTGCCCCGCCCGCGACAACTCGAAGCATCCATCTCATCGCCAAGCCTCTGCCCGACCCGCCCGAGGGCGACCTGGCAAAAGTGCATGGGCGACCTAGCGGAAGTGCATGAAGCAACCGTCGTGCGCGAGGTCGGCCGGCGCGCCGGGCGCGCATCGTTGCCGGCAAGCCCGATCTCGAGCAGCCCCCGATGCCTCCCCCGGTCCCTGCCGGAGGCGGCCTCCTCGCCACCATCAGGGCTCCTGGTTCCGTCCCCTATTGTCAGGCTGTACCCCAGGCCGATTTTCCGCAGTCCCGCCCCTTTGCCCCGCTTCGTTGCTGGACTTTCGGCAAGAACGGCTACACATTTCATCAATTCACCGAAAAACCGGGGTATCCGTTACGGGAACGGTTGGACCGCTCAGAGGCGCTTGACGATGGAGTTGCTGCCCCCACCCCGACCGGATGGCCAGATGCCGGCACGGGACGACGATACGGTCGACGTGCTCGCTGTGTTCGGCGTGCTGCGCCGAAGGAAGTGGTTCATCCTGACGGTTGCGACCGCAGGTGCCCTCGTCGGTGTGCTGCTCGGACTGCGGGTGACGACGGAGTACACGGCGCAGGCGACGGTCGTCGTCGAACCGCACGAGGAGCCCCTCGTCGAAGATCAGACCCAGCCCCAAGGTTACTCAAAGGACCCGACTGCTTTCAATACCCAGCAGCAGATCATTCAGTCCCGCGGGCACGTGGCCCGGGTCATGGAGGACCTGGGTCTGTTCGAGGACCCCGAGTTCAATCCGGCAATGCGCGGGAGCGAAGCCGAGGGTTTCAGCGTTTACGGCACGCTGGCGAAGCTCGTCGCCGCCGTGCCGAAGAGCTGGCTGGTCGCGACCGGTCTCGCGAGCGTCGTCGAACCCGAGGAGCCGGAGCAACCCTTGACCCCGGAGCGGGCGCGGCAGAGGACGGTCGACGCCTTCCAAAATCGCCTCGAGGTCGCGAGCGAGGAAGGAACCTGGGTCCTTACCATCGACTTCACTTCGATCGATCCGGCGAAGTCGGCCCAAATCGCCAACCGCACGGCGGAGCTCTACGTACAAGGCCAGATCGACGCCAAGAGCGAAAACATCGGCGAGACCGCGAGCTGGCTGCGTGCGCAGATCAACGGGCTGCGCGAAGAGGTTCGCACCGCTGAGGCCGCGGTCGAGCGCTTCAGGGCGGAGAATGATCTGCTCGATACCAATGACGTCGCCCTGAGCGAGCAGCAGCTCGCCGCCATCAACGGCGAGCTCGTGGTCGCCCGGGCAGATCTGGCCGGGCAGAAGGCCAAGCTGCACGAGGTGGAGGAACTGCGTCAGCGGGGGCAACTGGATGCGGTGGGCGAAGTGGTCGCCTCGCCGGTGATCATCGGCTTGCGGGCCCAGGAGACGGATCTCCTACGCAAGGAGGCCGAGCTGGCCCAGGAGTATGGTGATCGCCATCCGCTGATTCAGCAGCTCGTTCGCGAGAAGGCCAACATCGCAGCGAAGGTCCAGCAGGAGATCGCGCGGACCGTGCGTGCGCTGGAGAGCGAGACTCAGGTCGCCGGGGCGCGCGTTGCCGTGCTCGAGGAGGAGATCGAGGCCAGCAAGACGACGAGCTCCAGCGACCGGGCGACCGAGGTGGAGCTGCGTGAGCTCGAGCGCGAGGCCGAGGCGGCTCGCTCGCTTTACGAGACCCTTCTGCAGAACCTCGCGCAGGTCGGTGCTCGGCAGGATTTCGTCCGTCCCGACGTTCGGGTGCTCTCGCTCGCCAAGACGCCGGACAATCCGAGTTCGCCGGGGCTGGTCCTGTTCGCCGGGGCCGGGTTCACGGTTTCCTTGGTCTTTGGCGGGCTGATAGCGCTGCTCCGCGAACGCTTGGACAGTGGTTTGCGCGGCGCCCGGCAGGCCCGGGCGGCCCTTGGCCTGCCGGTGCTCGCGCTGGTGCCGAAGCTGGGGCGGATCAAGGCCTATCAGAAACCGCATCGCTACCTTGCCGCCAAGCCCATGTCGGTCTACTGCGAGGCGATCCGATCGGTCTACACGGCGCTCCGTCTCGGCGACGAGAACGCTGAGAAGCCCCAGGTCGTGCTGGTCACCTCGGCGCTACCGGGCGAGGGCAAGACCACCTTTGCGGTGAGCCTGGCCGCGTTTGCCGCATGCACCGGCCATCGCACGTTGCTGGTGGACTTCGACCTGCGCCACCAAAGAGTCGCGGACGAGCTTGGTCTGCCGGCCGTCGGCTGGCTCGACGGCAGCAACCCGCGGGCGCGCAGCCAGACCGAAATGGTGCAGCAAGACCCCGAGACCGGCGTCGATGTTCTGCTCATCGCCGGGCATCCGACGGAGCCGACCAGCTTCTTCGACCGCCCAGGCAAGATCGCGGATCTGCTCACCGAGGTGGGCAAGGGCTACGAGCTCGTGATCCTCGATTCCGCTCCGGCGATCGTGGCGAGCGAGACCCGGGTGGCAGCGCTCCACGCCGACAAGGTCATCTACGCGGTACGGTGGGGCGAGACGTCGGAGGTCGTCGCCCGCGACGGGCTGCAGGCGCTCAAGGAGGCCGGAGCGAACGTCGTCGGCACCGTGATCACCATGGTCGACCTGCGCAAGCATGCCCGATACGGCTACGAGGACGTCGCGCACTATTACGGGAAGTACAGCGACTCCAGCAAATACTACCGCAGCTGAACCCGCTGACGAGACCTGATCGACCATGGTGATCTCGTGGCAGCGCAAACGGAAGCGGTAGGCGATGGCTGTCAGCAGGTCGGCCGCGCGCGGCAACGGCTGCTTGCGCTGCTCGCGACGACGCCGACGTCCCCCTGAGCTCCTATGGGATCGCATCCAGGTATGGTCCGACGACGATGTTCTTCGGCACGACCTCGATCCTGCCGACCCGCGGGCCGAGCAGCCGGTGACCTCTCGCGGGGCGACGCGGTGGCTGGGTCAACGACGGTGCACATCGTCTTCTTGACCCATTACTTTCGACCTGAGGTCAACGCGCCGGCCGTGCGAACTTACGAACACTGCCGAGAGTGGGCCAAAGCGGGCCACGACGTCACCGTGGTAATTTGTGCGCCGAACCATCCGGCCGGCGTGGTGTACGCCGCCGAGGGCGCCGGTTGTGGCATGGCCGTTGAGTCCGCGGGCGGGAATCCGGGAATTCTCGGTAGCGAGATTGTCGCTGGACGAGACAAGGATCTGGTGCGCGCAAGCGGCTCCGGACGCAGTCCAGGCCATGGGCCGTCGCGGTCGCCGCGCGGTCGAGGAGCGCTATAGTTGGAGCAGCGAGTGTCAGAAGCTCATGCGCTACTACGGGAGGTGCCGGAGACGCGGCGGCAGGAATTTGACACGCCGACCCACCCGGGCACGGCCACGCCGATGAACGTCTGGATCGTCAATCAGTACGCGATCCCGCCGACCCAGCCCGGCATCACGCGCCACTTCTCCTTTGCGGCGGCACTCAAGGAGCGGGGCCATGATCCGACGCTGATCGCCTCGAGCTTCGATCACGTCACGCGCAAGGAAACCCGGCTGAACCCCGGAGAGCTGTCCAGGATCGAGACGATCGAGGGGGTCCGATTTCTATGGTTGCGGACACCGTATTACGAGGGCAACACGACGCGGCGCGTCTGGAACATGGCGATCTTTGCCTGGCGCCTTTGGCGCCGGTGCGGCATGCGCGAGCTGGCGCCACCCGATGTGGTCGTCGGCTCCAGCCCGCACCTGTTCGGCGCCTTTGCCGCTTGGCGCGTGGCGCGCGCTTTCGGCGTGCCCTTCGTCCTCGAGGTCCGCGACCCTTGGCCGGAAGGGCTGGTGGAGCTCGGCAACGTGCGTGCCGACCATCCGGTGATCCGGGTGCTCGCATGGATCGAACGGACGCTTTACCGGAACGCCGCCCGGATCATCGCGCTGTGGCCGCGCTTGCCGCCCTACATCGCGGCCCGCGGCGGCCATCCTGACAAAATCGAGTGGATCCCGAATGGCGTTGCGCTCGAGGAAATCCGTCCGGAGCCGGCGCGCGCCCCGAGAGGATCACTCACCGTCATGTACCTCGGCGCACACGGTCTGGCAAACGCCCTCCACACGGTCGTGGATGCTGCCGTCCTCCTACAGGCGGAGGGCTATGCCGACGAGGTCAGGTTTCGCTTTGTAGGCGATGGTCCGATGAAGCCCGATCTCATTCGACGAGCACAGAGGGCGGGACTGGATGGAATGGTGCGCTTCGAGGCGCCGGTACCGAAGCGGAGCGTCAACGATGTGATCGCCCAGGCCGATGTTTTCGTCCTTCCATTGCATCAAAGCGGGATTTTTCGTTGGGGGATGAGCCCCAACAAGCTGTTCGACTACATGGCGGCCGCGCGTCCGGTCGTGATCGCGGTCAATGCGTCGTCCAATCCGGTGGTGGAGGCCAGGGCGGGTCTGACCGTTGCTGCGGAGGATGCGACCGCCATGGCGGAGGCCATCAAGACGGTGGTTGCGCTGTCGCCTGAGGAGCGATGGGAGATGGGCTTGCGGGGGCGGCGCTATGTCGAAGCGCACCACGACATGGCACGCCTCGCCGAGCGCTTCGAAGCGTGCCTGCTGAGCGCAACCACCGGCGCCCGGATCGCAAGGGACACAGAGCCCCTGCCTACCATGCCCTCTGAAGGTTAGAGCACGGGTGCAGTTCGCATGATCGGAGTGATTGGCGGCAGCGGGTTCATTGGCACCGCTCTCGTCCGGGCGTTGAAGCAGAGCGGCCATGAGGTGCGCATCATCGATCGGGCGCCGAGCAAGGCCTACCCGGAAGCCTGGACCGAGGTCGACGTGCGCGACCGCGCGGCCCTCACGACAGCCGTCGCCGGCTGCACCACGCTCTATCACCTGGCGGCCGAGCACCGGGACGACGTACGGCCGGCCACGCTGTATCACGACGTCAACGTGACCGGGGCCGAGCACGTGTGCGCTGCGGCCGCAGCGCGTCGGATCGATCGGATCGTCTTCACCAGTACGGCCGCGGTGTACGGTGCTGCGGACCGGGAGATCGACGAGACCGCGCCGCTGCGACCGTTCAACGAATACGGCCGGACCAAGTTGCAGGCAGAGCAGGTGTTCCGCGACTGGGCGGCCGGCGCGCCGGAGCGGAGCCTCACGGTGGTGCGCCCGACCGTGGTCTTTGGCCCGGACAACCGAGGCAATGTCTATACGCTGCTGGCGCAGATCGCGCGTGGCCGCGCGATCGTCATCGGTGACGGGCGCAACCGCAAATCCCTAGCCTACGTCGAAAACGTCGCGGACTTCCTGGTGCATGCGCTGAGCTTCCCGCCGGGCGTCGCTGTCTACAACTATGCCGACAAGCCCGATCCGGACATGAACCAGCTGGTAACCCTTGCTGGTCAGGCTGTGGGTTTGGGCCGCACGCGGCCGATCCGCCTTCCCTACGCCTTCGGGCTCGGCGTCGGCTTGGCGTGCGATCTGATCGCACGTCCGACCGGGCGCCGCTTTGCCGTCAGTGCGGCGCGTGTGCGCAAGTACCGCGCCAATAGCCAGTTCGCCAACGCGCGCTGTCTGGCAACCGGCTTCACCCCTCGACACGAGCTGTACGATGCGCTCGTCGCGGTGATCCACCATGAGTTCGCGCCAGGGACCGCAGCGGGTAAGGAGTGGGCTTTCGCACCGCCCGAGGCCAGCCGCGAGCCGTGAGGGCAGGCCGGCTGAGACGGGCCCTGCGGAGCGCCTCGGGTGGCCGACCAATCCCACGCGATTCGCAGGGCTCGGACCTTGCTCAGGGTGCCGAGCCTGGTCAGCAGCCCCGCGCCTCGCAATCGAGACCCTTGTCGATCCGACTCTCGAACTCTATCGTGGTTGGAACGGCGCGGGGGAGCACCCGCGAACAAGCGAACGGGACTGAACACACTGGCTGGGTGTAGGCTAACTTGAGCGTCACCTACTTCAGCATGACTGGGTTGCGGAGTTTCTGATGAAGAACGCTCTTTCATTTGACGTTGAGGACTATTTTCATGTTACAGGATTCGAGCACGTCGTTGATCGAGCGAGGTGGGACGAATACCCGGTCCGATTTGAGATTGGCATGTCAAAGATCTTGAGAATTCTTGATTGTTATGGGACGAAGGCAACTTTCTTCTTCTTGGGCTGGATAGCAGATCGCTATCCGGAAGCCGTGTCTGAGGTTGCGGAGAAGGGCCACGAAATCGCAATCCACGGTTACGAACATCGCTTGATTTACACTCAAAGCCGGGATGAATTCGAGGCCGACCTGGTGCGCGCCCTTGAAGCCGTTCGCAAGGTTTATCACGGGCCCATTCTCGGCTATAGAGCGCCCAGCTTTTCGATCCGCGCCGACACTCTGTGGGCCCTGGACATCGTTAGGAAGCTCAATTTCCGATATGACTCCAGCATTTTTCCGATCAAACGGGAGCGCTATGGCATTGTCGATGTGTCAGATGCGCCCCATGAGATAGCGGAAGGACTGATCGAGTTTCCGATGAGCACTGTGGATGTCCTTGGCCGCAAGCTGCCCGTCGCCGGCGGTGGATATTTTCGCCTCTATCCCTTCGCACTCACCTGTCGTGCGATCGATGCGATCAATCGCAAACGCAGGCGGCCGGCCATCGTTTACCTGCACCCTTGGGAGCTGGATCCGGGGCAGCCGAGGATTCGCGGCGGGCTCGGCAACACGTTTCGGCACCGGATTAACCTCCATCGAACCGAAAAACGGCTCGAGGAGCTTTGCAGGCGGTTCGAGTTCGCGCCTGTCCGAGAGGTGCTCGGCATGTGATCACTGGGGCCTTGCTCGACCTGTCGGCGTTTCCCACTCAACCAAGCGGCGGATCGGCAGCTTGGCGCAAACGCAGCCATTCCGCGGCTATGCCAAGGAGCCGGCGGGCCGCTCTCCGATAATCTTCGCTGGAATGCCGCCGACGATCACGCCTTCCTGGGTAATGCTCTGGGTCACGACGGCTCCAGCGGCGACCACAACGCCGTTCGCAATGCTGGTCCCTGCCGTGATCACGCTGTGCGCCCCCAGCCACACGTCGTCCCCGATCACGATCGACGCCTCTCTCCGTTCCTGAAACGTCATCGGCTGGCCCTTGACCATGCCATGGTTGGCGGCAAATATGGCGACGCCGGGACCCATGAGGAGATTGTCACCTAGAAGTATTTTCGAGTTCTCGCCGGCCCACACGCAGCACAAGTGATTAATATGAGAGTTTCTGCCCACATAGATGTTGTGCGGGCATCTTATGGAAGCCGTCGCATGGATCCTGGCGCCCTCCTCGGCATGTATGTGGGCTCGCCAGACCACCTGTTCATGGATGTAGTAGGCGAAACTGTAGGCCAGGGACACGAGGAATCGCGGCGAGAAGGTGTAACGTATGACCTCCCAGACATAGGCCCTCTTTGACATCATCGCCCCTCCGCATGCATGACTGTCTGGCGTTTTAGAGCCTGTCCGAGAAGCCTGGATCGAAGATCAAGGGGTTTGCCAGGTGCCGGATGTGGATCTGGATGATAGCGAGAATCCCCATCGCGGTCGACGCCTCAATAGGGACGGTGACGTACGGGGTTTTGTGTCAGGAGATGGAGGATGGCATTGACGACCTCGCGCGGCGAGGTGCCCGTCTCCCCGCTTGGCCATGGAGCAGCGGCGGCTCGGCCAGGGCGGACTCGGCATCGCTCATGTTTTCCGCTTAACTTTCCTTTCGGACAGGCTCTTGTCTTTTTCGAGCAATCACGAAGATCGAAGGCCCGATGACTGCTCGACCATTGCTCAGTCTGTAGACGACATCTACAAAACCATAGGTTGCCAGCTTGAGAGCCGTTAAGGAAGCGCGCTTGAGATTCGCAGCCAACGACGGTTTGGCACGCCCGGGGTTTCTCCGAGTCTCCAGGTACGGCCTGGAGTTTACGAATTTGACCTCATGATAGCCCAGCCGCCGGAACAGCAGCGACAACGTGTCGGGATGAAACACGTACAGCGCGGGACCGCAGAAAAACCCCTTCTCCATGCCAAGCAGGTGCTGCAGGAACAGTATCGGTTCCTGCGCTACGAGATTTGGTGTGCGCAGGATCAGGATGCCGTCGTCCGCCAGCACGCGGTCGACATCCGCGGCAAACGCCGCCGGGTCCTCGAGATGATGGAGAACCTGGGCGGCAAAGATCGCGTCGAATTTTGTTCCCTGGAACATGCGGCTCGAGAACGGCTCGTTGATCAACTCGAGTCCGTACTCTCTTTTCGAGACCTCACAAGCAACGGCAGAAGGCTCGACACCCGTTATGCTCAATCCCCCCTCACGGCACACCGCAAGAAACGTACCGATACCGCAACCGATGTCGAGGACCGAGGTGGTTTCGGGCTTGTGATGGCGCAAGATCTCGAAGGCGTGTCGAAACACCGGCTCCCGCTCTTTTCGCTTCTCTATCTCTTCTTCGGTCCAGAAGTCTTCCTGCCAATATTGATCCAGCTCAGCGACGGACTCGTGCTGCGGCCGAAAGCACGCTTTGCACTTTGGGCACTTGAAATAGTAGCCCCTTCTGCCGTAGCGATCTCCTGCGTCGCCGCAGATCGGGCAGCATGTCGCGTCAGATGAGGCGTTGAGCATGAGACGATTCAACACTGGCTGTCTCCTCGGAACCGATGCTCGGCGCACAGGTCGCCGACGAGCCAACTCTTGAGGCCTTCGAGCACGCCTTCCATTCGGGCCGCCACTTGCGTCGCTGCACGGCTGCCCCCACTATCAGACAACCACGCCTCTCCCCCTTGGCTCAAGCACCTTCCACACGGGGGAGCAGCATCGCGGTCATGTCGGCCGAAGCGCGCTGGCGCGGCACTGCCACGCGATCCGGCGAATCGGCTCTGCACCGGGACTCGGCGAGGCTGGCTCCGGCAGCTCGCGTCATGGCGGCCGCGTCGCGTCTGGCCACCGGCGACCAGGTTTCGCAGCGCCGCCCGGGTGAGGTGCGCGGCGATGCGCTCGGCGCTGCGGCCGGCCCAGAGCACCGGCACGCGTCCCGTCTTGCCGCCGGTCGCGTGGATGTCGCGGGTCTTGGCCAGAATCGGCTCGCGGTCGTTTCGTGATATCGAGGCGCACCATGGTATGGCACCCTCCGCCGAGCGCTTTGAGGCATGTTTGCCAAGCGCCGTCAGGGGGCAACCGGATCGCAAGGGACACCGAGTCCCTACCCGCCATGCCCTCTGGAGGATGGAGCACCGGTGCCAACGCGCATGACTGAAATGACTGGCGGCAGCGGGTTCATTGGCAGCGCACCGGTCCGGGCGTTGAACATGTCCTGAGGGCCCGGACGCTACGACCGAGGATGCGAGGAGCATGGACAGGATTACCCGATCCCCTACGTCGGTTGGAGCGAGCAACGCAACATGGCGGCTTTCCTCGAGCTGGTGGGCGACGGCGGGTGACGGCCAAGGCATTGATCTCGCATCGCTTCACGATCCACGAGGCGAAGCGGGCCCATGCCCTGCTCGCCGGCGAGGAGTCCGATCTCGGGATTGTCTCGAGCTATCCGGAGAATTGGGCCCCGGCTCCGCCTCGGTCGATCAGGATCAAGAAGGCTGACCGACGAACCCGGGGACGGCGCGTCAGTTCGGGCGCGGCGGGTAGATCAGATCGAGGGCCCTCGGCAGCACCTCGATCGCGACGTCGAGTTGGCCGATGATGTCGCCGTCGCCCTGCAACGGCTCGCCCGGCTGGCCGCGTAGCTCGATCCGCCGCGCTTCGATCAGGCGGTAGCTCGCGAGATCGGGCAGGCGGCCCGTGACCAGAGCCAGGCCGTAGCCGATGGCGGCGAGCCGTCCGCCGCGCTCGAACAGGCAGACCTGCAGGGTGTCGCTCTCCAGGCTCGCCTCGGGGGCGCAGACGAACCGGCCGCCGTAGTGGCGCGCGTTGGCGACGATCACCGAGGCGGCGTGATGGACCGTGTTGTCGGTCCGCACCTCGTAGACCGGCAAGCCAGCCCCGAGCAGTTGGCGCAGGGCGGCAAGCACATAGGCGCCCTTGCCCAGCCAGCGCTTCATCGGCCCGCTGACGCCGGCCACCACGTTGGCATCGAAACCGGCGCCAGCCATCAGGATGAAGCGCCGGCCGTCGGCCGCGCCGAGCGCGATCGGCCGCGGCTGTCCGAGGGCGACGCAGCGCGCCACCGTTGCCGGATCGGTCCGCAGGCCGATCTCGGCGGCGAGCACGTTCGCCGTGCCGAGCGGAATCAGCGCGAGCGGCAGGCCGGAGCGCGCGAGGCCGTTGATGGTCTCGTTGACCGTGCCGTCGCCGCCGGCGGCGACCACCAGATCGAACGCGGCGGGATCGACCTCGGCGGCGAAGCGCTCGGCGTCACCGGGACCTTCCGTCTCGCGCACCACCAGCGCGCAGCCGTGCGCACGCAGCTGCGCCAGAACCGGCGCGAGGCGTCGGCGCCGACGCCACCCGGTCGCCGGGTTGAAGATGATCAAAAGACGCCGGGCGGCCACTTTACGTGCGAGCACCATGTTGGGAAAGCGCCGTCACCGCAGATGGCGCGACGTCGCGGCCACTGCAAGGCTTAAAGCTCGCTCCAAGTCATCAATGAAACGTAAGATCATCAATGAAACGTAAGAGTCGCGCACGAGAGCGCTGTCCGGGCCATGCCCTCGCGTTCGGCGGAGCCGTTCCTGGACAACCTCTATCCGATCGGGGGCGAGCCGTCCCCGGCAGCCGCCCAGGACCGACCCTGCCTCCGGGTTTCCCGCACGCGCCCTCTCTTCCGCCCCGATCGCCGGCAGATCGAGCTGGACGATCAGGTCGAGCGTGTAGAGGTCGGCGGCGAACTCGCGCACCTGCTGCTCGCTCAGGCCCATGTCGGGCATGGCGTTGCCGGGCACGACATCCTGAGGGTCGCGCAGCCACATCACCATGTTCGCGGGCGTGGTGCGCAGCGCCAGATCGAGCGGATCGGATGCAGTACCTGTCACGTCGGGCCGGTGGCCCTGATGGGCCACGCGCCGGCGACGAGACTGGACCGGGTCGCGCTCGCGGACCGGAGCGCGGAGGAGACGGCGGGAGCGGAACGAGAGCGGGCGATCAGGCAGCGGTCTCGCCGCGGCGCCGGCGCTCGGCCTCGGCGACGTGCCGCTTCACGACGAGAACGCTGTCGGAACTCACCGAGATCGAATCGATCCCGTACTCGACCAGCATCGGGTTTTCCTCGTGCGGCGGTGGCGTTGCCGGTCCCGACCACGGCCGTGAGGCCGAACTCGCGGCTCACGTCATTCGCGACACGATGCGGCCGCCGCTGCGCCGGGTCAGCGGCGGGATGCGCCGTGCTCGCCCCGCTCGCGGCGCTCGGCGGTGTCCCTGCCGACGATCTTGTTGAACATGCTCTGCTCGTCGTACAGCAGCGCCAGCTCGCGCTTGTCGAATTCCTCGACGAACTCGTCCCAGGAGATCTCGACCAGGGCTTCGTGCGCCGACTGCTGCGCCTGCGGGAACATGATGCGGACGATGCCGACGTCGCCGCCCTGATGGGTCCGCCCGACGGCGGCCGGCTTGCCGCCCTTGCCCTCTGCCCATTTGCGGATGGTCGCGTGGTCCGTGGAGGCCTCGGCCATGACGCGTCCCCATGGTCGTCTCGTGTCCCGCTGCTTGCTGCGGCACGGGAACTTATCGGGACCCGCCGGCGTTGCAGCCTGCGTGGCGCGGCGGCGCAAGACGCCCGCCTCCCGGCACAGGATCTGGCGCGGAGGCGATCATGGCTCGAGAACAGGTCATGGCTGGCGAACCGGTCGATCTGAACGACGCCAGCGTGGAGCAGCTGATTTTGCTGACCGGCATCAGCGCGAGGATCGCGGAGAGCATCATCGATTTTCGTGATGCCAACGGCGGCTTCGACAGGGTGGAGGACCTCATGGAGGTCGCGTTCATTGACCAGAGCTCGTACGAGCGCATCCGCCCGAAGGTCACCGTCTGAACGCCCTGAGGAGACTGGAAAGGGCGGAGCAGAAGGTCACCCTGCCTGCTCGAGGGGCTGATCTCCGTGCTCATCCTCGCGGGGGCCTTCTTCACGCTCGCGGGCTCGATCGGCCTGCCGCGCTTGCCGGATTTCTTCCCTGTGCCTGCATGGGCCGACCAAGGCGACCACGCTCGGGGCCGGCAGCCTGCTGCTCGCCTCGGTGATCCATTTCAGCTGGCAGGAGGAGCAGATCCGCTTTCAGGAAGTGCTCATCATGCGGTTCCTGTTCATGACCGCGCCCGTGAGCGCCCACCTGTTGGCGAAAGCGGCCCTGCATCTGCGCCTGCCGGGCGGCCCGGCGTTGCCCTACAAGGACCTCGAGGGACCAGGCTGGCTGAACGGCGACGGCCGCTCCGGGATGCCGGTTGCGGATTCCGGCTCCGAGCCCGATGGGGCCCGCACCGAATGAGCAGGGCGATCCGAGAGCGCTGGCGGGACCGTCGAGACCCCGGCCGAGCTCCTCCGGGCTCTACCCACCTGGTGCATGAGGCGTTGCACGAAGGGCGATAAATCGTAGAGCCGTCGCCGCGGACCGGGGTGGCGGTGTTGGGTTCCGCCTTCGGCTCACCCCACCTACCCACCCGCGCACGCGCAACCTGCGTCAGCCGGCGCCGTGGACCCGGCGCTACTTGCCGCGTTCGGACCGGACGCGACCTGCGGCGGCGGCGAAATCGTAGGTCGGGTGCAGCGCAGCGCAACCCGACAGAGCCGTCGCCGCGGACCGGGGTGGCGGTGTTGGGTTCCGCCTTCGGCTCACCCCACCTACCCACCCGCGCACGCGCAACCTGCGTCAGCCGGCGCCGTGGACCCGGCGCTACTTGCCGCGTTCGGACCGGACGCGACCTGCGTCGGCGGCGATGGCAACTCAGACCCCGATCCGCGCATACGGCCGATCGCTCGGCTTGGTGACCGAGTACGCGCAGTTGTCAACCGGGATGCCGCGCGTGGTGGTGGCGGCGTAGACGCCCTGATGCGCGTGCCCGTGCAGCACCACGTTCACCGGGAAACGGTCGATCGTCTCCGCAAGACGCGAGTTGCCGAGGAACCGGCAGATCTCCTTCGGCTCGGCTTCGACCGTGCCGACCACCGGCGCGTGGTGCAGGCCACGACGATCCGCTCGGTCTTGAGCGCCCGCAGGTTGTTCTCGCGCCGCGCCGCCTCTTCACCGCCTCGGTGGCGTGATTTTCTGCGCGGGCGTGTCGCGCCAGGGAACGACGACCGCACAGCCGGCGCATCGAAGCTGCGCCCGTGCGGCGATCCCGGCGCCGCGCCGAACGACCC
>JBOHKK010000084.1:0-18805 GCA_050729115.1 Geminicoccaceae bacterium | reverse complement strand
GCGCTCGAGCCAGGCCGTCGCCCGCGCCGCGAGGTCGCCCGGCAGCCGGGCGTCGGGGGTGGCGGCGAGCCGTCCGTAAGGATCGAGAATCAGCACCCGATCGGCGCCCTCGAGCCCGACGTAGCAGAAGCCTTCCCGGTCGACCGCGATCAGCTCGGGCCGGCTGCCCGCGGGCAGCCCGCCCCGATATCTCGGGTCGCGCCGGCTCTGGCGGTCGAAGCGCAGGATCCGCCCGCCGGCGTCGGCGACGATCACGCCGCCCGTCGGCTCGCCCGCGACATCGACCGGGCGCCAGGGCGGAGTCTCGCCGGCGCTCTCCTGGAGCGTCAGGATCGCGCGTAGCGCGAGGTCGGGGAGGGTGAAGATCTGCACCCGGGCGTTGCCGGTATCCGCGATCAGCAGCTCGCCCCGAGCGCTCACGGCGAGCGCCCGCGGCGCCGCAAGCTGCCGCGGCGCAGCACCCTCGGGGCCGATGCCGGTGACCGCCTCGATGGTCGCCATGCCGGGCGCCCAGCTCCAGAGCCCGGTGCGCGCCCGGCCGGCGACCGGATCGGTGGCTGCCGGGCCCGGCGACGGCACGTCGAGGACCAGAACGCGGTCCTGCCATGCGGCGGCGGTCTTGGCGAACCGAAGGTGGGCGAGCCTTGCCTTGGCGCCGCCGCGCGCCCCACCGGCGGCGTCCTCTCGGCGCAGCCCGAGCCCGGCCAGGGTGGTTGCGATCCCGGTGGTCGCCGGATCCGTCGCGCCCAGGAAGCGCCAGCCGGCGATCGAGTCGAGCAGGACGTCGAACGGGCGGACCAGCCTCACGGCGCGCTCCCCGAGCGGTCGTAGGCGACCGTGATCTCCGCCAAGCGGAGGGTGGCGAGCTCGTCGCCCGCGAGCGGCAGGTCCCGACAGACGTAGTGAGCGGTCGTGAACGCCCGGTTCACCACCGGAGCGGCGCCCGCACCGGCTTCGGTCACCGGCACGGTCTCGCCTTCGAGCGGCCCGGTGCCGAAACGCTCGGCCTCGGCGGCGAGGTCGGCCGCGAGCGCAGCGTCGGCCGCCGCGTCACTGTCATAGGCCTTGAGGAACTTGCGCAGCACGAACCTTGCGAGGTTCGCGACGCCGGGCGTGGTCATGATCTCGCGCACCAGCGCCGCATGAGGGACCGGCTGGCCGAACGGCGCACCCTTGCCGTCGCGCCCCCCGGTCAGGGGATGGAGATAGCCGGCAAGCCGGGCCTCGACGGCATCGCGCACGGTACGCAGATCGGCGTCGGACAGCGCCTCGAGCTCGAGCACGAGGTCGATCTCGCGATAGCGCGGGCCGGCGACGACCAGCCGGGTGGTCAGCAGCCGGCGCTCGTCGAGATAGGCGCAGACGCGCTGCAGGACGGCTTCGGACGGGGTGGGCTTGGCGGCGCGGGAGCGCGGCAGCACCACGACGCGCACGGCGCGCGTGGGCGGCGCGTCCGGCGGCTCGATCGCCGCGATGCGGGCGTGGGCCCGGGCGATGCCGGCGCCCGGCGTGCGGCGCGCAAGATCCTCGAAGTCGGCCAGCGTCACGGCGCGGTTGCGGGTCTTCAGGATCGCGTTCGGGATCCGGAGCTTGGCATCCTCGAGCAGCTCCTGGTCGGCGCCGCCGCTCGCCGGCCGCACGTTGGTGACCTCCTTGACGTCGGGCAGCGGCGTGCGCAGCTGGCTGATGGTGCCCGCGCCGACGTTGCCGATGCCACCGCCGCCATGACGGTAGAGGGGCGCCACCATGGGGGTCGTCGAGGCCGCCGGTATGCCGCCGCGCAGGCCGTCGCCAAAGGTGATCCGGCCGCGCGCCCAGTCGATCAGGAAGTTCCGCGCGTCCGGCCCCGCGGCGGCGAAGTCGTCGACCCGGCGCCAGGTCTCGATCCCGCCCGGCCCCGGTACCAGCAGCTCGAAATCCGGGTCGGCCAGGACCGAGCCATTGGCGAGCTGCAGCACCTGACCCGGATCGCCGTTGCTGACGCCCAGCACCTCGTTGCGGACCGTGACCGCCGCCGTCGCCACCACCGAGTTGGTCAGGATGCGATCGATCCGGGGCGGGCGCTCGAAGACATCGAAGGGCTCGACCGAGGCGTCTTCCGGCGGCGCCAGACGGACGCGC
This sequence comes from Geminicoccaceae bacterium, assembly GCA_050729115.1. Classification (GTDB taxonomy): domain Bacteria; phylum Pseudomonadota; class Alphaproteobacteria; order Geminicoccales; family Geminicoccaceae; genus JBKPNX01. The sequence continues at coordinate 16,684 of JBOHKK010000084.1, read as the reverse complement.
AGCCAATAGAACCGCTCCGGATCGAGCAGGCGGAGCGCGTCCGCCCGCAGCGCCTCGACCCTGGCCTTGTCCGCGGGCGGAAGCTCGCCGTCCTCGCCCGGCGCGAGCAGGAGCTCGCACAGCTCCGCCGCGCTCCGCTCGGCCAGCGCCGCGAGGGTGGTGATCCCGGCCACGGTGAGCGCCGCCTCGAACTCGGGCCCGTGGACCAGGTCCGCGATGCCCGGCAGCGGCGCCAGGGGGTCGTGGCCGACGGTGGTCACCGGCGCGGCCGGAATCTGACCGGTGACCCGGAAGAAGATCTGGCCGCTCCGGGTGAGGCCCCGGGTGCCGTCCTCGGTCACGTCCAGCGCCTGCCAGCTCGCGCCGTCCCACCACTCCCAGCGGACCGCCGCGAGCGCTGCCGGCTCAGGCCCGGCGCAGAGCGCTTCCGGCGCATCGGCGAGCAGCTGCTGGCTGTCGTCGAGCAGCTCGACCTGGAGCCCGATCTCGTCGCGCGGAAACGGTAGCGGCGATGCCCAGCCGAGCAGCAGCGAGGCCTGCCTCGCCTCGCCATCGACGCAGTTGCCCGCGGCGTCGTAGCTGCCGCAGAAGGGGTGGAACCCCCGACCAGCTTCCTGGTTGAGCGGGCTCACGTCGCGCACATCGTCGTCCGGCGTCTTCTGCACCAGCCGGGCGAGGGTCGCGGTGATCGCCCGCAGGCTGCGTTCGGTCTCGAACACCACCGGCCGCTCGAGGCTCTTGTCGGCGACGCCGACCTGAGCGCCTTTCGGGATCAGGAGGCTCGGTTCCTTGAACCGTGGGTTGAGGGTGAAGCTGAGCACCGCGGTGGCCGGCTGCGCCGGCCGCAGCCGGCCGCCGATCAGCTCGAGGAACTTGACGAAGTGGAGGTCCGGCACCTGGGCGAGCCGCACCAGCACGGTCTCGGTCAGCCAGGTATGGAGCTGGAGCAGGGCGATCCCGGGATCGCTCTCGTTCCAGTCGGTCCACTCCGGCAGGTACAGCGGGATGCGGCCGCGGGCCTCCTGGAACAGCTGCTCGAAGCTGCGATCGTCGAGCGTCGGCGGGATGAGGCTCATCGGATGCTCCTCACCGCCGGTCTCCCTCGGTCAGGAAGAACGGGTAGACGATGTTGTGGAACGCATTGTTGGCGCGGATCCGGTAGTCGATCCGGATCAGGATCAGGTTCTGCTGCTCGGGCGTGGTCTCGGTGCGCACCTCGAGCAGATCGATCCGGGGCTCGAAGCGCATCAGCGCGCCCTGCACCTGGTGCGCGATCGCGCCCCTGGTCGATGCGTTGTTCGGCGCGAACACGTAGTCGTGGATGCCGCAGCCGAACTCGGGCCGCATCAGCCGCTCGCCGGGCGCGGTCGCCAGGATGAGGGTGATCGCCTCGGCCACGTCCTGCTCCTCGCGGGCGAGGCGGAAGCCGCCGCGGCCGCCGATCCGCAACGGGAAGCCGAAGCCGACCCCGAGGATGGCGCGCAGCGCGGTCATCGCTCAGCCCCCGACCAGCACGTTGGGCACGCCGCCGAGCACGGTGCCGCGCGCGTTGTCCTGGTTCTGCCGGGTCGGATCGCCCATCCGGATCACCCGTTCGCCGTGGATCTGAACCGTGCCCGAGCCGCCGTCCTTGAAGCTGACCGGACCCTTGGTGGGGCTGGCGCTGCCCGCCTCGTCGCCGGTCGTGGTCGGAATTCGGCTCGCGTTCAGGATCACATGCTCGCCCCCGACCTTGACCGGGCCCGGCCTGAGGGAGCCGTCGGAGGTCTGGCTCGCGTCCTGGAGCTGGCCGATGTTGGGGTAGGGGATCGGCACCGGCGGGCCCGGCGGCGCCGGCGTGTTGCAGACGTCGGGGAAAGCGAAGCAGATCCCGCCGGCCTTGGTGGTCGCGATCGGAACGCCCGCCATGTCATGCTCCGCCGCGCAGCCGCAGCCGCAAAAAGCGCGCGAGCCGCGCCGGATCGAGCGGACGGGCGCCGCGCCAGACCACGGTGAAGCGCCCGCTGGTCTTGTCGTGGACGATGGTGTCGGCGCGCAGCGGCAGATCCTCGTCGACCGGGCAGTCGCAGGCGTCGAGCCGGGTCAGCGTCGCGCGCGGAAACATGGTCGGCAGGTGCAGCCGGACCTCGTCCCGGTCGGTGACCGTCTGGGTCGCGACCACGATCGCGGCGCCGGGCGCCGGCGGCTCGAACCAGGGACCAGCGGCGGGCAGGCCGCCGTTGTGGAACGCGTCGTCGAACTCGTCCGGCAGCAGCTTCGTCGCCGGATCGAAACCCTCGAGGTCGCCGGCACGCTCGAGCCGCGGGCCGTCGGTCCGCGCGATCCAACCGAAGGTGATCGGCTCCGTGCGGTCGCCGTCCGCATCATCGAACTGCTCGGAGATGGTGCGGCCGCCGAGCGTGACCTCCTCGTCCCACTCGACATCGCCAGCCGTGCCGGTTGGAGGAGCCGGCGGCCCGAGCACGACGAGGTCGGCGAAAGGCTTGGTGGGTGCGAGGTCGTGCTCGTGGCGAAGGTTGCCATGCGGCTTGTCCGCACCCCCCTCGACCAGGCTGACGAGATCGTACCGCACCGTCATGCCGTCGCCGCCGCCGTGGAGGATGAGGTCCGCCTCGGCATCGGTGACGGTCGCCGACCAGGTCCCGGTCAGGGTCACCAGCTCGAACCCGTCAGTCATCGCCTCGACGTTCGTAGCCGAGATCGAAAGGCCGGTTCCCGATGCGGCGACGACCTCCACTTGCGGCACCGTGGCATGGTTGCGCGCGTAGCGGAGCGTGAATCGGCGCCCGCCGAGCGGGGCATCGAAGCGCAGCCGCTGGCGCACCGTTCCGGAGCCCCGGATCTCGAGCACGTGGGGGAAGTCGTCGCCCCCCTCCTCGACCGCGATGTCGGCGTCGCCGCTCCAGCCGACCGCCACACCCTCCTCGACCTCGGCGAAGTCGCCATTCGCGACCTGGTCGAGCGGCTCGTCGGTGACCCGGATCGCCTCCTGCTCGGCGAGCGGTGCGGCGCTCGGGTCGGCGGCCGCGAAGCTGCCCTTGCAGATCACGGTGAGCACGGTCTCGGGCCCGCCCGCGGCCGCGCGCGGGCCGATCAGCCAGAGGCTCGGGAACACGGGATGCGGCTGGAAGTCCATGGCTCAGGGATTGATGTTGACGAGGGTGGTGTTGACGATCTTCAGCTCGGCCGCGCTCAGCGTGATCGCGCTGGAGTCGCTGAAGCGGATCTCGATGGCGCTGGCATCGAGGCTGATCGAGGGCGCATCGCCCTTGAAGCGGATCGCGATCTTCTCGCTGCCCTCGGTGTCGTCGAGCAGGATCTCGTGGCCGCTCACGGTCCGGATCGTGCGCGCGGCGGCCTTGCTCGCGGGCGGCTGGTCCTGACCGTTCCACAGGAAGCCGATGACGTAGGGCTGGCGGATGTCGCCGTCCTCGAACGCGACCAGGACCTCGTCGCCGACCTCGGGCATGAACCACAGACCACGCTCGATGCCGGCCATGGGGGCGGCGATCCGCGCCCAGTTGCTGACCGGCTCGCTGGCGTCGAGCTTGGGGAAGGTGAGCTGCACGCGGCCGAGGCCCTCGGGGTCGTCGATGCTCTGGACCAGGCCGGTGACCACGCCTTTGACCGGGGTCATGGGCCGCCCTCCGCAGCCTCGGGCTGCTCCATGCGCGCGTCGAACTGTACCGAGTAGCCGCCGTCGCCGATGCTGTGGGTGCTCGCCGTCACCATGTAGCGGCCCTCGAACGGCGGGCCGAGCCGGCGGATCAGGACGGTGCTGCCGGCGCGCAGCTCGGGCAGCCCGACGGTCGCGCCGGAGCCGGAGACCAGATCGTTGGCGAGCCGCGTCAGATGGTCCTTCGCCTTCTGCTTGGCTTCGGTCCTGGTGAACACCGGCTGGTCGGCGATCACGATCTCGGAGCCGGCGAGCGCGCTGTCGGCGGCCGAGAGCTCGGCGAGCTCGAGCAGGCCGCGGTTGTCGAGGTCGTCCCAGGTCGCCTCCTCCTCGAATGCCTCCTTGGCCGCCGGATCCCAGCCGCGGACCTTGACCTTGGAGACCTGCTCCTTGGTCTTGAGGGTCGGCTTGAACGAGATCAGCGAGCCGCCCCAGATCAGCTCGTAGGCCGGCGGCCGGCGGCGGTCGGGCGGGTGGAAGTGGAGCCGGGTGGCGCCCTCCTCGCCCTCCTCGACGAAGATGTCGTAGCCATTGTGGCGCGCCCGCTCCATCAGGAACACGATCGGGTACTCGTTGGTCAGCGCGACGTAGGCGAGCGGCTCCTCGATCGCCGCGTTGTCCGGGCTGTCGACCAGCTCGAGGCGGACCGGATTGCCGGCCTCGGTGGCGCGCCCGGCGAGGTCCTGCTCCATCTGCGCGAGGACCGCGCGCGCGATCTGGGTGTCGGTCAGGCCCTCGAAGATCTGGGTCGTCTGTTTGAAGTGCAGCTTGTAGAGGTTGGACAGCACGCGCACCGTGACCGTCGGCTGACCGCCCGCCGGGAACTCGTTGGCGATCGCCACGACCTCGCCCCGCAGCATGCGGGTGAGGCCGCCCCGATCGTGGTAGCCGAGCCAGAGCTCGACCGGCAGGCCGGGCTTGAACTCGACCGGCGGCGGGCCGGTGCGGCGGCCGACGAACTTGAAGTCGCGCGCTGCCTCGTCCCAGTTGTTGAGGGTCAGCTCGCAACTGTCGAGCTTGTCGAGGCTGTCGGCGTAGCTGACCGAGAGGACGTCGTGCAGGACGCTCGGCTCGAGCTCGCGACCGCCGATCCGGACCTCGAAGGCCGGGACCCAGAAGTCGTAGTCGCGATGGATCGGAACCGCGTCGACCATGGCGGGCCTCAGGGCGTGATGCGCGGCAGCGCGAGGATCGTGCCGGGCGCCAGCTCGCGCGGGCGCAGCAGGCGGTTGGCTGCGGCGATGGTCCGCCAACGCGCCGGATCGCCGTAGGCGCGCCAGGCGATCCGGGGCAGGTTGTCGCCGCGCTGGACGGTGTAGACCCGGGTGTGATCGCTGCTCTGCAGGTTGAGCTGCTCGAGCTGGCGGGCGAGCGTCTTATACTCGCGCAGGCTGACGCTCAAGGTCGCGCGCAGCGGCACGCCGGAGCTGCCGAACAGGGTGAACTTCTGGGTCACGCTCTCGACCACGCAGTCGAAGGCGTGGCGCTCGGCCGACAGCTCACCCTGATGATTGGCGAGGCCCGGGAAGCTCTCGCCCCAGACGAAGCGGCAGCGCGGCGGCGCGTGGTCGCGCCCGGTCATCTTGACCAGCGCGTAGAAGCGGTTGGTCTCCTCGGTCACCGAGCGGGCGCCGGCGCCGGCGCCGCCGTCGGTCGTGTCGAAGAACAGCTCGAGCGCGAGCGTCTCGTTCTGGCCGCGCACGAACTGCAGGATCGGCGAGTCCAGCCCCGGGATCGCGATCTCGGCGAGCTGGGCGCCTTTGGTGAGCGTGAACTCGGTCGGATTGTACTGCACCTCGATCCGCTCCACGACCTCTTCGCCGTCGAGGCGCTCGAAGTAGGCCTTGGCGTAAGCTTCAGGCATTATTGCTGAGCCCCGAGGCGGCGTTCGCGCTCGCGGGTACGCTCGTCGCGCTGGGCCTCGGCGAGGCGGGCGAGCACCGCGCGGGTGATCCGCTCGAGCATCTGTGGGCTGAGATAGCTCTGGGCGTCGGTCACCGTGACCTGCGCCTCGACCTGCTCGACGCGGATCGAAGGTTCATCGGCCATCAGAGGCCTCCCGGATCGAACGGCGCGATCCGCTCGACCGCGATCTCGAGGGTTTCGATGGCGGCTTCGCTGGCGGTCGCGTTGAGCGTCGGCCCGGTCCATTTGACCGGCAGACCGCCCTGGAAGCGCCAGGCGAGGGCCGGCTCGCGCCGCTCGTCGAGCAGCAGGATGATGCCGTCCCGGCGGGCGCGCCGGCCCTCGAGCAGGGCGTCGTGCCAGCTGCGCAGCGCGCCGTCGAAGGTCACGCCGTGCTTGAGCGTGATGGCGCCGAACTGCGCCCGGGTGACGAACTTGTGCACCCGGTCGTTGACGCCGCCCTCCTGATACTCCTGGACCTCGAAGCTGCTCTCGAGGCCGCCGCATTCGCTGAAGCCGCCGACCGTCACCGCGGCGCCCGCATCGTCGACGAACTGAACGATGAAGTTGAAGGCGGGCAGCGGGTCCATGCGCAGGGCGTTGGGCATGACCTCAGACCTCCGAGATCCTGACCTCGTCGCGCGACACGCCGAGGCGCAGCAGGATGAACTCGAGCGGCGCCACGGGCGCGACCTCGATCAAGCCGATCAGCCGGCCGGCCGCGCGGTCCTGCGCGGTGGTGGTGACGTCGTCGACCCGGACGGTGAACGCCTCCTCGACCGCCGCGCCGGCGAGCGCGCCGCGGCGCCAGTCGTCCTCGAGGAGGCGCCGCAACCAGAGGGCGACCCGGAAGCGCAGCGCGACGTCGTTGGGCTCGAACACCGCCCACTGCAGCCCGTCGCCGATCGCCTCCTCGAGGGCAGCGAGATAGCGGCGCACGTTGATGAAGCGATCGGCCCGTCCGGGACTCGCGAGGGTACGCGCGCCGAAGATCCGGATGCCGCGGCCGGGAAACGGCCGGATGGCGTTGATGCCTTCCGGATTGAGCACCGCCTGATCGGCGTCGTCGACCCGGTCGAGCACGTCCTCGACCCAGTTCAGCGCCACATTGGCGGGCGGGCGGTGCTCGCCCTCGGCAAGATCGGCGGCCGCGATCGCTCCCGCAACGTGGCCCGACGGCGGCACCGCCCGGCCGCGCGGGGCTTCCGGCGCGAGCGGATCGCGGACCCGTAGCCAGGGGTAGTGGAGCGCGCCGAAGGGCGAGTCGAAGCGCGCCCGCCAGGAGCGGACCTGGGCCAGCGCGGTGCGCTCGTCCGCCGCCGGAAAGGGCGGATCGAGCAGCGCGAAGCGGTCGCGCAGGCGCTCACACTGCTCGATCACCTGGCTTTGCGCATAAGCGATGTCGGCCGCGGCGAGCAGGCCGGGCAGATCAAGAGCGCTGAGCGCCACGTCGAGCCGAGCGGCGGCGGCGTTGTCGACGTCGACCGGCACCACCAGCGCCTCGTAGCCGGCGCGCTCGAAGGCGATCGGCACCACCTCGCCGGGTGGCAGGTCGGCGAGGGTGAAGCTGCCCGCAGCGTCGCTCGAGACCACCGCCGCGCCGTCGTCGATCCGGACCGCATCCAGCGGAGCGCCGCTGGCGGCGTCGCGAAGGCGACCCGCGACCGTGCGCAGGCCGCCAGCGAGGCGCAGATCGCAACGATCGAGTGCCGGCCGGAACAGCTGCCGGGCCGACGGCTCGGCGCGCTCGGCCGGGACCAGATCGGGGGCCGCGAGCAACGCCACCTCGTCGGCCTCGGCGAGCGCTGCGAGCCCGCGCAGCGGAAACTCGCCGATTCGTCCCAGGTGATCGTCGACGGTGACGCTCGAGAGGGCGTCGAAGCCGCCCGCGAGCGCGGCTTCGAAGGGCGCCGCCGGGAAGGCCACGGTCGTCCCGCCCGGACGCTCGAGACGGACCAGGCGCGAGCCCTCGGCGACCAGGCGGACCGCGTCGTGCGGCGCATCGGCCGCCGGCGCGAGGCCGATCAGGCGCTCCTGCTCCTGATCGTCCTCGATCACCACGAGCGTGAACTCGATCGATTCGAGCCGCACCGGGTCGGCGGGATCGAACGGCGTGATGCCGCTCTCTTCAAGCGTCCGATCGAACGTCAGCAGGCCCCGCACCGGGTCGATCCGGTCGACCCGCCGCACCAGCGTGCCGGCGCGACCCGCTTGGCTCACCCGCACCCGGCTGCCTGTCGCCAGGCCATCGAAGCGGTTGACCGCGAGCTGGTCGGGCCGCCCCAGGTCAACCTCCAGATCCTGCACCGCGCTCGCATTGCGGGCCGGCAGGACGGCGATCCGCAGTCGATTGGCGAAGCGTCCGGGGTCGGCCGCCCGGACGTGATAGGCGGTGGCGGCAGGGTGGTCGTGGTCCGGCACGCGCACCGCTGCGGTCCGTGCCGCCGCCGCCGCGCCGACCCGCACCACCCAACAGGTGTCGCCGCCGTTCTCGTAGAACGCACGCACCGCGTAGGCGAGGTTGGCGTGAGCCAGAAAGCCGCCGAACAGATCCTGGAAAGCACGCCAGGATGTGACCCGGAGCGGGGTGTGCAGCGGTCCGCGCTCGGCGATGCCGACGAACCCCACGACGTCGGTGCGCGGCCGGGTCGGACCCGGCTCCGGTCGGATGCGTCGGATGTGGACCCCAGGGGTCAGCGGCAGGGTCATGGCGGCCTCAAGCGACCTCGAGGTCGATGCCCTCGTGCGCGATCTCGAGCGCTTCGATCGCGACCTCGCTGTTCGCGCTGTTGAGCGCCGGCCCCTCCCATTTGGAGATCCAGCCCTCGCGGAACTTGATCCGGAGCGCCGGCTGGCGCGCCTCGTCGAGCAGGACCACGGCACCGCCCAGGCGCAAGGTCTGGCCGTTCTCGGTGGACTTGCGCCAGTCCCAGAGCTCGACGTTCTGGGTGAAGCCGCGCTTGAGGGCGATGTTGGCGTACTTGATCAGGCCGGGCAGCTTCTTGGTGGTCGCGAGCTGGTTGCCCTCGCGGTACTCGACCACGTCGGATTCGGTCGCGATGCCCGAGACCTCGCTGAAGCCCGCGACCGCGAGGCCGTCGATCTCGAGCAGGAAGTTGAAGGCCCCGTAGGGGTCGTTGCGATCGCCAACTGCCATGTCTGGTCTCCCGCGCCTGCTCAGGCCGCCTCACGGGTCTTCTGAAAGACCCGGATGATCACGAACTCGGCCGGTCTCACCGGCGCGAAGCCGACCACCACGATCAGCCGGCCGGTGGCGATGTCGTCCGGGCTCATCGTCCCCCTGCCGCACTGCACCTGGAACGCCTCGTCGGGCGTGACCCCTTCGAGCGCCCCGTTCCGCCAGACCACGGTCAGGAAGTTCTCGACCGTGCGCCGGACCTTGGCCCAGAGCGGCTCGGCATTGGGCTCGAACACCACCCACTGCAGGCCAACGTTGAGCGACTGCTCGATGAAGATCGCCAGCCGGCGCACCGGCACGTAGCGCCAGGCGACATTGGTGGTGAGCACGCGCGTGCCATAGACCCGGAGCCCCCGCTGCTTGTCGCGGAAGTCGCGGATCACGTTGACCGCCGCCGGATTGAGCACCGCCTGCTCGCGGTCGCTGACCTTGAGCTCGACCTCGGTGATGCCGCGCACGGTCTCGTTGGCGGGCGCCTTGTGCACGCCCCGCTCCTGATCGACCCGCGCGCAGATCCCGACGACGTGGCCCGACGGCGGCACCAGGATGCCGTCGCTGTCGTCGTCGTCGAGCGGATTGCGGGTGCGCAGCCAGGGGAAATAGATCGCGCCGTAGAGCGAATCGAACTGGCTGCGCTGAACCACGACGTCGTCCGCGCCGCCGGTGCCGATCCTGGAACCGCGTGCGGAGTCGAGGATCGCGAAGCGGCTCTTGAGCAGCGCGCAGTGATCGAGCAGCGCGATCTGCACGTCGGGGTCCGTGACCCCCGGCACGGCGACCAGGGCGACGTCGTCCTGATCGGCGAGCGCGGCGATGCCGGTGCGCTGTCCGGGCCCCTGGTCGCGGCCGATGTAGGCGCCCGCGCTGGGCAAGCCGCCATCGCTGCCGCCGGTCAGCCGGCTGGGATCGGTGGGCGGCGTGGCGTTCAGGAGCGACCAGCGCACCTGAGGCAGATCGAACGGCAGCGGCCCCAGGTCACCCTCGATCGCGACCGTGATCAGGCGCGAGCCGCGCCCGATGACGGTCGGTGCGAAGCGCTCGGCCGCGGGATCGAGGGACAGGCCCTCGAACAGCTCGCTGGCGCCGGCCGCCTCCTCGACCGCGATGCCGAGCTCGACTACCCGCACGGTCACGCCGCCGGGCACGCCGGCGGTCAGCGCCTCGACCAGCGTCAGCGTGTTGCCGTCGACCGCCTCGACGCGGTGGTAGGTCTTCTGGGTGGCATCGTCGATCTCGATCACGGCGTGCGCGTATAGATTGGCAGCCGAGCCGAGATCCAGATTGCGATTGCCGGCGCGGCCCGCGAGCGCCCGCTCGAGGACGGTGGGCTGACCGGCTTCGGACGCGGCAAAGGCCCGAATCACCGGCCGCGTGGCGCCGTTGAAGATCACCTCCTCGCCGTCGATGCTCTGCACTTCGAGGATCTGCGACCAGCCGCCCTGGTGGACCCGAACCACGACCCGCCCGCGGCCCGCGGCCTCGGCCGCGGCCAGCTCGGTGGCGAGCTCGACCGTGCTGGCGACGCGGGCGCGCGGCGATGCGATCCAGAGCGCGGTCGTGCCCGGGCCGGAGAAATCCTCCGCCTCGCCGAGCGCATCGAAGCCGATCTCGCTGTTGTCGGCATCGATGCTGGTCACGACGCGGCGCACCATGAGCGGCGGCACGGCGGCCGGATCGTGGAACTCGACGACGTCGCCGACCACGATCCCCGCGACGCTCACCATTTCGATCGAGGCGGCCTCGGCGGCCGGCCCATCGGCAGCGAAGGCGAGAGCCTGCGGGGCCGCCGGCTCGAGCACGCGCGAGACGCGCTCGACCGTGGAACCGGCAGCATCGTAAGCGTGCTCGAGCGGGCGCTCCCAGACCACGTGGGTCGTGCCGGGGGCATCCTCCGGCTCCTCGGCTGCAATCAGCAGGCGCTCCACGGAATCGCCGCCGGGGTTGGTGAATCGCAGCACGTCGCCGATCTCGGCGGTGGCGTCGGCGAGATCGGCCTCGACCGCGCCCTGCGCTGGACCGGCGGCGACGAACGCCAATGGCCTCGGCAGCAGCGTGGTCGAGAAGTCGACCGCCGCGGCCCGGGTGATCGCGCCGGCGCCGTAGCTCGGCGCGACCTCCACGGCGAGCGCATTGCCCCACAGGCCCTCGCTGGTGGCGTGGATCACGAGACGCGGCTCGGACACGCCGGGCTCGGGGGCGGCAACGTTCTCCTGGGTGACCACGCAGCGGGCTGCCGTGAAGCGCGCCGCGAGCGCGGCCTCCAGCCAGACCCGGCGGGTCTGGGCGTCGTAGCGGACCACCCGGCGGGTCTCGATGATCGCCACGCCGGCGAAGCTCTCGGTGAAGATCAGGCGATCGCCGACGTCGATCCCGAACAGCGAAGTCAGGCGGACGGTGTCGCGCGCCGCCTGCTCGGCCGCGGTGTCGGTCGCGAGGCGCGTATTGAAGCCGTTGCGATAGCTGCGCTGCGCCGCCGTGGCGCCGTCGCCCACGACGCGTGCGACGTAGGCGAGATTGCCGCCATTGCGGAAGAAGCCATCGACCGAGAAGGCGAGATAGCGCGCGTCGCCCCAGCTCTCGTCGAGGTAGCCGCCGAAGATGCGCTGAAAGGCGGTGAAGCTCGTGATCAGGCGGTTGCCGAGCGACGGCCCCTTGGTCGTCAGTCCGACGAACCCCGCCGTGCTGGTGCTGACCCCCTCGATGGTCTGCGGCGCCGGCAACTCCTCGATGTAGACCCCGGGAGTCTGATAGGTCGGCATCGGTCAATCTCCCTCGTTTGCCGTCGGTGTCCCCGGGCGGGGGGCCGGATGGGGGTCGCCGCGGCCGCGCGCTGGATGGGTCATGACGGTCGCAGCAGGACGCTGATGCGGTTGACCGGCTCGCCGTAGGCGAGCTCGTGATCGACGACATGCTCCTGAAAGCCGGTTGCGGTGACGCGCACATCGACCGTCGCGACCAGCGGCAACGGATCCGGGAATGCGAACCGCCCGCGGGCATCGCTCGTGACGTCGTCCCCGCCGACGATCTCGACCAGGGCGCCGGCGATCGGCTGGTCGGGCGCGGCCGCGCTCAGCACCCGGCCGGAGAGCCGCACCGGCTCGGGGGCGAGCACCAGCTCGAGCCCCGCGCGCGGCACGCCGCCGCCAGTGAACAGCGCCGCCACGGGGGCTGGTTCGATCACGTCCTCGCGCGCCAATCCAGGGATCTCGACCGCGGTCGGCTGTCCCGGGGCCGGGCCGATCTCGAAATCGAGGGTGGCCGTGCGGTAGCCGGTGGCGTTGGCTTCGAGACGCAGCCGGAACGGTTGCGTGGCGATGCCGCGGAGCGCCGTCTCGGGATCGCCATGGAAAGCGAACCGCGCGTCGCGCGTCACCGTTGCGACCAGCGCATGACGCCGCTCGGGGCCATCGCGGTCGAGGAGCCTGATCGCGACCGCGGTGCCGGGCGCCTCACCGGTCCGCCCGTCCCGGATCTGACCTGATATCAGGGCCTGACGGCTGAGGATCAGGCTGCGCGTCATGTGCTCGGTTCCGCCGCGAGCTGGCGCACGTCGACCAGGCTCTCGCGCACCGGCACGCCGGCTTCCGGCACCCGCAGGCTGTCAATCAGGACACCCCGCACGATGTAGGCGACCGAGAGCCGGTAGGGCTCGTTGAAGGCGCTCCAGATCCGCACCAGGTCCTCGAGCGGCAGCGGCTCGAAGCTCAGCCTGGCGCCGCGCAGCTGCCGGTCGAGGTCGGACTCGAGAAATGCCGCGCGCAGGATGGTGTTGGCCTCGAGCGTTTGAATCACGCGGCCGAGGATCACCAGGTCGTCGCTCGCGACGGCACCCGAGGGCGTGATCAGATAGCGCACATCGACCGGGAGCGGCGGATGGCGCTGCTCGTCCGGGCCGCTCGCGAGCAGCGGCTGGTTGCGCAGGTAGCCGCTCGGCGTGACTTGGTAGAGATAGAGGGAGAGCGCCGGCCGGTCGTCAGGCCCGCCCTGATTCGCGACCGTCGCGGGCGAGGCCAGCGAGATCGCGTTCATGCCCTGGAAGTCGGCGCCAACGTCGGGATCACCGGCCAAGCCGGCGAGCAGGATCTCGCGCAACCTCAGGCTCACCTCACGCAGGACGGTGTGGGTGCTCAAGCCGGGCTCTCCCGAAGCGCGTCGACCGCCTCACGCAGGCAGCGGATCAGCGCCGACGGCGAGAGCCGCCGGGTGATTCGCCGGATCGGCTGGAGCCGGTGCAGAGTCGAGCTGCGGCCATCGCCATCGATCGCGATCACCGCCATGCGCGGCCGGGCGAACAGGAGCTCGGCCGGGACCGGCGCGGGGGCGGTGATGAGCGCATCGAGGGCGGCGGCCTCGGCCTGTGCGATCAGGTCCCGGTCGTCCTGGGCCTCGATCGTGACCACCTCGATGTCGCTCTCCGCGGCCAGAACCTCGGCCGTGATCTCCTGGAGCATGTTCGGAAGCCGGTTCACGACGATGCCTACGCGGATGCCCCTCGTTCGATTCATCGACCGGATTTTCGGCGCCGGGCGGCGGCGGGGAAATCCATCGCCGGATCCAAAGAGGATCCAGAGGAACCAGGGTCCGTGTGGATCTTTGGATCTGGATCCCCGGCGCGCGAAGAACGCTCCCGCGACGAAAGACACGGCGGGCAGCGCCGCCCGCCGTGCCGCAGGCGAGCCGGGTCGGCGTCAGAGCAGCCGGCGGTAGAGGGCGGCCGCTTGGTTGCGGCGGCGCACCTGCAGCTTGGCCAGGACCTGGTGGACGTGGTTCTTGACCGTCGAGACCTCGATGCCGAGGGCGCGCGCGATCTCCTTGTTCGAGAAGCTTTGCTCGAGGCAGGCCAGGATCTCGAGCTCGCGGCGCGACAGGGTCGGGCCGAGCGCGGTCTTGGGGCGGGCATGGGCGAGGCCCGCGAGCCTGCGGAACATGGCGCCCGCGATCCGCGCCGAGCAGCGCACTTCGCCCGCCAGCGCGCCCGCAATGGCGCCTTTGAGGTCGTCGAGCGAGGCGCTCCGCGTGACGTAGGCGGCGGCGCCGGCCTCGGCGCAGGCGATCACCTGCTGCTCGGCTTCGGGAACCGCCAGCACCACGACCGACAGCGGCGGCACGCCGGCGGCGAGATCGCGCACGGTCGGGAGCGCCTCGGCCATGCCGAGATCGACCAGCGCAACCTGGGGAGGCGCGCGGCGCCGCGCCGCAAGCGCGCCGGCGCGGCTGCCCGCGGTGCCGACCAGGCGGAAGCGAGGGTCGCGCTCGAGCGCAATGACGATGCCGTCGCGGTAGAGCGCGACATCGCTGACCACGAGAACCTCGAGCATCGTATCCTCCCGCGATGCCGGCGCTGCCGATCTGGTGGCGGTCGGATCAATGACGACCGGTCCCCCGGATCGGCCGGGTGGTTGCCCTTTTCGGTTCGAGCGCCGCCCCAGACGGCTTTAGCTTAGTCATCCCGGCTGTCGACAGGTGTGAAACAGCTCACTGCACGTTGCAAGCGGGCGATCGCTCTAACGGCTTACGGTTTTGCCAGCGGCCCCGCCTTGTAACGATCCGATACCTCAGCCGCGAGCGCCAGCGCAGCCAGCAGCGTCGCGCCCCGGATCAGGAACTGGTCGCGACCGCCGAGCCGCATGGGCGAGGCCGCGACCGCCGAGACGCCGAGGGGCTAGAACCCTATGAACAAGTAGTCGAGGGCCGCCAGAATTCGCCCGCGGTCGTCCGCCAGATTGCCGACGACGTGCCGCAGATCAGTCACCGGCAGCGGATCGCCGATGCCATGCAGTTAAGTGCACGGCAGATTGGCGACGACGTGCCGCAGATCAGTCACCGGCAGGGCCGTCAGCGAGGGGACGAGCAGGGCGTAGTCCTGGTTCTCCACCGGGGATGAGCCGGCCTGCAAGCGTCGGCAGCGCGGCACTCGGGGCGAGCGGCGCGACCACCCGATCGCGGCCGGTTTCGGCAAGGTCCGACTGCAAGATCACGACGAACGGCAAGGCCCGCCGCGCTCTCGGGACCGGGTTTCGAGCACGTCAAACTGGCGCATCGCGATCGACTGTCGCGTCGTGCTCGCGGACCATCTCCGCGAACGAGCCGTGCGCCTCGACGAAGGCGTCGAGGGCGCCGAGATCTCGACGGATGTCCGCCCTCACCCGCTCTGCCAAGCGTTGCGCCAACGCCTGCGCGAGAGCCTGTTCGGCGACCTTCGACAGGTTGATTCCGGCGCCTTTCGCCTTGGCATGGAGATCCGCATTGAGGGTGAGGCTCACGGTCCGCTCCCGTGCGCCCGCATCATAAAGGAAATTCCTCATGCAGGATTCTCCAGGGAGGCCGACACGGGTAAATTACCCGTGCTGCAGGAAGGGTGCCATCCATCGATCCGAAGCAGGACCGGCGTATGACCGTGACGAACGCCGTCCGACCGGCCGTCGAGCGGGCTGCCGGTTGGTTGCAGGCCGGGCGCCACGAGTTGCGGGTCCTCCTTGGTCGCACGGCCGGCTCGTGCTAACCTTGTGAGCAAGCTAGCAATCCGAAAGGGGCCGGAGATGGCCGATGCCCAGATCGCGTTTCGCAGCTCGGCCGAGGTGCGCGAGGCGCTGCGCCAGCTGGCGCGCCGGCAGGGCCGCAGCATGCAGGCCATGCTGGAGGAGATCTGCCGCCGGGCGCTCGCAAGCGAAGGCGACACGCCGACCCTGGCCGGCGTGATCCGGTGCCTTCGCCGATACGAGGGCGAGCTCGAGCAGCTCGGCATCAAGCAGCTCCATGTTTACGGCTCGGTGGCGCGCGGCGAGGCGCGCCCTTGGAGCGACGTCGATCTGTTCGCGGACCTCGCGGACGAGGAGCGCTGGAACCTCGTCCGCTGGGGCCACGCGCTCGATCGGCTGGAGGAGATTCTGGCGCGGCGCGTGGATTTCGCCGCCCGCCGCTCGCTCCCGGCGGCGGTGCGCCGTCGCGCCGACGCCGAAGCGGTCGCGGTGTTCGCGTGAGGCGGGAGGACGAACTCGTCACCGACATCGCGCGTCATGGTCGCTTGGTTCTCGATCTCGCCGGCGACCTCGACGAGGCGGGCTTCGTCCAGCGCTTCGGCGACGGCATCAACCCGTTCGGCGCGGCGCTCTCGTTCGCGCTCGTGGCCATCGGCGAGGCGTGCCGGCAGCTCGTCGGCGGCGGCAGTCCCGCGGGCGGCCCAGCGCCGGCGCCGATCGTCACGGCCCATCCCGGGATCGACTGGCGCGGTTGGATCGGGCTGCGCAACGTCCTGACCCACGGCTATCATCGCCGTGATCCACCGGTGATCTGGCGCGCCATCGGCGAGCTGAGGACTCTGGTGCAGGTCTGCGAAGCGCGGACGACTTGAGCGGACGCCTCGAGCGCCGCTGGCATGCGCGATGTCGGGCCTCGCTGCGCTCGGGCCGACCTACGCAAGAAACCCGACGGCAGCTCGAGCGCCGATGGCGTCCGGCATGTCTGTTCGCGATTGCCAGCGCCGCTCGCCGCGGGTCGTCCGGGAACGCGAGCTCCCGGACGACTGCCGCGACCAATCATCAGGCGCTCGACCCTACCCCGCTGCGTCCCCACCTGGTGCGGGCGACCGTTCGGGTGCACGATTATCCCGACGGCAGCCTCGCCCTCTTCAAGGGGCCACAGCGACTGGCCAGCTTTGCGCCGGTCGCGTCCGCGGCACCTGAGGATCTGGCCGCGTGACCACCGCGACGCGACCAGCCCTGTGGACTTCGTGGACAACGCTCCGCGTTGCCCACAACCCCCACAGGGCCCCACGACAGCGGTCAACTCATGCGCTACCTATTGCGGACAAAACAACGCGCTCGCTACCGACGCTTCATGCTCTAGACCATTTCCCCTTGGGTGGACCCGCGGCCCCGGCCCGCTCCCCCTCCCAACCACCCAGC
>JBOHKK010000083.1:0-19191 GCA_050729115.1 Geminicoccaceae bacterium | reverse complement strand
GGCCGGCCGCGCCGCGGCAACGGTGCGGCGGGCGCGCCCGGGACGCGCCGAGAGCAGGCCCAAAAGGCCGCGCGGCGCGAACAGCACGATCGCCAGCAGCAGGGGACCGAGCACGATCCGCCAGTGCTCGCCCCAGCCGGCCTGCACGAGATCCAGGAGCTGGGGGATGAACTCCTCGAGCAGGAGCAGCGCTCCGGCGCCGATCACCGGGCCGATCACCGTGCCCATGCCGCCGAGGACCACCATGACGATCAGCTCGCCCGAACGGGCCCAGGCGAGGTAGGCCGGCCCGACGAAACCGGAGGCATTCGCGAGCAGGATGCCGGCGAGGCCGGCGCCCATGCCCGAGATGACGAAGGCGACCAGCCGGTAGCGAAATACCGGATAGCCGAGCGCCAGCATCCGCCGCTCGTTGTCCTTGGCCCCGCGAATCACCTGGAAAAACGGCGAGCGCACGAGGCTCAGCGCGGCCCAGATCGCGAGCGCCAGGATCGCGAGGCAGACATAGTACAGCGTGAGGTTGTCCTCGAGGTCGATCAGCCCGCCGAACGTCGAGCGCCCCCACAGCGGGATGCCGTCCGCGCCGCCGTACGGGCGCAACGACACGAACAGGTAGAACAGCATCTGGGCGAACGCGAGAGTGATCATGATGAAGAACACGCCGCGGGTGCGCAGGCAGATGGCGCCGATGGCGAGCGCGAACAGGCCGGACAGCAGCATCCCGAGCGGCCAGACGACGAACGCGGACTGGGTCCCCGGCAGGCCGAGGATCGGCGTCGCCATGGCGCTGTGGTGGAACAGGATGCCGACCGTGTAGCCGCCGACGCCCATGAACGCGGCATGGCCGAAGCTGACCAGGCCGCCGTAGCCGAGGATCAGATCCAGCGACAGGGCGGCGAGCGCGTAGATCAGGATGCGGGTCGCGAGGCTCGTATAGAACGACGCGTCGAGCGCCGCCACGACGTGCGGGAACGCAAGCGCAAGCGCGAGGCTCACCAAGGCGATGACCAGGCCGCGCACCGTCCCCACGCGTGCTCTCCCTCCTGATACTCACAAGGTTCGAACCTTGGTTCGCCGGCATCATACTTCTTTTTGAGGCGCGCGGGGTTGGCTGGTCGGCCGCGCGCCCGGGCAAAGGACGATACCGGGTGAACGAACTTGGTGAGCCCGGCATGGCTCGTGAGGAGGCGCTTGCCGCTTCGCTCAGACCTGGGCGCCGAACAGACCGCGCGGGCGCAGGAACAGAACCGCGGCCATGAGCAGGTAAATGACCATGGAGCCGATCGCGCCGCCCACGCCATCCGCCACCGAGGGGCCGAAGAACAGGCCGAACAGATCGGGCAGGAGGATGCGGCCGAGGGTATCGGCGATGCCGACCAGCAGCGCGCCGACCAGCGCGCCCTTGATCGAGCCGAGCCCACCGATCACGATCACCACGAAGGCGAGGATCAGGATCTCCTCGCCCATGCCCACCTGGACCGCGAGGATCGAGCCGGCCATGCCGCCGGCCAGCGCCGCAAGGCCGGCGCCGAGCGCGAACACCGCGGTGAAGATCCGATTGATGTCGACCCCGAGCGCGCCGACCATGGTGCGGTTGCTGGCGCCGGCGCGGATCAGCATGCCAAGGCGGGTGCGCGCGATCAGCCACCACAGGAACAGCGCGACCGCGAGGCCGACCAGGATGATCGCGAGCCGGATCGCCGGGTAGGTCACGCCCGGCAGGATCGTCACCTGACCGGCGAGGAACGCGGGCGGGCTCAGGAACACCGCGCTCGGCCCCCAGACGATCTTGACCAGCTCGTTGAAGAACAGGATCAGGCCGAAGGTGGCCAGGACCTGGTCGAGGTGGCTGCGGCCGTAGAGGGTGCGCAGCGTGGTCCGCTCGAGCGCGGCCCCGATCAGCGCGGTCGCCGGCACGGCGACGAGCAGACCGAGCACGAAGCTGCCGAGCCAGGCGGCGAACGTCGCGGTGAGGTACGCGCCCACCATGTACAGCGAGCCGTGGGCGAGGTTGATCAGGTCCATGACCCCGAACACCAGGGTCAGCCCGGCGGCGATCAGGAAGAGCATGACGCCGAGCTGCACCCCGTTCAGGGCCTGGACCAGGATCAGGCCGGGATCCATCGGCCTCCACTGCTCATCGTCAACCCGCCCCCCAGTCTCTCCGGTTCGGGTTTGGCCTGGAGTTATGCCGGGGCCGCCGAGCAGCTTCGTAAGCTGTCATTGCCGTGCTTGACACGGCAATCCACGGCCCCACTGGGCGGCGACTTCGCTCGATCGAGCTGTGGATGCCCGGGTCAAGCCCGGGCATGACAACTGGGAGTGCCGCCCGATCACCTCTTCCTCAACCCCATCCGCTGACAGCATTGGGTCGAGCTCGCCCATGAGGCATCAAGTTGGGCGGCCGCAGGCGCGGGTCACCCCTCACATCTGGCATTCGTCGACGTAGGCGTCGGCGTGGTCCTCGTAGACCGTGCCCTTGATCCGGTTGATCAGCGTGCCTTGATCGTTCTTCACCACCTCGCGTCCGTAGAAGTTCTGGATCGGGAAGTGATTGGTGTTGAGCCTGATGGGGCCCCGCGTGCCGTCGATCTCGGCGCTCTCGAGGGCGGCGATCAGGGCGTCCGTGTCCTTCGAGCCGGCGGCCTTGACCGCGGCGTCGATGAACAGCGCGGTGTCGTAGCCCTGGGCGGCATACAGCGACGGCAGGCGGCCGTACGTCTCCTGGAACGCCTCGACGAAGTGCTGATTGATCCCGGCGTCCAGATCCGGCGACCAGTGGGCGGCGCTCTCGACCCCGAGCGCGGCGTCGCCGACCGCGGGCAGGATGTCCTGGCTGACCGAGAACGCCGAGGCGTACAGCTTGACGTCCTGGCCGACCCCGGCCTGGGCCCACTGCTTGAGGAAATTGATGCCCATGCCGCCCGGATAGAAGAAGTACACCGCCTCTGGCCCGGCGGCCTGGATTTCGGCGATCTCGGCGGCGTAATCGAGCTGCCCGAGCGGGGTGTAGACCTCGTCCACCACCTCACCGTCCGAGGCGTCGTAGGCGTGCCGGAAGCCGCGCAGCGCATCCTGGCCGGCCGGGTAGTTGGGCGCCATCAGCCAGACCCGCCTGATCCCGGCGTCGGCGACCACCTTGCCGGTCGCCTCGTGCACCGCATCGTTCTGGAAGGCGGTGTTGAAGAAATGCCGGTTGCATTGGCTGCCGGCCAGCTGCGAGGGCCCGGCGTTCGGGCTGATGTGGATCTTGCCCGCGCGCGCCACCGCCGGCAGCGTCGCCAGCGCCAGGTTCGACCAGATGGTGCCGGTGATGATGTCGGCGCCGTCGCGCGAGAGCAGCCGCTCGGCCAGCTGCACCGCCACGTCGGGCTTCTGCTGGTCGTCGGCCTCGATGACCTCGGCGTCGAACTCCCCGAACTTGCCGCCCAGGTCCTCGACGGCGAGGTTGAAGCCGTCGCGGACGTCGATGCCGAGACCCGCACCCGGCCCCGACAGCGTCGTGATCATGCCGATGGTCAGATCCTCGGCGGCGGCGGCGCCCGCCTGGACCACGGCGCCGACCGCAACCGCGGCGGCAAGCTGATGCATTCTGTTCACGTCCGGTGACCTCCCGTCGTCTGGCTCCGCACACAGGGCCCGAAGCGGCCCGGCTTTGAGGCCAGTTTGCCGGCGCCGGGTGCGACTGTCCATGGCCTCGACTGCAGGTGGCCCCGGACCGGCAAACTGGGTAAATATCGAGACGGTTCGCGCGCCCGCAGGACCGAGGCACCGAGGGGTCGACCATGACGGCACCGGGGCACTTGCGCGCAACGGCTTTCACCCACCAAGGCGCCGTGCGCGCGCGCAACGAGGATACGATCGCCGTCGCCGACTGGATCGCGAGCGAGCCGATGGCGGCGCCGGCGGTGTTCGAGCATGCGCTCGCGGCGCCCGTGATCTGCCTGGTCGCGGATGGCATGGGCGGCCACGCCGCCGGCGAGGTGGCAAGCCGCGCCGTCGCCCTGCACCTGTGCCGGCGCGCGCGGCAGGCGACGGACGAAGCGGCGCTCGCGCAGCTGTTGCACGAGGCCAACGACGAGCTGTCCGCGCTGATGGATCGGCGTCCGGCCTGGTACGGCATGGGCACGACGGTCGCGGGCGTGGTGGTCGCGCCGTCCGGCGTCGTGGTGTTCAACGTCGGCGACAGCCGGGTCTACCGGATCGACGCCGGCGCATTGGTGCAGCTCAGCACCGACGACACGCCAGGGCCCAAGCTGCCCGACGGCCGCACCGCGGTCGACACGAGCTCGATCATCACCCAGGTCCTGGGCGGCTACGGCCCCGATGCACGCGAGGAGCAGATCGTCCCGCATCTCGTGCGCGAGCCGCCCTTGGACGGCGCGCGCTATCTGATCTGCAGCGACGGCCTGACGGACATGCTGGAGCGGGCCGCGATCGAGGCGCTCCTGGGCGACGACGACCCGGCGAGCGCCCAGGCGCTGTTTCAGGCCGCGATGGCGCAGGGCGGCGACGACAACGTCTCGCTGATCTTGCTGCGGGTCCGGCAAGCCGCCTGATCCCGGCGCTGATCCTTCACGGCGCCGCTCATGCTCGAGACGTGGTGATCGACGAAGAACGAGTACGCGATCGCCACCGGCGCCGAGCCGAGCGGCGCGCCGGCTATTCCCGTCGAGGCGCAGGTTTCCTCGAGGTGTCGCAAGACCGTGGACCGCTCCAGCCTTTTGACTTACATTCCAGATAACGGCTGACATGCCAGGTGCCGGGTCGAGTTCGTGCCACGGCCGGCGGCAGCCGCTATGTTGCTCCAACAGGGAGGCAGAAAAGTGAAGAGCACTGGACCGAAGACGCAAGCGAGCGCGGCCACGACCGCCATGACTCGGCGGAGGTTCGTTGAGACGACCGCGGTTGCCGGCGGGGCGCTGGTCGCCGCGCCGTTCCTCGGCGGCAAGGCGCCGGCGTACGCGCAGGCGCGCCAGCTGCATTATCTGCAGTGGAGCAGCTTCATCCCCGCCGCCGATGACGAGATCAACCGGCAGGCCGAGGAGTTCACGAAGGCCACCGGGATCGACATCACGGTCGAGATGATCAACCAGAACGACATGGCGGCGCGGATCACCGCGGCAGTCGAGAGCGGCAGCGGCGCCGACGTCATCCAGATGAACGCCAACCAGCCCCATCTGTTTGCCAACGGCCTCGCCGACCACAACGCGCTCCTGCAAGAGCTCGGAGGTGACCAGTTCTACGAGTGGGCGCGCGGCGCCGCCGTCGTGGATGGGGTGGCCCGGGGCGTGCCCCAGTTCAACATCGCCAATGCCATCGTCTACCGCAAGGACGTGTTCGACGAGCTCGGCCTCGCCGTGCCGAACACCTGGGACGAGTATCTCGAGGTCGGCAGAGAGTTGAAGAACAACAATCTGCCGGTCGGCCAGACCCTCGGCCACACTTTCGGCGACGCGCCGACGTTCGCCTATCCGTTGCTGTGGAGCTTCGGTGGCCAGGAAGTCGACGAGACCGGAAGGACCGTGGTGATCAACTCCGAAGGCACCCATCAGGCCCTGGCGTTCATGAAGGAGTTCTGGGAGGCGGCCTGCGACCCCGGCGGCTTCGCTTGGGACGACACCAGCAACAACCGTGCTTTCCTGGGTCAGACCATTGGGGCGACCCTGAACGGTGCCAGCATCTATTTCGTTGCGCGGAACACCCCGGACCAGTACCCGGGCTTTGCCGACAAGCTCGACCATTTCCTGAATCCGGAGGGCCCGGCCGGCCGATTCCATTTCGTCGGCCCGAGAACGCTCAGCACCATGGAGTACTCGCCGAACAAGGAAGCGGCCGCCGAGTACATCCGCTGGTCGTTCCAGGAGGACAACCTGAGCGAGTTCATCGCCGTGAACCAAGGCTACATCCAGGGTCTGGCGCCGAAGTGGGAAGAGCATCCCATCTGGCAATCCGATCCGGCGATTGCGATCTACGCCACCAATCCACGCTACGGCCGGACCGCCGGCTACGCCGGCCCGTGGAACCGGCAGTCGGGCGAAGCCCAGGAAAAATACATCATCGTGGACATGTTCGCCCGCGCGGCGCGCGGCGAGGATCCGGAGGAAGTGGCTGCCTGGGCGCAGCAGGAGCTCGAGAACGTTTACGGCGCGTGACGTTTTGTTAAGGTGATGGGCGGCCCGCGGCGGGCCCAAGCGAGAGCAATGGTGACATTCCTTTGCCTCGTCCCCGCGGGCTGCCCGTACGCCGACTGTTACGGGTGACCTTCATTGAGATCGACCATACGCGCCGACACTCGCGCTGACGCGGCTCGGATCTCGAGGGATCGTGCTGAGGCAGCCCCGGTCCGCAGCCCGCAGATGGGCCGGATCGCGATGCTCCTCGAGGACCAGCAGATCCTGGGGTTCGTGTTGCTGTCGCCGGCCTTGATCCTGATCCTGGTCTTCATCGCCTACCCGTTCGTGCTTGGCATCTGGATGTCGCTCACCGACAAGCTGGTGGGCACGACCGGCAATTTCGTCGGGCTCGCCAACTACACAAGGCTGCTGGACAGCGAGATCTTTCGTACCGCTGCCTGGAACACGGTGTTCTTCACCTTCATGGCAACCGTGTTCAAGGCGGCGCTTGGGATGTGGCTTGCGGTCCTGCTCAATCGCAAGTTCCACTTTGCCCGGATAACACGGGCGACGGTGTTGCTGCCGTTCATCGTGCCCACGGTGCTGAGCACTTTGGCCTGGCTCTGGATGTTCGATGCCACCTTCAGCGTCTTCAACTGGGTCCTGCGCTGGCTGTGGCAGATGGAGATCGGCCTGTTCGGCATCGTGCTCAAGGAGAACTGGGGCTTCTTCAGCGGGCCCTTGTGGCTGGGCGATCCCGGCTGGGCGATGTTCTCGGTGATCCTCGTCAATGTCTGGCGTGGCCTGCCGTTCTTCGCGATCTCGTTTCTGGCCGGCCTGCAGACGATCCCGCAGGAGCTGTACGACGCCGCGGACCTCGATGGCGCGACCGGGTGGCGCAAGTTCTGGCATGTGACGCTGCCGATGATCAAGCCGGTGGCGATCGTGGTGGTCGTGTTCTCGGTCGTCATCACCTTTGCGGACTTCCAGCTGGTCTACATCCTGACTCGCGGCGGCCCGAACAACGAGACCCATCTGCTGGCCACGCTCGCCTATCAACTCGGCATGACGTCCGGGAACATCGGTCAGGGCGCGGCGGTGGCCCTGTTCATGCTGCCGATCCTGGCCTCGGTGATCGTGTTGCAGCTCTGGTACCTGCGCCGCCAAGGCGTACGCTGACGGACTGACGCAGGATCTGCCGGGAGAAGCCTGATGGGCTCTTTGGTCGGAGAGACCTATTTCAAGAGGTTGATGGTATTCTACATTCCGCTCTTTCTGTTCGTCGTCGCTACGGTCTTTCCTTTTTTCTGGATGTTCATCACGTCGATCAAGCCCGATGGCGAGCTCTACAATCCACGGCTGTCACCATTTCTGGTTCGTGACCCGACCCTGGACCACTGGGAGACCTTGTTCAGCGACACCTTGTTCATCAACTGGGCGATCAACACGTTGTGGGTCGCGATCGCATCGACCGCCATCTCGCTGTTCGCCGGCGTGCTCGCCGGTTACGCCCTGGCCCGGCTGATCTTTCCCGGCTCGACGGTCATGGGCATCGCGATCTTCGTCACCTATCTGGTGCCGCCCACGCTGTTGTTCATCCCGCTGACCGGGGTGGTCTCATGGATGGGCCTGCAGGACACCACGTGGTCGCTGATCTTCACCTATCCGACCTTTCTCGTGCCGTTTTGCACCTGGCTGCTGATGGGCTACTTCCAGACCATCCCCAAGGAGCTCGAGGAGTGCGCCCGGATCGACGGCGCCACGCGCCTCCAGGCGATGGTCTGGATCATCCTGCCGCTTGCCGTCCCCGGCATCCTCTCCGCCGGGATCTTCGCCTTCACCCTGTCATGGAACGAGTTTCTGTACGCGCTGGTGTTCATTCACTCGCCCGAGAACAAGACCATCCCGGTCGGCGTGACCAGCGAGCTGATCAAAGGCGACGTCTTCTTCTGGGGCGCGCTGATGGCCGGGGCGCTGCTCGGCTCGGTGCCGGTCGCGGTCGCGTACTCCTTCTTCGTCGAGTACTATGTGTCGGGGATGACCGGCGCGGTCAAAGGCTGAGCCGGTCAATCGGGGATCGCCGCGCCCGTGGGCGCGGTGCCGACCAACTCGGCTTGGCTGACCGCACCGGGAGGACGCTCGTTGGGCAAGACGACAGTCGACGTCGCGGGTGATCGTTTTCTGATCGATGGTCGTCCCACCTATCCGGGGTGCCGGTTTCGTGGCCATCGGATCGAAGGCCTGCTCCTGAATGCCCGCATGGTCCAGGGCGTGTTCGACGACCTGAATCCCGACACGCGGTCGATGTTCGCCTATCCCGATGGTCCCTTCGATGCCGAGCGCAATACCCGCGAGTTCGTCGCCGCCATGCCCAGCTGGCGGAGCGCGGGCCTGCTGGCTTTCACCGTCAATTTCCAGGGCGGCAGTCCGCAAGGCTACTCCAGCGAGCAGCCCTGGCACAACTCCGGCTTCGGGGCCGATGGGCGTCTTCGGCCCGACTACGCCGCACGGATGGGCCGGATCATCGAACGGGCCGACGAGCTCGGGATGGTCGTGATCCTGGGCTGTTTCTATTTCGGCCAGGACCGGCGCCTGAGCGACGAGGTTGCCGTGATGACCGCGGTGGAGAACGCCACCAAATGGGTCGGGGGCGGCGGCTACACCAATGTGATCGTCGAGATCGCGAACGAGATCGACGTGCCGCGCTACGCCCATCAGGTCCTGAAACCCGACCGCTGCCACGAGCTGATCGAGCTGGTCCAGCGCGCCTCGGCGGGACGCGTCGGCAATCGGGCCGGACGGCTGCTGGTCGGTACCAGCTACCGCGGCGGCTCCGTTCCCCGGCCCAACGTGGTCGGCGCGGCGGACGTCCTCTTTCTCCATGGTAACCATATCGATGATCCGGCCGAGATCCGGTTGATGGTGCGTGAAACCCGTGCGCTCCCCAACTATCGTGGCCAGCCGATCGTGTTCAACGAGGACGACCATTTCGATTTCGATCGGGACGACAACAACTTCATGGCCGCCATCGCCGAGGGCGCCAGCTGGGGACTGTTCGACTACCGCCTGCCGGGGGAGGGCCCGGAATGCGGGTATCAGAGCGTGCCCGTGGACTGGCGCATCAACGCACCCCGCAAGCGCGCTTTCTTCAACCTGGTCGCCGAGATGACCGGCAGCGAGGCGCGTTTTTGAAGGCTTCGGCCGGGCACTCTGATCCCTCGCCTGACCGTGGTCGATGCCGGCGCCGCCTGGCCTGGACGGCCGGACTTGGCATGCGGCCGGAACCTCCCGACCGGGACCGACGATGTGGACGTCGAAAATGGCCGCGAAGCGCGTCGCGCGCTAGAGCAGCATCCGAATGGACGAGATCGCCAACGCCGATCGTCGTCCGGATAAAGCTGCTCTAATCATTTGAAATAGAGCAATTTTTCCCCGATGATCGGAAGATGTCGCGATCCGCGACGGGTCCACCTCATTCGGGAATTGCTCTAGATGTCCACTCGCCGTTTGGCAGCTTCGAGGGCGGTTCGATTGACGCAGTTGCGCAGCCGGCCGCCCTGCAGAAAATCCCGCGCGGTCTCGGCCGATTTGCGCCGCAGATCGGCGCGTCCGGCCGCCGAGAACCACGCCACGTGCGGGGTCACCAGCAGACGACCATCGAGCCCCGGCTCGCGGCGCCTGAACGCCTGGATCAAGGGGTGCTCGGGAGCCGGCGGCTCTTGCGGCAGGACATCGAGCCCGGCGCCTCCGAGATGGCCCTCGCGCAACGCCGTCTCGAGCGCGCCCAGATCCACGAGGCCGCCACGCGCCGTGTTGATCAGCAAGGCGCCCGGCTTGATCGCACGAAGCGCCGCCTCGTCGATCATGTTGCGATTGTCGTCGGTCAGCGGGCAATGCAGGCTGACCACGTCGGAGGACGCGAGCAACGCTTGCAGGGAATCGGCGCGCCGATAGCCGAGCCCGAGCTCCGCGCCATCGGGCAGGCAGGGATCGTAGAAGCATACTTCCATGTCCATAGCGCGGGCCCGCCTGCTCGCCGCGGTGCCGATCCGGCCGAGGCCGACCACACCGAACGTGCCGCCGCGTAGCCGGCGCACCAGCGGCGCCCCCGACCAGTGCCACCCGGCATGCGGATCGGCGAGCAGACGGGCATGGTAGGAGACCAGCCCCCGGGCCAAGGCGAGCATCAGCGCGATCGCGTGGTCGGCGACCTCGGTCGTCCCGTAGTCCGGCACATTGCACACCGGGATGCCGCGGGCGCCGCACGCGGCGAGGTCGATGTGGTCGTAGCCGACGCCGGCGCGCACCAGGACGCGGCAGCTGTCCAGACGCTCGATCAGTTGCCGGTCGATCGGCACGCCGTAGTAGACGATCAGCGCGTCGGCGCGCCGCCAGTTATCATCGGCAATCCGATCGGCCACCACCTCTCGGTGGACCACGATCTGCGCAGCCTGCCCCAGCACCTGGCGCTCGATCTCGGCGTCGTCCTCGAACAGCGCATCGGGCATCAAGACCAGCATGCTCCCGGTTCCGATCGTACGATGATATGGCGAGACGAACCGTAGCAGGGGAACCCCGTGCGTCCACCCCTTTGGTCCTTCCGCCGCCGCGGCCTTGCGAGCCGTCTTGCGGCGCGCTCCGCTTCGCCTAGCATGAGGGCGCGAGCATGATGCGACGGGAGGTGACGATGGCTGGACGATTGGCGGGCAAGCGGGTGCTGGTCACCGCGGCGGCGCAGGGTATCGGTCGGGCAACGGCGATCGCCATGGCGCGCGAAGGGGCGCTGGTTCTCGCCACCGACGTCAATACCACCCTGCTCGTCGAGCTCGAGGCCGGGGAGGGCATTACGACCGACCATCTGGACGTCACGGATGGGCCAGGTATCGCCAAGCTGGCCAAGGAGCAGGGCGCCTTCGACGTCCTGGTCAACGTTGCCGGGTTCGTTCACCACGGCTCGATTCTGGCTTGCGAGGAGCATGATTACGATTTTTCGATGAACCTGAACGTGAAGTCCATGTACCGCATGATCCAGGCTTTCCTCCCGGCCATGCTGGACCGTGGCGGCGGCAGCATCATCAACACCTCCTCAGTGTGCTCGAGCCTCAAAGGTCTGCCGGACCGGTTCGTCTACGGCACGACCAAGGCGGCGGTGATCGGCCTGACCAAGTCGGTCGCCGCGGACTTCGTCGGCCGCGGCGTCCGCTGCAATGCGATCTGTCCGGGTACGGTGCGATCGCCGTCCCTCGACGAGCGCATCGCCGCCTCCGCCGATCCCGAGGCAGCGCGCCGGGAGTTCATCGCTCGGCAACCGATGGGCCGCCTCGGCACGCCGGAGGAGATCGCCGCGATCGCGGTCTATCTGGCCGGCGACGAAGGCGCATACACCACCGGCCAGGTGTTCATCGTGGACGGCGGCATCACGATCTGAGCCAGAGCCGCCCGCTGGCCCGACATGGCCGCCGCCAAGCAAACCGCCGGCAAGGACGGGTCCACCGCCGGCTCGGCGCCGACCGGAGCCGTGCCGCCGGAGCGCCCCTCGCTCGCCGCTGCCAGTCTGGTGGCGCTCGGCATCGTCTACGGCGACATCGGCACGAGCCCGCTCTACGCGTTTCGCGAGAGCTTCCTGGGCCACGCCCTTGTGGAGGTGAATCGGACCAACGTGCTCGGCATCCTGTCGCTGATCTTCTGGGCCCTCATCATCGTCATCTCGATCAAGTACCTGCTCCTCGTGATGCGGGCGGACAATCGCGGCGAGGGCGGCATCATCGCGCTGGTCTCCCTGCTCAATCCTCGCCAGGCCGAATCCGGGACCCTCCGTTACGCGTTGATCTCGATCGGTATCTTCGGCGCGGCGCTGTTGTACGGCGACGGCACGATCACGCCGGCGATCTCGGTCCTGAGCGCCATCGAAGGGCTCGAGATCGCGACGCCGGCGTTCGAGCCTTACGTCATGCCGATCACGATCGCGATCCTGGTGGCGCTGTTCGCTTGCCAGCATCGCGGCACCGCCGCCATCGGCGCCGTGTTTGGCCCGATCATGCTGGTCTGGTTCCTGATCCTGGCGATCCTCGGGGTCACGGGCATCGCTCATGAGCCGGCCGTCCTTGCCGCGCTCGATCCGCGGTACGCGTACGAGTTCCTTCACGCCCATGGGCTGGTCGCGTTCGCGGTTCTCGGCGCCGTCTTCCTCGTGGTCACGGGCGGCGAGGTCCTCTATGCCGACATGGGCCACTTCGGCCGCGCGCCGATCCGGGCCGCATGGTTCGCGCTGGTCCTGCCGTCGCTGGTGCTGAACTACTTCGGCCAGGGCGCCCTGGTCCTGACCGATCCGCAGGCCATCTCGAAACCGTTCTATGAGCTCGCCCCGCGATGGGCGCTGTATCCGCTCGTCGCGCTTGCCGCCGCGGCCACGGCGATCGCCTCGCAGGCGGTGATCTCGGGCGTGTTCTCGCTGACCCAGCAGGCGGTGCAGATCGGCGTTCTGCCGCGCCTGAACATCGTGCACACCCACGGTGCCGAGAAGGGTCAGATCTACATCCCGGGCATCAACTGGCTGCTGATGATCGCGACCATCGGCCTGGTCGTCGGGTTCCGCTCGTCGGGCAATCTCGCGTCTGCCTATGGAGTGGCCATCTCGACCGACATGGTGATCACCACCGTGCTGGCCTTCTTCGTGGCCCGACGATGGGGCTGGAACGCCCTCGTCGCCGGCCTGATCGCAGTGCCCTTCCTGGTGATCGATCTGGCATTCTTCGCTGCGACCCTGCTCAAGATCCCGGATGGCGGCTGGTATCCGCTGGTGATCGCAGGGCTGATCTTCACGCTCATGGTGACGTGGCGCCGTGGCCGCCGCCTGCTGGCCCGACAACTGCGGAAGAACCAGCAGTCGCTCGAGGAGTTCGTTCAAAGCCTCCGGGAGCGGCCGCCGGTTCGGGTTCCTGGAACCGCGGTCTTCGTGACCGCGGCCGACGCGACGACCATACCACCCATCCTTCTGCACCATCTGCGCCACAACCAGGTGCTTCACGAGCAGGTGGTGCTCCTGCGCGTCGAGACCGAGGACATTCCGAGGGTGCCAGCGGCGGAGCGGCTGGAGATCGCAGCACTGGACCCGACCCTCTATCGGGTGGTGGCGCGTTACGGCTTCATGCAGACGCCGAGCATCCCGGTGGCGCTCAGGCTTTGCGAGCCCTTGGGCCTGCCCGTCGATCTCGACGCCACCACCTTCTATCTCGGCCGCGAGACGCTGATCCCGCGCAAAGCGTTCGGGCTGCCGCTCTGGCAGGACCACATCTTCGAGCTCATGGCGCGCAACGCCGCGCGCGCGACCGCCTTCTACAGTCTGCCGCCGGAGCGCGTAGTCGAGATCGGCATCCAGGTCGAGATCTGATGCAAGCGAGGAAAACCGCGGCGCCCGCCATCAACAGGCGGCAGGAGCGCACGATCGCACACCTCAGGCATCGACCAGAGCGCAGGTACGCTGCGGCTCTTGGATCGCGCGTGGGCCGGAGCAGGCAGCTCGATCCGACCTCGCCGTGCCGGCGGCGACGGTGCTGATTCCGATTCCGGCCCCAACTCGCGTCCGCCTGCGCAGGTTGCCTAATCCGTTAGTTCCCGATCGCTGCCTGCCTGGGCCCCACCCTCGCCCGGCACGGCTCCTGAGCCGCCCGGTCCGCTGTGAGCTTCGCCACAACCGGCACCGCTTGCGTCCAGACTAAACGATCCATACATTTGGGATCGTGTGATCGAGAGGAGATCAAGATGCAGCCGCAGGCCGTGGTTGAGGTGATGGGCGGGAGTGCAGCCGTGCACGCGCCGGTGCGCGGTCTCACGGATCTGCGGGCGGAAATCAAGAACGGCCTGCGCCTCGAGGCCCTGCACAACACGGTCGCGCGCGTCTTTCGCGATCCGGCGGAGCGCAGGCGCTTCCTTTATCGGGTGGTGCCCGAAGGCACATACAAGCGGCGCGCCAAAGCTGGTCAGCTTACCCCGGCGGAGAGCGAGCGCGTGGCGCGTCTCGCCAGCGTCATAGCGCTCACCGAGGACGTCTGGGGCGATCCAGACGATGCGCGCCAGTTCCTCCTCACGCCGCACCCGGAGCTGGAGGATCGGCCTCCGCTGGAGGTCGCCGTCGAGGAGTTCGGCGCCCGACACGTGGAAGAAATTCTCGAGGGGATCAGGCACGGGCTTCCGGCATGAGACGATGCCGTCTCATCCATCTGGCCCATTGACCGCGTTCCGGCTCGCAGAGAATCGATTCCCGCTGCTGGATGGCGGCGGCGCTTACCGCTTCGGGGCGCGCTGGAACAGCTCGGGACGACACGTGATCTATGCCGGCCTTGGTTTCGCGGTCGCTCTGATCGAAAAGCTGGTGCGCTCCCGGTTGGGTAAAATACCGAAAGACCACCATTTCGCCGAGATCTTCATTCCAGCGACGGTGACGGTCGAGGAGGTGGGCGCGGCCGACGTGCCCGGATGGAGCCGACCGGACTACACCGCCAGTCAGGCGTACGGCGATGCCTGGTACGACAGTGGCCGGACCGCCGTGCTGATCGTGCCGTCGGTGCCCGCGATGGGCCTGGAACGGAACGTTCTGATCAACCGGCGCCACCCCCAGTTTCGGCACGTCACGCACGCCGAGCCGCGCCCGGTCGTCTGGGACGCCCGCCTGTTCTCCTCTGGCTAGCGCTCCCATCCGCTCCCCTCGATGCCGGCACGCACCCTACCGTCCGCGCCGACACGCACGCCAAGACGGAAGGTCCATCACTTCGTGCCGTACAGGCGGTCGCCGGCGTCGCCGAGACCGGGTACGATGTAGCCGTGGTCGTTCAGGCGCCTGTCGATCGCCGCCGTGAAGATCGGCACGTCGGGATGGACGCTCTGGAACTGCGCGATGCCCTCGGGCGCGGCGAGCAGGCATACGAACTTGATCTGCTGGGCGCCGTCCTCCTTGAGCTTGCTGACGGCGGCGACCGCCGAATTGCCGGTCGCGAGCATCGGGTCGACCACGACCACCAGGCGTTCCTGCAGGTCTTCCGGCACCTTGTAGTAGTACTCGACCGCGACCAGCGTCTCCGGATCACGGTAGATGCCGACGTGGCCGACCCGGGCCGAGGGCACCAGATCGAGCATGCCCTGGAGCAGCCCTTCGCCGGCGCGCAGGATCGAGACGACACAGAGCTTCTTGCCGGCGAGCGTGGGCGCCGCCATCTCGGCGAGCGGCGTGTCGATCGGGGTGGTCGTGGTCGGCAGATCGCGGGTCACCTCATAGGCCAGGAGCAGGGCGATCTCCCGCGCCAGCTGCCGAAACTGCACCACCGCGGTGTCCCGCTTGCGCATCAAGGTGAGCTTGTGCTGGACCAGCGGGTGGTCGATCACGATGACGTTCTTGGCCTTGGCGTCCATGTCGCATCCTCGCTCATCGCCGCGCGAGCTTAGCAGACCGGCCACCGCTCAGCCATGACCATGGCACAACGAACCGCAAGGCGCCTTTGATCACGGGCTCACTTCGACGTCCAAGCCCTGCGGCCAGCCCGGGTCGGCCAGGAACGCCAGCAAGTCCTCGACCATGGCCTCGAAATCCGGGTTGTAGGTCAGCCGCCGCACGACGTGGCGTTGCAGGTTGGCCTCCGTAATCTCGCCCTGGCGCACCTTTGAGTTCGCGGCCGTTTTGCTCGGGTCCATGCAGATGAACCAGCTCGGCGTGTCCACCTCCCAGTAGTAGTGCGAGCAGTCGAGATAGGCGCCCTCGGCACCATAGCGCGGATTGTCCGGGGCGATCGGCAGGGCGACGTGCGACAAGTCGAGGATCCCCGTCGTCGCCGCGCTCGCGCGCTCGACCACGAACTGGCAACCGGTGTCGCCGGCGGGCGCTGGCGTGTACCAGATCAGCCGGCGCGGTCCGCTCAGGCGCCGGCAGAACCAGTCGCGCGCCGCACCCGGGTCGAACTCGGCATCGCTGGCGCTGATCGCCACATAGACCGGGAGCTGCAGCGGCTCTTCCCGGGCGTCGAGCGCGGCGATCAGGCGGGCGCGCTGAAGCTCGGCGTGGTGCGGCATGGACTCGTAGCGCACCGGGTCGCCATCGGCCAGCAGCCGGCTCCAGCGCGCTGCGGGCAGGAGATCGCCGTAGAGCGCAGGGGCGCGCAGCCAGGCAGGCGGCGCCCCGGTCCCGAGCGCCGGGGACAGCAGCACCGCCCCGACCAGCTCCGGCCCGGGGGGCGGCTGGTCGAGCAGCGCCGCGTGCAGCGCGAGCGTGGCGCCCACCCCGAACCCGACAAGGACCAGACGCTCGGCCTTGCGCTCGAAGCTCGCGATGGCGAGTCGGGTCGCCTGGACCCATTCCTGGTCGTCCACATCCAGCAGGTCGCCCGGCACGGTGCCGTGCCCGGGCAGGAGGATGGCGCGTACCAGGTAGCATGCCTCGACCAGCGCGCGGCCCAGATCGCGCATCTCGTACGGGCTGCCGCCCAAGCCATGGAGCAGGAGCGCCGCCTTGGGATGCCGGCCATCCGCAGAGGGCGGGCAACGGCGAGGATCCGGCACCAGCTCGAACGGGGCGCGATCCTCGATGACCGCCGCCGCGAGCGGCCGCTCGAGTGCCTGGTTGGCATCGGCGATCGCCGCCTTTGCGGCGGCGACGTAGGCGGCGAAATCGCCCGACGGCATCGGAATCTCGTGACCCGAGGGCAGATGGCGCCGACCAAGCTCGCTCGGCGGCGCGCACGACGTCGCAACGAGCGCGAGCAGCCCCGCCCTCGCAAACCTTGCGATTGAATTGCCGCACAGGTTGCTCATCTACGGCGACATTAGCCGAGCCGACCGCCCTCGACCACCGCCATCGCGTCGCAGCCACGACGGTCTGCTCGGCGATTTTGCCACCGCGACCGCGCGCCCCTTGCGCTTCCGCCTTGACGCCACCGCCGCAACCGGCAGGATCGGCGCCCGACGCTACCCGGACCACTCACCGCCCGCGATATGGATCATCCGTGACCATCGAAGCGCCCTTGGAGCGAGAGAACGTCACCGAATACAGCGTGAGCGAGCTCTCGGCGGCGCTCAGGCGCACGCTCGAGGACGCCTACGGCTACGTGCGCGTGCGCGGCGAGATCTCCGGCTTCAAGAAGCACTCCTCGGGGCACTGCTACTTCGCGCTCAAGGACGAGGCCGCCTGCCTGGACGCGGTCTGCTGGCGCAGCACCGCGCTGCGCCTGTCGTTCAAGCCGGAGGATGGCCTCGAGGTCGTGGCGACCGGCCGCATCAGCACCTATCCCAGCCGGTCCAAGTATCAGCTGATCGTCGACCGCCTGGCGCCAGCCGGGGTCGGCGCCCTGATGGCATTGCTCGAGGAGCGCAGGAAGAAGCTGGCGGGCGAGGGGCTGTTCGATGCCGAGCGCAAGCGGCCCCTGCCGTTTTTGCCCGAGGTGATCGGCATCGTCACCTCGCCGACCGGCGCCGTGATCCGCGACATCCTGCACCGCGTGGCCGAGCGCTTCCCGCGCCGGGTGCTACTGTGGCCGGTGGTGGTCCAGGGCGAGCTCGCGGCCGAGCAGGTCGCGGCCGCGATCGCGGGCTTCAACGCCCTGCCGGACGCGGGTCCGGTGCCGCGCCCGGACCTCCTGATCGTGGCGCGCGGCGGCGGCTCGCTCGAGGACCTGTGGGCGTTCAACGAGGAGGTCGTGGTGCGTGCTGCGGCTGCCAGCCGGATTCCGCTGATCTCGGCGGTCGGCCACGAGACCGACACCACCTTGATCGACCACGCCGCCGATCGCCGGGCGCCGACCCCGACCGCGGCCGCCGAGCTTGCCGTGCCGGTGCGCGCCGAGCTGGCCCATCGCCTCGCGCAGCTGGAACACCGGATGTTCCACGGCACGCAGCGCGAGCTCGGCCAGCTGGAGCATCGGCTGATCGGTCTCGGCCGTGGTCTGCCGGATCCGGCCGATCTGCTGGGACGTGCTGGACAGCGGCTCGATGATTGGGCCGAGCGCCTGCCGCGCGCCCTGCACGCCCGGATCGAGCGTTGCGAGCTGCACCTCCAGGGGCTTTGCGCCCGCCTGCGATCGCCTGCCCAGCTGCTCCAGGACACCGCGCTTCGCCTCGGGAGCCAGCTCGATCGGCTCGCCTACCAGTTCCGCGGCTTCCTTCGGGACCATACGCGTCAGCTCGACCGCCTCGCCAGCCGGCTGTCCCTGGACGAGCTGCGGGCGCGACTGCCCCGGCATGACCGCGGCCTTACCGACCTTGCCGCCCGAAAGGACGGCGCGGTGGCGCGCGCGCTGCGCGATGCGGCGCAGCGCCTTGGCGCCTCTTCCAGTCTGCTCGCCAGCCTGAGCTACGAGGGCGTGCTCGCGCGCGGCTTCGCCCTCGTCCGCGATGAGGGGGGCCGGCCGGTGCCGTCGGCGGCGCGCGCCCGGGCCGAGACCGCGCTCGAGATCCAGTTCCACGACGGCCGCGTGCCGACCCTGGTCGCGCGCGGCGGCAGCTCGAAGCCGGCGCGGTCCGCGCCGCGCCCGCAGGGCGAGCAGAGGCGTCTGCTGTGATCCCGGAACACGAATCGCCGATCGAGCGCCTGCTCTGGGTGATGGCGCGGCTGCGCGATCCCGACGGCGGCTGCCCCTGGGATCTCGAGCAGGATTTTGCCTCGATCGCGCCCTACACCGTCGAGGAGGCCTACGAGGTCGCCGACGCGATCGCCCGGGGCGATCTGGAGCACCTCAGGGACGAGTTGGGCGATCTCCTGCTCCAGGTGGTCTACCACGCCCAGATGGCCAAGGAGGCGGGGCGGTTCGACTTCGATGAGGTCGCCGCGCGCATCGCCGACAAGATGATCCGCCGCCATCCGCACGTGTTCGGCGCCGGGGAGATCGAGGATGCCCGGGCGCAGAGCCATGCCTGGGAGGCGGCCAAGGCCAGGGAGCGCGCCGACAAGGCGGCGGAGCAGGGCGAGCGGCATCGCCTGCTCGACGACGTGCCGCTCGCCCTGCCGGCGCTCGCGCGCGCGGCCAAGCTGCAAAGGCGCGCCGCCCGGGTCGGCTTCGACTGGCCGCAGGCGGCGCAGGTGCTGGACAAGATCGAG
>JBOHKK010000082.1:0-19204 GCA_050729115.1 Geminicoccaceae bacterium | reverse complement strand
GCGGCCCTGGTGGTCAAAGCCGATGGCGTGGTCATCGAGGGCATCGAGTGCTCGGGCATCGCGGTGCGCGACGACAACGGCGCCTGCATCCGGATCGAGGGCGACGATCTCACCGTCCGCAACGTGCACTTCCACGACAACCAGGAGGGTATCCTGAGCGGACCGGGCGGCGGCGTCCTGGTGGTGGCGGGCTCGCTGTTCGAGCGCAACGGCTTCGGCGGCCAGGCGCACGGCCTCTACATCGGCCCGAGCATCGAGACCTTCATCTTTCAGGGCAACCGCGTTCTGGCGACCACGGGCGCCGGCCACGGCGTCAAGAGCCGGGCGCAGCGGACGATCATCGAGAACAACGTGATCGCCGGTCTGGATGGCCACGACAGCCGTGCCATCGACGTCCCGAACGGCGGTGAGGTGGTGATCCGCGACAATGTCCTGCAGAAGGGCCGAGACAGCGCGAACAGCGAGATGATCGGGCTCGCCCTCGAAGGCGGGCTGCACGACGTCAACCAGACGCTGATCGAGGGCAATCTCTTCCTGTTCGACACCCTGCCGCAGGGGCTGATCCAGGATCTGGCGCGGGCCGTGGGCCTCCTACCCGCCAAGGGGACCGTCATCCACAGCAGATCCCCCGGCCAGGTGATCCTGCAGAGCAACACGATCGTCGGGGCTCGGAACATCGCCGACGGCGAGGTGATCGAGCGAGGCAATCGCATGCATCGGAGCAGGGACGCCGCTGGCCTGCCTCCGTACCCGTCGCTCCCCGAGGCCAACGGGTGAGCCGCGGTCCTGCAGGTCCGGTCGCCGCGAGCAAAGTGGCCGCCGCGCCCTCAAGTCGAGCGGAGCGCGCCGAATGACGCGACACCGCGGCGACCGCGTGCTCCAAGCCCGGCCAACCGACGCTCCAGCCAGGAGCGCGCCGGGCGGCGCTGGAGCGCGAGCCAGACCATGTCCTCCCAGTCGGAGGCGAAGCTGGCCTTCAGCCGGTTTTCGCCAGCCATGAGATCGTAGACCGCGAAGCCTTCGCGGAGCGCCTGCTCGATCGCCAGGGCGTGGCTGACGAGGCCGGGCTTCAGGCGGCCGTCCAGGGCGTAGTCGAAGCCGCTCTGGTAGGCGTAGATCCGATCCCCTTTGGCGAAGTTGTAGAGATAGCCGAACGGCCGCTCCCCGGCGCTCGCGCACAGCAGCCGGATCTCGCCGTGGCGGAACCGGCGCTCGATCAGATCGCGGTGGAAGGCCTCGAACGCGGGCGAGGCGAAGCAGCCGGGCCGGCCGCGGCGCCGCCAGGTCCGCTGGTGCCAGACCTTGAGGCGGTCGAGCATCGCGAGCGCGTCGTCGGCACTTTGCGCGGCATGCAGCCGAAGGGGACCGAGCGCCCCGTAGAGCCGGCGCGCCCGCGCGAGCTGCTGCCGGGTATTGCGGCTCAAGCCGTCGGCAAAGGCGCGACCGCTCCGGCGCAGCCCCTCGAGCTCGATCCGGGCGCACGACCGGCGCTGGCGCACGACGATCCCGAGGCCGTGCGCCTTGGCGGCCTCGATGCATACCGCGGCCGTGCCCCGGTCCAATCCTCCAAGCACCAGCTCGTCCCAGGCACTCTCGCGGATCAGCGCGGCGAGGATCGCCGCCCAGACCGCGGGCGTGTGGCGGCGATCGGCGAGCAGTCCGTTGTGCTCGATGAACAGCGCGTCGAGCTGCGGCTCACCGCTCTCGTGGAGGCGCAAGGTGCGCGCGGCGACGATGCGGCCGGCCCGCTCGCGGCACGCGACGAACACGCCCAACCCGACGACCTGGTCGTCCCGGGTTGCGATCGCCGCCAGGGGCTTGCGGTCCGCGGGCAGATGGCGCAGCCAGCAGCCGATCCAGCCCCAGGACTGGAAGAACGAGGGGTCGCCCTGCGGCTCGAGCGCCCGCCAGGCCTGGCCCAGGCGGTCCGGGTCGACGACCGGCTCGAGCCGCACCCGGATGCCGCTTGCCGCCGGCGCACGATCGGCGCTCTGAATCCGCATCGCCATGGCGCTATGATAGGCGATCACGCGGCGAAGCGCAGCCCGGGCGACCTTGCGCATGCGGTTTCGGATGTACTCGCGCTGGCAGGACCTGCCCCCGGGCTATGAGGCGCTGTTCGCGCGCGCCGGCGCGCGTGACTTCTGCCTGAGCCGCGCCTGGTTCGAGACACTTGCCGCCACGACGCTGGAGGCCGGGGAGCGGCTCGGCATCGCCGGCATCGAGACGGACGGTCCCGGGGCCGCGCCGCTTGCCTGTCTGGTCGGCCGCGAGCGCGCACGCGATCCGGGGTTCCTGGGCGCCCGCAGCTTCGGCAGCCTCAGCAACTACTATACCCTGCGCTATGCACCGCTGGTGGACGGCGCCGACGTCGGGGCGGCGCTGATCCGGCTGGTCCGGGGCCTGCGCGCCCGACGGCCGCGCCATGCCGTCCTGCACTTCGAGCCGCTTGCCGCCGGCGCGCCGTTGCTCGATGATCTGAGCGCGGCGCTCGGCGCGGCCGGTTTCGTGACCCGGCGCTATTTCCGTTCCGGCAACTGGTACGATGACACCGAAGGCCTGTCGTTCGATGGCTATCTCGCCCGCCGGCCGTCCCTGCTGCGCCACACCTTCCGGCGCCAGAGCGGCCGTCTGTCACGAACCGGCGCGGTGCGCCTCGAGGTCGTCCGGGACGGCGCCGGGGTCGCCGAGGCGCTCGGCCGCTACGAGCGGGTCTACGCGGCGAGCTGGAAGCGCGCCGAGCCCCATCCGGCGTTCATCCGTCGCCTCGCCGGGGCGCTCGCGGACGCGGGCGCGTTGCGGCTCGGCCTGCTGCGCCTCGAGGGTCGCCCGATCGCGGCGCAGATCTGGATCGTCTGGCACGGCACGGCGACGCTTTACAAGCTCGCCCACGACCGCGCCTGCGACGCCCTGTCGCCGGGCACGGTGCTGACCATGCGCATGCTCGAGCGCCTGCTCGATGAGGAGCGGATCACCGAGCTCGACCTCGGCGCCGGCGACGATCCCTACAAGCGCCTGTGGGCGTCGCGGCGCCGCGAGCGCTTTGGCCTGATCGGGTTCGACCCGCGCACGTGGCGGGGCAGCTTGGGGATTTTCCGCCACGTGGTCTTGCCGGGCTTGAAGCCGGCGCGCGCCTGATGCGGCAGCGAGGCGCATCTGGAGATGATCCACGCGATTCAGGCGCCGTGATCCGCTCATGCTCGGCTCCGAAGTGATCAACTCGCCCGTGCCCCGAGACCTGGGCCTCCGTATGGCCAAAGGCGCGGCATGGATGATCGCTTTGCGATGGTCCATCCGGGGCATCGGCTTGGTGAGCTTGGTTGTCCTTGCCCGCCTTCTGGTGCCTGCCGATTTCGGCTTGGTCGCTATCGCCACAGCCCTGTCGGGTGCGCTGGCGGCGATGAGCGAGTTCGGCTTTCAGGTCGCCCTGATCCAGAATCAGACCGCAGACCGCCGGCACTACGACTCGGCGTGGACGCTCGGCATCCTCCGCGGCCTGGTGGTAGCTGCTGCCTTGGCGGCCTGCGCAGGTCCACTCGCGGTCATGTTTTCTGATCCGCGCTTAGAACCGATACTTCTCGTGCTGGCTGTTGGCGTCGTCGTAACTTCCCTGGAGAACATCGGTGTCGTCGATTTCCGCAAGGATCTGCAGTTTCAAAGGGAGTTCGTGTACCGTGCCCTTTCGAAAATCACGTCTTTCGCCATCACCGTGCCGCTCGCGATCATCCTTCGCAACTATTGGGCCTTGGTGGTCGGCATCGTTGCGGGCCAGCTGGCCGGCGCCCTTCTGAGCTACATGCTGTGCGCTTACCGACCGCGCTTGTCATTCTCCGCCTGGCGGGAGCTCGTGCGCTTCTCCAAATGGCTCCTTCTCAACAGCATCCTGTCCTTCGTCTATCACCGCACCGACGCCTTCGTAATCGGCCGTTTCGCAGGCGCCGGCCCGCTGGGCCTGTATGCGGTTGCCCATGAGATTGCCAGTCTGCCGACGACCGAAATGGTGGCTCCGGTTCGCGCCGCATTGCTGCCGGGCTATGCCAAGCTGGCCGCGCAAGGGGAACGTCTCAGGTCGGGCTTTGCCACCACCTTCGGACTCATCATCATGGCTGCCATGCCGGTCGCCGTGGGTATCGGTCTCATGGCGGACCCGCTGGTACGGCTGGCGTTGGGTGACCGCTGGTTGGCCGCTGTCCCGGTTCTCGAGGTGCTTGCCATCTACGGCGTCATCAATGTCTGCATCGCGAACACTTGGCCGATCTTCATTGCTCTTGGCCGACCTTGGATCAATACGGCGCTGACAGCTGTCGGCGTCATCCTGCTCGTTCCGCTCCTGCTTTGGAGCGTGCAGAAGGCGGGCATCGTTGGTGCAGCCTGGTCACTGGTGGCCGTTGCGGCTCTGGTTCTCGTCTGCACGTTGAGCGCTGTTGCTCGGCTGCTGAGTTTGTCGCCGGGACTGCTGCTAGCCCGAGCGTGGCGCGGCTTTGTCGCCGCTTCGGCCATGACCATTGCTGTCGTGCTCCTTGAGGGACAATGGACTCAGTCGAAAGCACAAGCAGATTTGGCAGCCCTTCTCCTGGCATGCGTAATTTCTGGAGCCTTGGTCTATCTGACGACGCTTTGGTTACTATGGCTTGCCACTGGTTCCGATGATGACCCGGAACCGGAGGCAATTCGTCTATTGCGAGAGCTCCTTTCGACAAGAGCCACGACGACGCGCCCGAGCCGCACATGCTAATTCTCCTCTGCCGGATCGCGCCTCCAGGATGATGACGCAGATGTCCGGCAGCGCCACGGATTCAGGTCCGGCAGTCCACCGCCGGGGGCATCCTGTAAGCCGAAGGCCCCGACGGCGGATTCCGCCATGGCGGTAGCCCCCGGGGTCACGTTCTCGGTCGCGATTCCCACTTATAATCGCGCGCACGTCCTAGGAGAGACGCTGGAATCCGTTTTTGGCCAGGAGCATCCGCCGGTCCAGGTCGTGGTCGTTGATGACGGCTCGGCTGACGCCACGCAGCGCGTGCTTACGGAATTCGCAGGTCGGGTGGTCTGGCGGCGAATCGCGAACGCTGGGCCGAGTGCGGCGCGCAAGGCCGCGATCGCGCTGTGCACCAGCCCCTGGATCGCGCTCTGCGACAGCGACGACCTGTGGCGGCCCGACCATCTGGAACGACGAGCGCGCCTGATCGCGACCTTCCCCGAGGCCGATTTCACGTTCTCGAACTTCACCGAGTTCGGAGAAGAGGCCCGAAGAGGCTACGACAAGTTCAAGAGCATGCCCAGCGGCTGGTGGGATCGCTTCCCCCAGGCCACGCCTGAGGGCTTTCGGATGCTGGGCTCCGGCCTGTTCGCCAAGTTTTTGGAGGCGAACGCTGCTTTGGTGTCCACGATAGCCATCAAGCGCAGTCTTTACGATCACGTCGGCGGCATCCGCGAGAAGTTCAGTCGCGTGTTGGGTGAAGATGCTGATCTCACCCGGCGCTGCGTTGCCGAGGGGTGTGTCGCCTGCGATACGGCGATCACGGTTGAGTTACGCAAGCACTCGGCAAGCTTTTCGGGCCACCCCGTGAGAAATTTGCTTGGCCGCATAGAGATTCTCGAGGAATCGCTGCGCGACGGCAGCGTGCCGGAAGCCTATCGCTCGGAGGTGATCGAGGCGATTGGGGTGACGCGGCAGCAGGCGTTGCGCGCGGCGTTCTACCGGCGGGACTTCGAGGCATTCAGGTGCTTGTCCGGTCAGGTGTCCTTCTCGGATCTGCCGTTCGACCTCAAGCTGCGCGGGCTCTTCGCCTGCCTGCCCAAACCTTTGCGCGATTCGCTGATCCGATTGTTCGAGCAACGGTCGTGACCGAGCTTGCGCCTGCCGTGGCGGCGTCACAGGCTGGCGCAAAGCCGGCCATCAAGTGTCTGCTGGTGACCCGGGCGTTTCCGCCGGTGGTCGGCGGCTCGGCGACGGTGTACGGCAACCTGGCCCGCTGCGCCGAGGGCGCGGTCGTGGTGCTCGCGCCGTTCCTGGACGGCCAGAGCGGGCGCGAGCTCTTGGGTTGGCAGGAGCACGATCGGGCGGCCGGTTTTCGCGTCTTTCGCACACCCCTGTTGCGGGCGCCGCCGGGCCGGCCGGGATCGCGCCTGCGCGCGCTGTGGAGTCTGTGCAGCCGCGATATGCCGCTGATGCTGCGCGTGCTCACCCGGGTCGCCCGAATCGTCCGCCGCGAGCGGGTGGCGGTCGTCGTGATCGGCGAGGTCGTGTACGGCGGCTGGCTCGCGGGGCCTTGCCGGTTTCTGCTCCGGCGCAAGGTCGTCCTCTACATCCACGGCGAGGAGCTGACCATCGATCGTCGCCCGGTCACCATCGCCCAGGCGCTGAGAGGCGTGCATCTCCGGCTCGCCCACGCGATCGTCACGGTCAGCCGCTTCGGGCAGCACGCTCTGACCGATCGCTATGGCGTCGAGCCGGGCAAGATCGAGCTGATCACCAACGGCATCGACCTCGATCGCTTTCAGCCACGGCCGGGTGATCCGACATTGCGCGAGCGCTATGGCCTGAGGGACAAGCGCATCCTGCTCACCGTCGGTCGGCTGTCGGCGCGCAAGGGCATGGACCGGGTGATCGAGGCGCTGCCGGCCGTGCTCAGCCGCCATCCGGACGTGCATTATCTGATCGTCGGCGAGGGCGCATACCGGGCGCATCTCGCCCGTCTCGCCGCCGAGCTGGGACTGGCCGATCATGTCACCTTCGCGGGCAGCGTCTCGGATCGGGCCCTGCTCGAGCACTACGCGATCGCCGATGTGTTCGTGATGCCGCACCGGCAATTGGCGAGCGGCGATACCGAAGGGTTCGGCGTCGTCTTTCTCGAAGCCAACGCCTGCGGCGTGCCGGTGGTCGCCGGGATGGCAGGCGGTGCGGCCGACGCGGTGCAGAACGACGTCAACGGCTTGACTGTGGACGGCGAGGACGTGCGCGCGATCGCGCAGGCGATCGTGCGGATCCTGGCGGACCCGGCGCTGCGCGAGCGGCTGCGCGCCGGCGGCCTGGCGCGCGCGCGTCAGGCGGATTGTCACCACAAGACGGCGCAGTTCCTGGACCTCTGCCGGCGCTTGGCGGGACCCCCTCAGTCCGATCCCACAAAGTCCTGACCTTCGGGGTCGGTATCGCGCGCGGGGTTGGTTGGTCGGGCGCGCGCCCCAAAAAGAAGGATGATGCCGGGCGAACAAAGGTTCAAACTTTGTGAGCCTGGTATCAGTCCGGCGATGGCGCGCTCGCGAAGTAGATGCGAAGCGTCCGCTCGCACTCGGCTTCGATCACGCCGAACCATCGGTCGTCCGCGTAATCCGGCCAGCGTGGCGCGACGGGCCCTCGATTGAGCTGGCCGAGCCGCTCGAGCTCGGCGCCCTCGATCGCGAGATCGGACAGCAGCTTTTTGAAGGTCCCCGCAAAATCGCCGGTCAACTCCTCGTAGCTCAGCGACAGGTGAGCGTAGGCTTGGCCGAACGCGAATGACAGTCGCCACAGATAGT
Source organism: Geminicoccaceae bacterium (assembly GCA_050729115.1). Classification (GTDB taxonomy): domain Bacteria; phylum Pseudomonadota; class Alphaproteobacteria; order Geminicoccales; family Geminicoccaceae; genus JBKPNX01. Next base: position 11,689 of record JBOHKK010000082.1, on the reverse strand, counting down.
AATGGAGCGCGTAGGGGTGGATGTCCTGGTCGATTTCGAGAAAGGGAAACGTCACGCGCAGATCGCGAGCCCAAGGGAGGGTATAGAAGGAGTCGTACTGGGCAAACTCATCGAGAGTGCAGGCAAGCGGTACCCGACTTTTGACCTGCATTGACATCCACTGCTCGCGCGGATGTCGATACAGGTGCACGACCGCGGCACCGGGGAAGTGCGCGCGCAGCCAGGGCAGCCGCAGGTCGACCCGGTTGAACTGCAGCACAGGCCGGCTCTCGGCCCGGCGGATCAGCTCGTCGATGTAGCGAAAGAGCCGGGGATCGTGACTGCGCTCGTCCATGTGCAGCCCGCGGTAGCCCCAATTCGGGTCGAACAACGGTTGGAGGTCGGCCATGCCAGCATACTCGGCCCCGTAGTCGTCGAGATCCCGATGGCTGGGATCGGATGGCGGGCTGTGCTCTGGTTGCCGGAACCACTGGCGCTCATTCAAGGGCTCATAGTAGGCCGTGACCCCCTCGATCGCCCGAAACAGTTGCCAGAGAAACGTCGATCCGGAGCGGAACCGCGCGGTCACGAATACCGGCGCCTGCGAACGCGGCGGCGCCGCCTCGGCTCGGGCCAGACCGTAGCCCGGCGGCAGCCTGGCCAACGCGATGGCGGGAAGATGGGGCGCCGTCTCGCGCCCGAAACGATCCCGGTTCGAGCGCCAGAGCTCCTCACGGACAAAGTAAGAGTTAAGCGCCTTGCGAACGAGCCAGTAGATCGGACGGCGCAGGACCCGCAAGTCTTCACCTCAGAGCTAACCCTTGACCGCACCGAGCGAGATGCCGCGCACCAGGTAGCGCTGCATGGTCGCGACCGCGAGGAAGATCGGCAGGGTGCCGAGCACGCTCATCGCCGAGATCTTGGCCCAGATCGTCGACTGGGCGCCGAAATAGGCGGTCACCTGGACGGTGAAGGTCATGACCTCGGTGCGGGTCAGCACCAGGGCGAAGATGTAGTCGTTCCAGGCGAAGATGAAGGTGAACACCGCGGTCGCGAAGATGCCGTTGCGGGCGACCGGCAGCATCACCTTGAGCAGCGCCTGCCAGCGCGTGCAGCCGTCGATCAGGGCGCTCTCCTCGAGCTCGACCGGCACGTCCTCGAAGTAGCCGCGCATCATCCAGATCACATACGGCAGATTGAACGCGGTGTAGAGCAGGATCAGGCCGTGGTAGGTGTCGACCCACCCGAGCATGGCGAACAACAGGAACACCGGGAACACGATCGCGATCGGCGGGATCATGCGCTGCGAGATGAACCAGATCGCGAGGTGCTCGCCGCCCGTGCGATAGCGCGCCAGGCTGTAGCCCGCGATCGTGCCGAAGAACATCGCGAGCGCGGTGCTGATCGTCGCCACGATCAGGCTGTTGAGCACGGTGTAGGCATCGCCGTCCTTGAACAGCACCGCGAAATTGCCGAACTGCAGATCGGCCGGCAGCCACACCGGGGGCGAGGCGAAGATCTCGGCGGGCGTCTTGAGCGAGACCGCGAACAGCCAGTAGACCGGAAACAGGAAGAACACGGTGACCCCGATCGCGACCAGGTAGCGCCAGGCGAGCGCGCGCGTGCGCGGCCGCCGCCACCACGCCGGCCCGACGTAGCCCTTGCGCCAGGTGCCGCCCCGCGCGCTCGCCGCCTTCACCGCACCAGCTCCATGCGCCGCAGCAGCACGAACACGATCGCGGTCAGGATGACGATGAACACGAAGGCCATGGCCGCGGTGTAGCTGATCTGGAACTGCTGGAAACCCTGGACGTAGGCGTAGATCGACATGGTCTCGGTGCGGGTGCCGGGGCCGCCGCGGGTGAGCACCCAGACGATGTCGAACAGGCGGACCAGATCCAGGCCGCGGATCAGCAGCGCGATGAACAGGACCGGCTTGATGATCGGCAGCGCCACGCGCGCAAACACCGTCCAGTAGCCGGCGCCGTCGATCTGGGCCGCCTCGATCAGCGAGCGGTCGACGTTGGACAGCGCCGCAAGGAAGATCAGGAACATGAACGGCGTCCACTGCCAGATCTCGCAGATCAGGATCGCCGGGTAGACCCACTCCGGCCGAAGCGTCCACAGGATGGTGACCGGCTCGCCCCACAGCCACCCCAGGATCTGGTTCACCGGCCCGAACCGGTGGTCGAACATCAGCCGCCAGATCGAGCCCGCGACGATCGGCGAGATCACGGTCGGGATGATCAGGAGCGCGATGAAGATCTGCCGGCCCGGCAGGCGCTCCAGGAACAGCTGCGCCATGAGCAGGCCGAAGATCGTCTCGAGCGGCAGCGCAAGCGCGGTGATCAGGAAGGTGTGGCCGAGCGCGCCCCAAAAGCGCGCGTCGTGGACGAGGCGCGCGTAGTTCGCCAGGCCGTGGAACGAGGTGTCCTCCGCGAGCATGGTGACGTTCTGGAAGCTGACCAAGAGCGTGTAGACCAGCGGAAACAGCCCGATCAGGAGGATCAGGAAGATCGCCGGCAGGACCAGGAGGTACTTGAAGTGGCGATCCGTGAACGCGCCGCCGGCGACGGGTGCCATCGCCGGCGCGGCGCCGCGATCGACGAAGGTCGTGGGCGCGGTGGAGGGCCGGGCCATGGCGTCCTACGGCCGAACCGTACGGGCACTGGCGCTCGTGGCGATCGCGCCTTCGAGGATGTCCACCCAGTACGACACGCCACAGCAGTGGCGGCTCTGGCTGCCCGGGTCAAGCCAATTTCGACCACCCCTAGAGCGGCGGCCCGTGTTGCAGCGTCCGGCCGATGTTGTCGAGCGTCTCGCGGAGAACGCGACCCGGCTGTTGCGTTCGCTCCAGGCGTCCCTTGGCCTCGACCAGGTGGCGGTTGACGGTCTCGAGGCGCTGCGCGAGGACCACGGCGACATAGAGCGCGACGGCGGGGTCGACGCGCAAGATGGTGCGGCCGTCCGCCACATAGAAGCTCGACGCTTGCAGCGCGCGGACGTCGGCGCTGTGCGGCTGGTCGAGGAGGACGGCGAGCTCGCCGAACACCGCGCCCGGCTCGGCGATCGCGTCGATGCGCACGCCGCCCCGCACCACCTCGACCGCACCCGCGGTCATGATCAGAAGCTTGCCGGTCGTGGTCCCGTCCCGCAGCACCAGCTCGCCTGGGCGGTAGGTCTCGACCGGCAAGGATGCCAGCTTGCCGAGCACCGCGGACGGACCCACGATCGGTGCCATGATACGCGTCCCCCGATTGCGCTCTGACCGCTATGAGCGCCGGCGCGCCGCCACCGGCCCGCTCGCGTCCGCGGTCATCGGATGGCGCCGGCACGGGCTGGACGAAGTGCCAGGATGGGCGCTCACCCCGCGATGAACTCCAGGACTACCCCGTGGCTGTACTCCGGCGCGATGCCGATCGCGCCGCTGACGTCCTGCCGGTACGCGACGTCGTGCCGGTCGAGCACGGTTGCCGTCCTCGCCAGATCCGGCACCACGAGGGTCAGCACCGCCAGCGTCGGCTGCTCGGCGCTGATGCTCGCCTCGACCTCGGGGTGCAGCATGTCGAGGTCGTCCGGGGTGGCGAACAGCAGGATGTTGCGCCCGGTATGGACCGCCAGCGTGTCGTCGGTCTCGGTCAGGCAGGTGGCGCCGAACACCTTGCTCATGGGCAGGACGAACGCCTCGGGCTCCTGGACCACCACCGTGATCGAGCCGATCCCGCGCACGCCGTTGGGATGTCGGAGCCACTCCCCGCGGCGCAGCCGCTCCGGCTGCTGAGGGGCGCAGGCAAACAGCGGCACGCCGCTCGTGACGGCGGCATCGAGCATCACGTCCTGGCAGCGGATCTCGAGATCCGGCTGCATGAGGCGCCCGTTCTCCGCAACCGCGGCCGGAGCCAGGCCCGCCGCCTGCCAGGCGGCGTGCGTCGCGTGCGGATCGGCGGTGCGCAAGGCCAGCTGCCACAGCCCTTCGCCGGCGGCCAGAAAGCGCTCCAGGCTCTCGCTGCCCTCCGCCGGATCGACGATGCCGCACAGCTCGACATGGTCGTCGGCGAACATCAGGCAGTGCTCGCCGGTGCCGCGGCCGCGGTGCCGGCCGAGCGGCGTCGGGCAAAAGCCGAGCCGCTCGAAGGTCGCTCGCGCCTGCTCGAGGTCGCGCACGCCGACGACCGCGTGGTCGATGCCCGCAATGTGGTGGACCATCTGCGCCTCCTCGAAGCGGCGGCCTTGGCCGAGCGCCGCGCCTCCTCTACAGATACCGGCTTCTCGCAACCGTCGTAAACCTCGGATGCACGGCAGGGTCCGCGATGGCAGAACCCTCGACGATCGGCCTGATCTGCGCGATCCCGCAGGAGCGCGTCGATCTGCGCGCCGCGCTCGAGCACGACCGCAGCCTGGAGATCGGCGGCTTCGGCTTCGATCAGGGGCAGCTCGAGGATCGGGCGGTGGTGCTCGCCGAGGCCGGCATCGGCAAGGTCAACACCGCGGCGGTGGCGACCCTGCTCGTGGCGCGATTCGACGCGGGCGTCCTGGTGTTCAGCGGGGTCGCCGGCGGGCTCGACCCGGATCTTGCGATCGGCGACGTGGTCGTGGCCGCGCGCGCGATCCAGCACGACTGCGGCGTGATCGAGGACGAGCGCCTGCATCCCTATCAAGCGGGCCACGTGCCGTTCTTCAATCCGACGCCCGAGCTCGGCTACGCCATCGAGCCGAACCTGCTGGAACGGGTGCGGGCGCGCCTCGAGCCGCTCGAGCTCGCCCCGCTCTCGGCCGCGGCGGGCGGCAGCGGCCGGCCGCCCAAGCTGGTCTACGGCACGATCCTCGCGGGCGATCAGTTCATCCATTGCGAGGCGACGCGGGAGCGGTTGCACCGCGAGTTCCAGGCCCAGGCGGTGGCGATGGAGGGCGCCGCCCTGGCTCAGGTCGCGGGGCGCCTGGGGGTGCCCTGGCTCGAGATCCGCGCGCTGTCCGACCTCGCCGGCACGGACTCCCGCTTCGATTTCGCCAAGTTCGTCGAGGAGGTCGCGAAGAGCTCGGCGCTGATCCTGCGGCGCCTCCTGCCGATTCTGTGAGACCCGATGGCGCGCGTCGTCACCGCGATCGCGATCCGCGCCCCGATCGAGCGGCTGTTCGACTATGCGACCACGCCCGGCAATTGGCCCGCCTGGCACCCCGCCTCACGCAGCGTCGCCGGCGCGACCGATCACTCGGCCGCGCCCGGCGAGCGTGTCACCGAGGAGATCCGGACCGGCGGGCGAGACTGGCCCGCGGTCTGGACGGTGCGCGAGCGGCAGCCGCCGCATCGCTGGGCGATCGAGGGCGCGGCCGCAGGCGGCGGCAGCGCGACCCTCACCTATCGCCTCACGCCCGAGGGCGAGCGCACGCGCTTCGAGCGCGAGCTCGTCTACCGCATGCCGAACCCGTGTTTGACACTACTGGATCGGCTGTTTCATTCGCCGCCGCATGGCCGTCGAGTCCGCCGAGGCGCTACGCCGGCTCAAGTACATCCTCGAATTGGGCGCTGCTCCGCCTCAGGCTTGAGGGTTCGGCACCGCGGCGCGATCATGGCGGTGCCCATTGATCCATGCTATGGGTCGGTGATCATCGCGGCTGGTGTCCGAGGAGGGCAGGCCATGAAGCGGTTGATTGCACCATTCATTCTCGGGCTCGGCATGGCGTCATTCTCGGGCTCGGCATGGCGTTCGTCCCTGCCTCGCTCATCCGCGCCGAGATCCTGGTCGGCGTGCCGGCGCCTTACACGGGGCCGAACGGCTGGTGGGGCGAGGCGACCGAGCGCGGCGCCGAGCTCGCGGTCGCGCACCTCAACGCCGAGGGCGGCGTGCTCGGCCAGACGATCCGGATGGTCGAGGTCGACGACTACTGCGACGCCGAGCAGGCCATTGCGGCCGCCAACAAGCTCATCGCGGAAGGCGTCGACTTCGTCATGGGCCACGAATGTTCAGACGCGGCGATCCCGGCGTCACAAATCTATGCCAAGGCCGGCATTCTCTTGATGAATCCCGGCGCCACAATGCCGCTGCTTACCGAGCAAGGGCTCGCGAACGTCTTTCGCATACGCGGTCGCTCCGACCGGCAAGGCGCCGTCGCCGCCCACCTGCTGGCCGAACGCTGGGGCGACCAGCGCATCGCCATCCTACACGATGGCCAGGCATTCGGCCGAGACATCGCCGAACAGGTCAAGAAGTCCCTGAACGCGCGCGGGGTCCGAGAAGCGATGTTCGAAGCGACGGTTCCGGGCCTGACCGACTATGGGCCGGTGGTCGCGAAGATCCAGTCGGCCAGTATCGATGTCTACTATGGCGGCCGTGCGCCCGAGGCGGGCCTCCTCATTCGCCAGTTGCGCGATCGCGGCGCCGATTTGCAGCTCATTGGCGGCGCCGGCATCGACAGCGAGGACTTCGGGCTGATCGCCGGCGCGGCGGCCGACGGCACCCTGTTCACGGCGTCGCCCGATCCTACCAGTTCGCCAGCCGGCGCCGCGGTCCTGGCCGCTTTCCGTGCGACCAACTACGAGCCGTTCGGGCCAGCGCCGTTCCAGGCCTAGGGCGCCGTGCAGGTCTGGACGCAGGCGGTCGAGAAGGCCGGCACGCTCGAGCTGCACGCGGTCATCGACTCGCTTCGCAGTCACGAGTTCGACACGATCTACGGCAAGATCGGCTTCGACGAGAAGGGCGACGTTATCGGCTACGAGACCTTCGTCTGGTACGTCTGGCAGGGCGGCAAGTATGCGCCGGTGGATGCCGCGGAGCTGGCCGAGTGAAGCTAGACGAACAGCCGAGACGCCAGACGGACAGGCCTACACTTACTCGACCAGCCGGAGCCCGAGGTGATCGCGCATCGGCGCGAAATCGCGATCGGCGGTCAGCAGTTCCGCCCCTATCTCGATGCAATAGGTGCCGATGATCATGTCGACGGTCCCGATTGTGATGCCGCGGCGGCGCAGCGCCTGGTAGTTCGCGACGGACCGTGGCACGAGCTCGAAGTCGAGCATCGCGACGAGAATGAGGTTCTCGAGCAGCAGCCGGTTTCGCTCGGCCTCCATTTGAGAGCGAAATCCGGCGAGGACTTCGTACATCACGATCTCGCCGACCAGCACCGGCATCTCGGGGTCGGCGAGGAGCTGATCCAGCGCCGCGGTCTGTCGGGTGGGCCTGCCGTTGAACAGGTCGATCCAGACCGAGCTGTCGACGACGATCATGCAGAATCGCGCTTGATCCGACCCCGCATCTGGTCGAGATCGCCCTCCCACGGGTATTTCCCGAACGACTCCCGCAGGAGCTGGCGGCTGCGCCTCTCGATCAGGGCCCGGAGCGCGGCGTCGACCACCGCGCGCTTGGTGTGCAGGCCGGTGAGCTTTAGCGCCTTCGCCATGAGCTCGTCGTCGATCTCGATATTGGTGCGCACCGCAGAGCCTCTTGTGTATGGAGCTGGCCGGATCATGCACATAACGGCCCGGCGGGACAAGTGATCCCTACCCGATCCGAACCAACGACCGGCCGGACGGCTGCGGCTCGCGCGCCATCCACGTGGTCGCGGCGGCGGGCAGCGGCCTGGAGCCGGTCGCGAAGACGACCAGCATCGACGTGAGCGCCGATCCGGCCGCAAAACGCTGGCTAGGATCGATGCCTTCGCCGCGTGCGTCTTCACCGCCGGCGGCGAGCTGGCGAGCACGCCGCGCTTCCGCTACCGGCGCCGCTGATCGGCAGGCTACAGCGGTAGCTCGTAGGTCGAGAGGATCGCCATCAGGATCGCGCCGATGATCAGCGCGATGATCAGGCCGAGCGTGATGGTCAGCGCCGGGACCAGGAGCGTCATGAGGCGCTCGATCGTGCTGCGCACCTCGCGATCGAACACGTCGGCGATCTTCATGAGCATCGGCTCGAGCCGGCCCGAGCGCTCCCCGACCGCGAGCAGGTGCAGGACCAGCGCCGGGAACAGGTTGCTTTGCCCGAGCGGCTCGGCCAGACCGCGGCCTTCCTTGACGCCCGTGGACGCGTCGGCCACCGCCTGGCGCAGGCTGGCGTTGCCGATCGCGTCCTGGACGATCGCGAGCGCGCTCAGCATCGGCACGCCGTTGGCGAGGAGCGCGCCGAGCGTGCGGGCAAAGCGCGCGGTGTCGACCTTGGCGACCAGCGGCCCGACGAGCGGCAGGCGCAGCAGCCAGGCGTCGATCCGGGCGCGGCTCGCGGGCCGGCGCCATTGCCGGCGCACCAGCCATGCCGCGGCGAGGACGCCGAACGCCAGCGCCCACCAGTAGCGCTGCATGAAGTCGCCAAGCCCGATCAGGACCCGGGTAAGCAGCGGCAGCTCGGCGCCCGCGCCCTCGAACAGGGGCGTGAACTGGGGCAGCACCACGGTCAGCAGGACCGCGATCGACAGGCCGGCGATCGCGAGGACCACGATCGGGTAGACGAGCGCCGACTTGACCTGCTCGCCGAGCGCCTCGGCCTGATCGAGATAGCTCGCGAGACGGGCGAGGACCTCGTCGAGCGAGCCGCCCGCCTCGCCGGCGCGCACCATGCTGATGTAGGTCTGGGAGAACACGTCCTCGTGCCGGGCAAGGGCGTCGGCGAGCGAGCTGCCGCCCTGGACCTGCTGGAGCAGATCCGAGAGCAGCGCCGGCAGCGCCTCGCCTTCGACCAGGTCGATCATCAGGCGCAGCGAATGGTCCAGCGTCAGCCCGGCGTCGAGCAGGGTCGAAAGCTCCCGGGTCATGAGCGCGACGTCCCGCCGGCGCACGCGGCGGCGGCGGAACAGCGGTTGGTTGAGCCAGTGGCTCGCCGACGAGCGCGCGCGGGCAGACGCCCCGAGCGCCGCCGGCTCGACCCGAAGCGGCAGCCGCCCCTGGCCGCGCAGCGTGGCCACCACCTCGGCCTCGGTGGCGGCATCGAGATCGCCCTCGAGCACCTCGCCGGTCCCGGCGACCGCGCGGAAGTGGAAGCGCGCCATCACTCGACCTCACGGGTCACCCGCAGAACCTCCTCCACGGTGGTGATGCCGGCCTGCACCTTGGCGATGCCGTCCTGGAACATCGGCCGCATGCCGGCCTCGATCGCGGTCCGCTGCAGGGCGGTTGCCTCGGCGTGCTCCAGGATCTGGCGGCGCACGGCGTCCGAGACCACCAGCACCTCGTTGATGCTGATCCGGCCGAAATAGCCGGTGCCGTTGCACTTCGGGCACCCCTCCGGCTGCCAGAAGGTCGCCTGCCCGGCGGCATCGAGGCCGAGCTGGCGGAGCAGCTCGGGCAGGGGCGTGAAGGGCTTGCGGCAATGGGTGCACAGCTGGCGCACCAGGCGCTGCGCGACGATGCCGTTCACGGTCGAGGTCATGAGGTAGTCCTCGACCCCCATGTCGAGCAGCCGGGTGAGCGTGCCCGCGGCGTTGTTGGTGTGGAGCGTCGAGAGCACCAGATGGCCGGTGAGCGCCGCCTGGATCGCGATCTGCGCGGTCTCGAGGTCGCGGATCTCGCCGACCATGATGATGTCGGGATCGTGGCGCAGCATCGAGCGCAGCACGTGGGCGAAGCTGAGGCCGATCTGCGGCTTGATCTGAACCTGATTGACGCCATCCAGCTGATACTCGATCGGGTCCTCGACGGTCAGGATCTTCTTGTCCGGGGTATTGAGCTCCAGGAGCGACGTGTAGAGCGTGGTGGTCTTGCCGCTGCCGGTCGGGCCGGTGACCAGGAGGATGCCGTTGGGCCGGGTCAGTGCCGCCCGATAGGCCTTTAGGCTCTCGCCCGCGAACCCGAGGGCGTGGAAATCGAGGGTGACGCTGGTCCGGTCCAGCACGCGCAGGACCACGGCCTCGCCGTGCATGGTCGGGATGGTCGCGACCCGCAGATCGATGTCCTTGCCGCGCACCGCCAGCCTGATCCGGCCGTCCTGGGGCAGGCGGCGCTCGGCGATGTTGAGGCGCGCCATGATCTTGATGCGCGAGAGGACTGCCGGGCGCAGGTGGACCGGCGGCGCGTCGACCTCCTGGAGCACGCCGTCGATGCGGTAGCGGACCGTGAGCTGCTGCTCGAACGGCTCGATGTGGATGTCCGAGGCGCGGGCTTCGACCGCTCGGGAGATCAGGCGATTGACGATCCGGATGACCGGCGCCTCGCTCGCCAGATCGCGCAGGCGCTGGACGTCGTCCTCGCTGCCGAGCTCGCCCGGCTCCCCGACCGCCTGCACGATGTCGCCGAGCGCGCCGCCGCGGCCGTACAGGCGCTCCAGTGTCGCCTCGATCTCCGCCGGCACGCCGACCCACGGCCGGACCGGCTTGCCCGCGAACAGCTCCATCGCGCCGATGGTGTAGCGATCGAGCGGATCGGCCATGGCGACCGCCACCCCGTCCTCGGTCTCGGCGAGCGGCAGGACGCGAGCTTCCTTCAGGAAGTTGACGCTGACCCGATCGCCGTGCAGCGGCAGGTCCGGATAGTCGGTTTCGCCGGCGAGCGGCAGGTCGAGGTGCCGGGCGAGCGCCTCGGCGATCTCGCGCTCGGGCACCAGGCCGAGCTTGACCAGCATCAGGTGCAGGCGCTCGTTGCTCGCCTCGCACAGCCGCAGCGCCCGCTGCAGGCCGGCGCGGTCGAGCTTGGCGGCCGCGATCAGCCGCTCGCCCAGCGCCTCGTCGGAGGCCCGGGCGTGGTCGGCTGCGGTCGGAATCGCGGTGGCGGCCATCGGCGGATCCACCTCACATCGGCACCAGCGGGCCGTACAGCCAGACCAGCCAGATCGCAAGGGCAAGATAGGGGCCGAACGCGATCCGGGTGGCGGCGCTGAGCTTACCGCCGGCGAGCGTGCCCGCCAAGGCGACGACGAGCGCGACCACGGCGCCGAGCGCCACGACGCTCGGTAGCGCCAGCCAGCCGAGCCAGGCGCCGCCGGCGCCGAGCAGCTTGGCGTCGCCGAGGCCGAGACCCTCGCGCCTGCGCAAGCGCCGGTATAGCCAGGCGATCACAGCAAAGCCCATGAAGCCGGCGACCGCGCCGAGCGCGTGATCGCCAAGGCGCCCAGGCTCGATCAACCAGGCTACGGCAAGGCCCGCGGGGATCAGAGGCAGCGTGAGCGCGTCGGGCAGCAGGTAATGGCGCAGATCGATCGCGGCGAGCGCGAGCAGCGTCCAGCCCAGCGCCAGGCTCACCCACAGCAGCCAGCCCGACAGCACCAGCGCCGCCGGTACGGCCACGGCCAGCGCCGCCAGCTCGATGCCCGGGTAGAATGCGCTGAGCCGGACCTTGCCGCAACCGCACCGCCCGCGCCGGGCGAGCCAGCTCAGCACCGGGATCAGATCCCGCGCGCCGAGCGGCGCACCGCAGTGATCGCAGCGCGAGCGCGCCAACCAGATTGGCCGTGCCTCGGGCAGTCGCTCGACCACGACCCCCAAGAAGCTGCCGACGAACGGCGCAACCAGCAGCGCAAGGATGGTATTGGCGGTCACGGTCCGAGGGTGTGCACCGTCGCAGCCGGATCCGCAAGCGCCGGGGTCGGGAGCAGGCGCCGCCGGGCAACGCCGCTAGAACGCTTCGATGCCGCTCCTGGAGGGCTGCAAGGTCGGGCTCGGGTCCGCAGGTCGTGTCGCGAGGTTGGTGGAAATTGGCTGAGGTGGCGTAGGTTCCGATCGGCAAGATCGAGAAGGAACCCACGCCATGAAGGAAGTTACGCCAGGCTTGGCATCTGCGCCATCGCCGTTCGCC
>JBOHKK010000081.1:0-19275 GCA_050729115.1 Geminicoccaceae bacterium | reverse complement strand
GCCGACGATCACCTCCCAGTCGGCGGCCCCATCGGCGGTATCGAGCGCCACCCGGCCCCCGTCGCGCACCCGGCGAAACGACCCGGGCGGCGGCACCACCCGGCGGCGGTAGAGGTTGCCCCGCGCGGCGCGCTCCTCGATCAGCGCGGCGTCCAGACCGGCGCGGCGATCGAACCGGCGATTGGCGGCCAGCCACGCCGCGCTCACATCCTGGGCATACAGTCGCGCGAGCAGCCACTCGGTGCGACTGGTCCAGAGCTCGGCCCCGGTCTCGGCGCACAGCCAGCCGGCCAGTCCCATGTGATCGGGATGGTAGTGGGTCGCCAGGACGCGCGTGATCGGCCGATCGGCGAGCAGCCCGCGCCGCAGGTCTCGCCAGCGCTCCCGCGTGGGGTCGTCGGCGAGCCCGGCATCGATCACGGTCCAGCCGTCGCGCTCCGCGCACAGCCAGACGTTCACGTGATCGAGGGCGAACGGCAGCTCGAGGCGCAGACCGTAGAGGCCCGCCACGATCTCGCACGGCTCGCCGCCGCGCAGGCCGGGATCCTCGTACGCTAGCGAAGCGGCCGAGGGGGGTGGTCGAGTCAGCGCTCCGGCCTCCTTGCGTTTGTGCATTGCAACATCAGCCGGCGAGCCTAGCGATGCGCGGCGCGACCGGCAAGCCGCGCCTTATCGGTTGCAATGGGTTGGCCCGCTACTACATGAGGTTGCATGCAGAAACCAGCCGTCGCCATTCTCGGGGATTGACCTCGATGACCACAGCGGTCACCGTGGCGACGCCATGACGGGGGCAGGGGAGGCCAAGCGGGCGCGGCGCCCGGTGGGTGCGGTGCCCAAGGCGGCCGCCGGGTCCATTTTGCGCGCCGCGATCAGCGATCCGGAGGCGGCGCGAGCGGCATTGGTCGGTCTCGCGAGGCGGGCCCGCGATCGCCTCGCCGGGGCATCCTGATGCGAGCCGTCCGTCAGATGGGGCCGGAGCGTACTGCTTTGCGTCCTGATATACGGGAACATCACCGACCGATTGTTGTTGTGTTTACATAAGCGGCACTTGGGTCCGCTCAGATCAGGTGGAGGCTCTCGTCGTGCAGCAGCTCGAACCCGCAATCAGTGACCACGGCCTGGAGCATCTGGGCCTCGCGACGCCTCGCCTGATCCGCTGGAACCTGCGGCCCACGGCGCTGGTGCAGGCGGCGCTCGTTCGGGGCGAGGCCACGCTGGTGGCCGAAGGTGCCCTGTCCGCGACGACCGGTCCGCACACCGGGCGGAGCCCGAACGACCGCTTCATCGTCGACGAGCCCGGCGTGCGCGACAGCATCGACTGGGGCAAGGTCAACCGGCCGATCGCCGCCGCGCCCGCGCGGCGGCTGTGGGCCAAGGCGCGGGCTTACGTGGCGGACCTCGAGCTGTTCGTCCAGGATCTGCACGTCGGCGCCGCCCCCGAGCACCGCCGGCGGGTGCGCGTGGTCACCGAGAACGCCTGGCACAGCCTGTTCGCCCGCAACATGTTCCGTGAGTGCCCGGAGCAGGAGCTGGCCGATTTCGAGCCGGACTTCACGGTCCTCCAGCTTTCCAGCCTGAAGGCCAATCCGGCGACCGACGGCACCCGCTCCAACGTGGCGATCCTGCTCGATTTCGACGCGCGCACCGTGTTGATCTGCGGCACGCGCTATGCGGGCGAGGCCAAGAAGGCGATCTTCACGGCGCTCAACTACCTGCTGCCCGAGGAAGGCGTGCTGCCGATGCATTGCTCGGCGAACGCGGGCGAGAAGGGCGACGTCGCCCTGTTCTTCGGCCTGTCCGGCACCGGCAAGACCACCCTCTCGGCGGACCATAAGCGCATCCTGATCGGCGACGACGAGCACGGCTGGGGAGCACGCGGCGTGTTCAACTTCGAAGGTGGCTGCTATGCCAAGGTGATCCGGCTGTCGCCGCAGGACGAGCCGGAGATCTTTGCGGCGTCGACCCGCTTTGGCGCGATTTTGGAGAACGTGGTCGCCGATCCGCTGACCGGCGAGGTCGATTTCGACGACGACAGCCTGACCGAGAACACCCGCTCGTCCTATCCGCTGCGGTTCATTCCCAATGCCAGCGAAAGCGGGATCGGCGGCCATCCGGCGAACGTCGTGATGCTGACCGCGGATGCGTTCGGCGTGCTGCCGCCGATCAGCCGCCTCTCGCCCGAGCAGGCGATGTACCACTTCCTGTCCGGCTACACCGCGCGGGTCGCCGGCACCGAGGCGGGGGTCAAGGACCCGCAGGCGACCTTCTCGACCTGCTTCGGCGCACCTTTCATGCTGCGCCATCCGACCGTCTATGCCGAGATGCTGCGCGACCTCATGCGGCGCCACGCGGTCGACTGCTGGCTGGTCAACACCGGCTGGAACGGCGGGCCCCACGGTACCGGCGAGCGCATCCGTCTGCCGCACACCCGCGCCATGCTGCACGCCGTGCTCGCGGGCGAGCTGGCGAAGGTGCCGTTCCGGCGGCAGCCCGAGTTCGGCCTGATGATCCCACAAGCCTGCCCGGGGGTGCCGAGCGAGATCCTCGATCCCAAGGCGACCTGGGCCGATCCGAAGGCCTACGACCGCATGGCGCACGACGTCGCGAGGCGCTTCGAGGACAACTTCGAGCGCTTCGCCCCCCACGTCGGCGACGACGTCAAATCAGCCGGGATCCACGCCTCCGCCTGACCCGCCGATCGGCGCGTGCGCTCGTCGCGCACGCCGGACTCGTGGGCGCGGACCGTGCGGCTCGCGGCGCCGCACCGATCAGGCCGCTCCGAACGACCCGAACGCCGTGCCCAGGAGGATCACCGCGGCCAGAGCAACAACGGCGCCGACGATGGCGACCATGCAAATGTCGAGACAGCTCTTGCCATGCGTCGATCCGCAGACGGCGGCGCCGGAAAGCCCGCGGCTCTGCCCATGAAGGTCCGGGGCCAATGGGCGAGCAGCGGCTCGCCGGCGGCGGCGGCCGCGAGCAGCGCCGCGGCGGGGCCAGCAGAAGAATGGTCCAGCCGCGGACGGCCAGCCAGACGAGACGTCTCAGGGCGAGCAGGATGCCGAGCAGGCCATGCGCTCAGACCCCCTCGAGCAGGCGGTCGATGTCGAGGCTCGAGCGGTGCCCGATATCCGCGCCGCGCGTGGCGAGGAACTCTTCCGCCGTGCGCCGGCCCTCGGTGCGCAGCATGGCGAGGAAATCCCACTCGGCATTGAGCTTCGAGGAGTAGCCGAGCTCGGTCATCAGCGGGCTCGACACGAGGTGCACGCGCAGGCGCGCCCAGGCCGCCCCCTCCTTGGTGCCCGGATCGGCGACCTTGCGCAGCAGCGCCGCCATGCGCAGCTCCTTGATCAACACCGCGTTGAAGGCCACCTCGTTCAGGCGGTTGAGGATGTCGCGGGCGGAGCGGGGCGTGCCCGGGCGCTCGACCGGGTTGATGGCGATCAGGACCGTGTCCGCCGAGTCGCACTCGCGTACCAGCGGGGTCAAGGTCGGGTTGCCGGAATAGCCTCCGTCCCAATAGCCCTCGCCGTCGATCTCGATCGCCTGGAACAGGGTCGGCAGGCAGGCCGAGGCGAGCAGCACGTCCGGGGTCAGCTCGGCGTTGCGGAATACGCGGCCGCGACCGGTGCGCACGTTGGTGGCGGTGACGAAGAGCTTGATCGGCGCGCGCGTGAGGCGCTCGAAATCGATGATCTCCGCCAGGATGTCGCGCAGCGGGTTGATCCCGCTGGGGTTGAGGTCGTAGGGCGAGAACAGCCTGGAGGCGAGGTCCATGGCGATGAAGACCGGGGAGCTGTCGAGGGTCCAGCGGCCGAGCAGCACGTCGAGCGGGCCGCGGCGAAAGGGGCTGAGCAGCGCCGCCTGGGACACGCTCGTCCAGAACCGCTCGAGGGCCGCGCGGGCGCCTGCGGCGCCGTCCCCGGCGTAGCCGTCGGCCAGCACCGCGGCGTTCATGGCACCGGCCGAGGTGCCGGAAATGCCCTCGATCTGCAGCCAGGGCTCCTCCAGCAGCCGATCCAGCACGCCCCAGGTGAACGCGCCATGCGCGCCCCCGCCCTGCAGCGCCAGATCCACCAGAACGGGATCGCGTGCCATGTCGGCCTCGGGCTCGGTTGCCCGTCATGGTGCCTCGACCACCGATCGCCTGTCCAGTCAGTGCGCGCTCCGGCCTTCGGCCGCTTCAGCGAGTGGGGCGCCTTCGACGAAGCCCTGCCAGGCGAACCAGTAGGCGATGTGGCCGGGCAGGCGCGCGAGGCGCGCGCCGCCGGGGCCGATCAGGGCATCCTCCTGAATCTCCCAGGTCTGACCATCGGCCACGAGCGCGGTTGGCTCTGACCCGGGTGCGAACTCTCGCCCGCCGGACTCGTAGGCGCGGACCGTGCGGGTCGCCGCATCGCCGACCAGGACCACGGGCAGATCGCCGAGGCCGGCGTTGATCACCCGGCCGCCCGTGAAGTCGGCGAGCGGCCAGGCCTGCTCGCGACCATCGACGCGAAGGGCGAAGACGTGGTCCTTGGGCGCCAGGCGCTCATCCGGCACCAGGATCGGGAACATCGGGTCCGGACTCGCGAAGTAGTCGCCATAAGGCTGCCCCGGGGTGTAGTCCCGCTCGTAGCCGGTCTCGAGCGAGAGCACCGTGGTGTCCGGATGCTGCGCCCGCCAGTCCCGCCAGCTGGCGATCGCGACGGGCAGGACCTCGAGCTCGATGCCGGAGCCGGTGAGCGGACCCACCACCGGGCGGCCGGTGAACTGATTCCAGAGACTGTGCGTCGCCTGGTCGTACATCAGCTTGTTGGAGCGATAGAGCAGGCCCGACGTGCCGAACACCAGCGGCTCGTCGCGGCCGGGGACGCGGGCGTCGTAGAGGATGCCCGAGCCGCAGAGCGGGCAGTAGGCGAGCGTCACCGGCACCCCGCCCACCACGTCGTTGAGCACTTCGTGCCAGTCCAGGATGCGCAGCGGCCAGGCGCGCGCGTCGCCCGCGATCTCGACCCCGAACACCAGCTCGTCGTCCTCGAGATAGGTGGCCTTTGCGGCCGGGATGTGGGCCGCGCTGGTCAGCGCCGGGATGCCGTCCTTCCTCACCCCGCCCCACACGATCTCCTCGAGGCGGATCTCACGCGGGGTCCCGGGCTTCAGAAACCGCCCGAAGTCCGGATCGATCACCGCCAGCACGTCGGCCTTGAAGGCGTCGAAGCCCTCGAACGGCGTGATCTCGGGATGGGCCTGCTGCCACAGCATCCATTCGCTCCAGGTCTTGCCTGGCTGTTCCCCGGCCAGGCCGGCAAGCGTGCGGTCGAGCCAGCCGTCGTCGGCGACGAACTGCAGCACCTGGATCAGCCCCGGCACCACGTCGGGATCGTCGCGGCCGCGCAGGATCATCAGAAACTGCTGGCGCATCAGTGGATCGGGAATCAGCGTCTGGCGCACGAGCTCCGCGACCTCTTCGGGCGGGATCTGCGGTTTCGCTGTCTCTTCGGCCAACGCCGCCCCGAGCGGCATCACGAAGGCGACGAGCAGACCGCCGAAACGGCTGCGGGGCTTCATCGACGGATCTCCCTGTTGCCGCCGTTCCGAGCAGGGGCGCCGCTCGGCTCGCTCGGACGTGTCTTGATCCCCCGCCGGTGCCGAACGCCATGGCACCTGCAGGCGACGCGGCACGGACCGCGCCGCGCTCCAGCGCCCTTGCCGCGAGCCTGATTTGAGCCGCGGAGAAGGGCTCGAGCGATGGAAGCATTGTCGCGCATTCGGCTATCTGGCAAAAGCCGAATGTGCCCGACGCGGGCGCCAGTTGGACGTCCGAACCGATGGAACCGGATCCCCTTCACCGGCTGACGCTCATTCTGGGCGGCGCGCGCTCCGGCAAGAGCCGCTACGCCGAGCGGCTGGTGCTGGGGAGCGGCCTCACCCCGGTCTATGTCGCCACGGGCGCAGCGCTGGACGACGAGATGGCGGCGCGGATCGCCGAGCACAGAAGACGCCGCGGCGCGCGCTGGCGCACGCTCGAGGAGCCGCTCGATCTGGTCGGCGCCGTACAAAGGGAATGCGGTCCGAGCCGCGCGGTGCTGGTCGACTGTTTGACCCTGTGGCTGACGAACCTGATGGTCGAGGAACGGCCGGTGCGGGCGGAAATGGAAGGCTTCGTAGCGGCGCTCCCGCGCTTGGGCGGGGCACTCGTCCTGGTCTCCAACGAGGTCGGGCTCGGCGTCGTGCCGGCCGATCCCATGGCGCGGGCGTTCATCGACCATGCCGGTTGGCTGCACCAGAGGATTGCCGAGCAGGCCGATATCGTGGTCTTGATGGCCGCCGGCCTGCCGGTTCACCTCAAGTCGCCATCGGATGCCTGATGCAGACGCTCGCCAAGATCCCGACCACCGTGTTCACCGGCTTTCTCGGCGCCGGCAAGACCAGCCTGATCCAGAACCTGCTGCGCCACGCCGATGGCCGGCGCATCGCGCTGATCGTCAACGAGTTCGGCGACATCGGGGTGGATCGCGAGCTGCTGCTCGGCTGCGGCGATGCGGCGTGTGCCGAGGACGACATCATCGAGCTCGCGAACGGCTGCATCTGCTGCACGGTCGCGGACGATTTCGTGCCGACCATGGCGCGGCTGCTCGCGCGGGTGCCGCCGCCCGAGCACATCGTGATCGAGACCTCCGGGCTCGCCCTGCCGAAGCCCCTGCTCAAGGCGTTCCAGTGGCCGGAGATCCGGACCCGGGTGACCGTGGATGGCGTGGTCGCGGTGGTCGATGCCGCGGCCGTGCGTGACGGCCTGTTCGCGAGCGCGCCGGCGGCGGTCGCGGCGCAGCGCGCGGCCGACCCGGCGCTCGATCACGACAGCCCACTCGAGGAGCTGTTCGAGGAGCAGCTCGGCGCCGCCGACCTGGTGGTGCTGAACAAGGCCGACCTTCTGGCCGAGGGCGACTGGCCGGCGGTCGAGCAGCGGGTGCGCCTCGAGCTGCGCCCGGGCGTCGCCCTGGTACGCGCCGCCGCAGCCCTGCCGGCGGACGTGCTGATCGGGCTCGGGGCGGCGGCGGAGAGCGATCTCGCCGCCCGCCCGTCGCATCACGACGATGGCGAGGACCACGAGCACGACGACTTCGAGAGCTTTCATCTGGACGTCCCGCCGCTCGACGACCCCGAGGCGTTCGTGGCGCGCGTCCGTGCCATGCTCGGCCAGCACGACGTCCTGCGCCTCAAGGGCTTTCTCGCCGTCCACGGCAAGCCGATGCGTCTGGTGCTGCAGGGCGTGGGCGACCGCATCCAGCACTATTTCGACCGCGCCTGGCGCACGGACGAGGCGTGCGCGGGTCGGCTGGTGGTGATCGGCGAGCGCGGCCTGGATCGAGAGGCGATCGCCGCCGCGCTCTGCGACTGAGGACGGACCGCCGCCTTGCATCTGCTCAAGGCGCAGACCGCGACCCCGGAGGATGCCGGCGGGGCGATCGACCTCGCCCAGACGCCGGGCGACATCGTCGTCCTGTCGGCGGCCGATACCGAGCTTGCCTGCCTCGCCGCGGCCCAGGCCAGACGGCCGCAGGGCGCCCCGAGTCTGCGCCTCGCCAACCTGCTCCAGCTCGGTCATCCGATGTCGGTGGACCTGTACGTCGAGCAGGTCGTGGCGCGGGCGCGCTTGGTCGTCCTGCGCCTCCTCGGCGGGCGCAGCTATTGGCCCTATGGCCTGGAGCAGGTGAGCGCGGCCTGCCGCGCCGGCGGCATCGCGCTCGCGGCCCTGCCCGGGGACGATCAGCCGGACCCCGAGCTGCGCTCCTGGAGCACGCTGCCCGCCGACGTCGGCCACCGGCTCTGGCAATACCTGGTGCACGGCGGGCTCGACAACGCCGGCCAGCTCCTTGCCTACGCCGCCGGTCTGCTGGGCCAGGGCGAGGCATGGCGGGAGCCGGCGCCGCTCCTGCGTGCGGGCCTGTACTGGCCGGGGCTCTCGAGCCCGGATCTCGATCGGGTGCGGGCGAACTGGGACGGCAGCCAACCGGTTGCCGCGCTCGTGTTCTATCGCGCCCTGGTGCAGGCGGGCGACCTCGAGGTCGTCGATGCCCTGATCGCCGGGCTCGGCGCGGCGGGGCTCAACCCGCTGCCGATCTTCGCCGCCAGCCTCAAGGACCCGATCGGCGCGCCGCTGGTTCGCGAGGTGCTCGAGCAGACCCGACCGGCGGTGGTGCTGAACGCCACCGGTTTTGCCGTCTCGAGCCCGGGCGCGTGGCGGCCCACGCCCTTGGATCAGCCGGATCGCCCGGTGCTTCAGGTCGTGCTCTCCGGCGGCAGCGAGGAAGGCTGGCGCGCCGGCACGCGCGGCCTGTCGGCACGCGATCTCGCGATGAACGTCGCCCTGCCCGAGCTCGACGGCCGGGTGCTCGGCCGCGCGGTCGCGTTCAAGGCGCGCAAGCGCTTCGATGCCGCCACCGAGACCAGCATCGTGGGCTTCGCTCCGGTCGACGACCGGATCGGGTTCACGGCGCAGCTGGCGGCGGCCTGGGCACGGCTCGGCGCCACGCCGGTCGCCCGGCGGCGGGTCGCGATCGTGCTCGCCAACTATCCCACCCGCGATGGCCGGCTCGCCAACGGCGTCGGCCTGGACACGCCGGCGAGCACGGTGCGGCTGCTCGAGGCGCTGCACGCAGCCGGCTATCGGATCGAGGGGTTGCCCAAGCACGGCCAGGCCCTGGTCGAAGCGCTGCTGGGCGGCGTCACCAATGACCTCGCAACCCGTCGCGAGCGGACCATCCGAGTCCAGCTGTCGGTTCGGGATTACCTCACCTTCTTTGACCAACTATCTGCCAAAATTCAACAAAGCGTCGTCGAGCGTTGGGGTAAGCCGGATGCCGATCCGCATGTGGCCGACGGTGCGTTCGCTCTTGGCATCCTGCCGCTCGGCAACGTCGTGGTCGGGATTCAGCCGGCGCGCGGCTATCACATCGACCCGAGCGCCAGCTACCACGCCCCGGACCTGCCGCCGCCGCACGGCTATCTCGCGTTCTACGCCTGGCTGCGCCAGCAGTTCGGCGCGCACGCCATCGTCCACATGGGCAAGCACGGCAATCTGGAATGGCTGCCGGGCAAGGCGCTGGCGCTCTCCGCGGACTGCTTCCCGGAAGCCGTGCTCGGCCCCCTGCCTCACATCTATCCGTTCATCGTCAACGATCCGGGCGAGGGCGCCCAGGCGAAGCGGCGGGCGGCGGCGGTGATCGTCGATCACCTGACGCCGCCTCTGACCCGCGCCGAGACCTACGGACCGCTCTTCGAGCTCGAGGGCCTGGTCGACGAGTACTACGAGGCGGCCGGCCTCGATCCGCGCCGCCTCGCGTACCTGCGCGGCGAGATCCTGGCGCTGAGCGCGCGCCTGGGGCTGGATCGGGACATCGGCATCGGCCCGGCCGATGATCCCGAAGATGCCTTAGGAAAGCTCGACAGCCACTTGTGCGAAATCAAGGAACAACAGATTCGCGATGGTCTGCACGTATTCGGCCAGGCTCCGGGCGGCGACCAGCTGTACGATCTGCTCGTGGCCCTCATCAGGGTGCCGCGGGGCGCCGGCGAAGGCGGTGATGCCTCGCTCCTGCGGGCGCTTGCCTTCGACCTCGGGCTCATGGGTTTCGATCCGCTGGACTGTCCAATGGCGGAACCTTGGGCCGGCCCCAAACCATCTGAACTACAGAGCATTGGCGAGGATACCTGGCGCAGCAACGGCGATACGGTCGAGCGCCTGGAGCTGCTGGGTCGTGAGCTGGTCAGCGGACGTCTGGCGCTGCAGCCGGAGTGGGTCGCGACCCGCGCGGTGCTCGAGCAGGTCGAGACCCGGCTGCGGCCGGCGCTCCTTCAAAGCGGCGCGGCGGAGATCAGGTCCGTGCTGCGCGCGCTGGATGGCCGGTTCGTCGAGCCGGGGCCGAGCGGCGCGCCGAGCCGCGGCCGCCCCGACGTGCTGCCGACCGGGCGCAACTTCTTCTCGGTGGATTCGCGCGCGGTGCCGACCGCCGCGGCCTGGCATCTGGGGTGGAAATCGGCGGCGCTGCTGATCGAGCGCTACGTCCAGGAGCATGGCGACTGGCCACGCGCCGTCGCGCTCTCGGCCTGGGGCACGGCCAACATGCGCACCGGCGGCGACGATCTCGCCCAGGCGCTGGCCCTGCTCGGGGCGCGGCCGCTCTGGGATGGCCCCTCGCACCGGGTCACCGGCATCGAGATCCTGCCGCAGGGCCTGCTCGATCGGCCGCGGGTCGACGTCACGCTCCGGGTCTCCGGGTTCTTCCGGGACGCCTTCCCCGCGCAGATCGCGCTGTTCGATCGCGCCGTGCAGGAGATCGCGGGGCTCGATGAGCCCGAGGACCAGAACCCGATCGCCGCGCGCGTCCGCGCCGACGCGCAGGCGCTGGTCGCGCACGGCATCGAACCCGAACTCGCCCGCCGCCGCGCCAGCTTTCGGGTCTTCGGCTCCAAGCCGGGGGCGTATGGCGCGGGTCTGCAGGCGCTGATCGACGAGCGCGGCTGGGAAACCGAGGCGGATCTGGCGCGCGCCTACGTCGCCTGGGGCGGCTATGCGTACGGCGGCGCGGCCGAGGGCGTCGCCGAGCACCGCCTGTTCGAGGAGCGCCTCGCCGCGGTGGAGCTGGTCCTGCACAACCAGGACAACCGCGAGCACGACATCCTGGACAGCGACGACTACTACCAGTTCGAGGGCGGCATCACCGCGGCGGTGCGCCATCTCGCGGGCGCGCAGCCCGAGATCTATCACAACGACCACTCCCGGCCGGAGACCCCGCGCATCCGGACCCTGAGAGAGGAGATCGGGCGGATCGTGCGCGCGCGCGCGGTCAATCCCAAGTGGCTCGCCGGCGTCATGCGCCACGGCTACAAGGGCGCCTTCGAGATCGCGGCGACGGTCGACTACCTGTTCGCCTTCGCCGCCACCGCGCGGGTGGTCGAGGACCACCATTTCGATGCGCTGTACGAGGCCTACCTCGCGGACGACCGGGTGCGCGCCTTCATCGCCGAGGCCAACCCGGCGGCGTTGCGCGAGATCGCCGGGCGGTTCCAGGAAGCGATCGAGCGCGGCCTCTGGCGCCCCGCCAGCAACAGCGCGCAGCGAGCTTTGGAGACGCTCAGCCGGTCGGCCCCCCGACAAGCACACGATCTCAGCGCCCGACCGGACGCGGCACGGTAGTTGCGCGCTGATCTTGGGTCCCGTAAGATGGTCCACCTCTGGTGGACCAGGAGTCGGGATGTGTCGGATCGAAGCAGTGATGCCGAAGTGACGTTAGGGGTCACGGCTTTCAAGCCGAGGAGCCTGGATCTGATCGAGAAGGTGGCGTCGGGCAAGCTCAACCGCGTCGTGCTGACCAAGCGGGGTCGACCGGTCGTGGCGCTCGTGCCGCTGGACGAAGGTCCGGAAAACTTGTGGGGCGCACTCGCGAACCTCATGCAGCCGGTGGAGGGAGTCGATCTTACCGCACCGACCGGCGAGCGCTGGGTGGCCGAGGATGGCTGACCGCCTGCTGTTGGATACCTGTACGTGCTTGTGGTTGATGCATGGTGACCGCATGTCGGCGAGCAGCCTTCAGGCGATCGGTGAAGCGCAGGCCAGCCGGAGTGGCATTTTTGTCTCGGCCATCACCGCCTGGGAAGTGGCGACCCTAGTGAGTAAGGGACGATATCGACTGCACGTTTCGCCAAAGACCTGGTTCAATCGCTTGCTGGCTCTGGTCGGTGTACGCTTGGCTGAGCTAACCCCTGAGATCCTGATCGATTCGACGGAGCTCCCAGGCGCGCCACCAGCGGATCCAGCAGATCGGATCATCGTTGCGACGGCACGGCAACACGGTTTCGTTTTGGTCAGTCGCGATCGGCAACTGATTGATTATGGTGACCAGCTGACGGTAAGCCGTCGAGCTCACCGCATTCGGTTCCGTGACGGCTCCGTGCTAAGCTCGGAGCTGATCGCTTGGAGGCTGAGGAATGGCCCGAACCGCGGACAAGCTCTGGACGCTCGAGGAGTTCCTGGCGTTCGACGACGGCACCGACACCAGCTATCAGCTGTTCGAGGGCCGGATCGTCGCCATGAACCCGCCGCTCAGGGGACATGGCGGACTGGTCGTGCGGCTGGCAGCCAGCATCAGCGGTCAGTTGCGGCCGCCCTGCGAAGCGTACGCCGAAGCTGGGATCATCCCGGTCAACCGCCGGCACAGCTGGTACAAGGCGGACCTGATCGTCACCTGCACGCCCGGCAACTACAAGGACCAGTTCATCGCCGAGCCGGTGCTCGTCGTCGAGGTCCTTTCACCCTCGACCAGCGCCACCGACTTCAGCCGCAAGCTCCCGGACTATCAGCTGATCCCGTCGATGCGCGACATCCTGCTCGTGTCGAGCATGGAGCGCCTGATCCGTCACTGGCGGCGCGAAGGCGATGGCTGGATCGAGCGCGGGCATCGGCGCTCGGCCACGGTCCGCTTGAACGGGCTGCCGCTCGCCATCGCCATGAGCGACCTGTACGATGGCATCCTGCCCGGGTGAGGGCGGAGGGGAAGCACCGATGGCCGCGACCGAAGCGGAGGTGAATCAGGCGCACCGGGAGAAGATGGCCCGGATCAAGGCGGTCAAGGACCGGCTCTACGCGTCGAAGACCATCGAGAAGGGTCTGCTCATCGTCCACACCGGCACCGGCAAGGGCAAGAGCACGGCGGCCTGGGGCCTGGCGATGCGCTGCCTCGGGCACGGCCTCAAGCTCGGCGTCGTCCAGTTCGTCAAGGGCCGGCGGGACACCGGCGAGCGCCACGTGCTCGAGCGCTTTCCCGAGCAGGTGAGCCTCAAGGTCATGGGCGAAGGCTTCACCTGGGAGACCCAGGACCGCGAGCGCGACATCGCCGCCGCGCGCGCCGCCTGGGACGCGGCCAAGGGCATGCTTCAGGACCCGGCGCTGCACATGGTGATCCTGGATGAGCTGAACATCGTGCTGCGCAAGGACTATCTGCCGCTCGCCGAGGTGATCGAAGGTCTGCGCGCCAGGCGGCCCGACCTGCACGTCGTGGTCACCGGCCGCAACGCCAAGCCGGAGCTAATCGAGGCGGCCGACCTGGTCACCGAGATGACCCTGGTCAAGCACCCCTTCCGCGCCGGCGTCAAAGCCCAGCTCGGCGTCGAGTACTGAGAGGGCCGCTCCCCGCCCGGGGCCGCCCATCGCAGCTCATCGCGCCTCGCTCACCAAGGCGGGTGGCTCGGGGCAGCTGCTACCATCTTGGGCGCAGGCCTCTTTTGCATGCAGCAGCAGGATCCGGCGCACCTCGAGCACGGTCTGCGGGTTGGCCTGCACGGAGTGTCCCGAGCGCACGATCAGCTCCGACTCCACGCCCTCGATGTGCGCGCTCTGGTAGCGCACGACGCCATCGCTGCCGTTCTCGACCGGCCCGTCGCCGCGCACCGCGATGATCGAGTGAGCCGGAATGCCCGGAGCGACGGGGACGTCAGCCAGCCCCGTGATCAGAGGCGAGCCGGGCGTCATGCCGTAGACGCTGCCGAAGCGCGTGCGCGTCGGGTCGAACCTGAAGGCGTCCGGGTTGGCGGTGACCATGTCGCCGCTCGCCTGGAGTAGATTGAATGGAAGGCGCACCAGGCTCGCGACGAAGCGGCCGAGCGAATACTCCGCCAGGTAGCTGCCGCGCTGCGGCGTGGCGATGAAGATCACCCGTCCGACGAAAGGCTCGGGCTCGAGAAACAAGCTCTGTTGCAACAGCTCGCGCGTCTCCGGCTGCAGCCGCAGCTCATCCAGCGGCTTGGTGCTGATGCCATCCCAAAGCCGCGAGCCGGTGTCGATCGCGACCATCTTGGCCAGCAGGCCACCCTGGCTGTGGCCGATGATCACCATGTCGCGCAGCGCCGCGTCCTTGCCCGCAGGATCGAGCGATGCGACCGCCTGCTCGAGCGCCCGGCGCAGCTGTAGCGCTGAATAGGGGATCGGGTTTCCGGTCTCGTAAGCGAAGAACCAGAACTCGAAACGATCCCGGATCTGCGGATCGCTCAAAAGATCGTTCAACATATCCGCCCAGCGTGCCGCGCTCGACGCCGTACCGTGCACGAATACGACCGGAAAGCGGCCGAAACGGTGCGGCTGAAGCGCGGCGAGCTGCGTGGGTGTCTGCTGAAGCAGATCGCCGAGCAGGAATCCTCTGAACTCGGTCGCCCAGATCGGCGCCCCCTCCAGCCCGTAGGCCAAGGTGGCGGTGGGTTCGACCTCCAGCGGCACCTCGTGCTCCGCGATCGTGATCTGCTCCGGGTCGGTCGGCGTGTACAGTTCCAAGATCCCGTGCACCCGGCCGTCGGCCAAAGCGCGGCGCGCGTCGTCGATGCGCAGGACGGCGGTGACCGGCGCTCTCTGACGTGCTGCGACCTGAAATCCCTCGATCGGGTCGAGCGGGCTCGTCGCCGCTGCCAGGGGCGCCCCCAGGCCGGGCCGGCGGTAGCGGTTGCGCAGACCGCGGACACTGAACTCTGCGGCAGGCGCGAACTCGGTCAGCCGCAGGTCGCCCCACACCAGCTCGTCGGGGTCGAACGTCACGTCGAGATAGCCGAAGGGCAATTCATAGGCGCCCGAACGCAGCTCGACCAACGCGCCGTCCGGCGTCTCGAATGCCTTGGTGATGGCCAGATTGTAAAGCTCGACCGCCCAGCGGTAGCGCGGGTCGAACGGGCTTGGCGCCTCACCCTCGCCGTTCGGGAAGAGGTAGGCGAACGCGTACACCGCCGACGCCAGATAGTACGGCCGCCCGCCGCCCTCGGAGGCGTGCTTGAAGGCGAGCTCGGCATAGGCGAACATCGCGTTCGGGCCGGCAAGCCCGGTGACGACGGCTTCGTGAATCGTCGCCAGGGCCGCGACGGGATCGTCGTCGGCGCGCTCGGCGATGCCGCCGAGCCGAAGCACGTTTTGGCTAAAGTCGCTGAGCTCGCCGGTCGAGAGCACGTTGCCGGTCAGCTCGCGATGGACGCTCTGCGGATCCGACCGCTCGACCCCGACCGGCGTCGCGCAGCCGCTGGCCACGAACGCTAGAATGACCAGGACTACCGTAGCGCCAGGGCGATCAAAGAGCATTCGCGCACTCTCGGTCCCGGACGGGCACCGCTCCTAAGCAACTCGGTGCTGAGGCCCCAGTCAGGCCGATGCGCGGAGCTTCTGTTCGCTCTCGCCCTTCCATTGCCTCAGTGCCCTTCGGTGAACACGTAGTTCATCCAGCTCTTCATCCTGAGCAGGATGCGGCGGATGATGGCGAAATGGTGCCAGTGCTCGGTGTAGACCGCGACCTGCGCCGAGGAGCCGGCCGGCAGCTGATAGGCGGAGAGATCGTCGGTGATCTCGACCTGCGCAAGGGCGCGGCCGGGATCCTGCCGCGCCTCGGGGTCGATCAGCGCGCCCGTGGGCTGGAGTTGACCCTGCACGACCGCGTCCATGATGCCCTTGACCTTCCCCTTGAACACCCGGCCGGGAATCGCATCGAACGCGATCTCGGCCTCGTCGCCGGCGCGGACGCGCTGCAGAGCGTTCTGCTGGAACGCCGCCGCGAAGACGTTGTCGTCGCTATGGATGAACACCATCACGGGACGCAGCGGCAGGGGAACCGCGAGCATGCCCGGCCGCAGGAAAAGCTGCGTCACGTAGCCGTCGGTCGGCGCCGTCACGACGGTCTCCTCGAGATCGTACTCGGCGTCCCGCAGCTCGGCCTGAAGTCGCGCGACCGTGGTGTTGACCCCGTCGATCTGAGACTGGTAGGCCAGTCGCGCCTGCTCGGCGCTCGCCTCCGCACTCAGGCGTGCCGCCTCGCTCGCGAGGTAGACACCCCGTTGGTTCTCGAGCTCGACTTCCGCGAAAGGGGGAGCCCGGCCGGCCTCCCGAGCATTGGCATCGGCGGTGTCGTAGCGGTCGAAGGACTGCTTCGCGCGATCGCGTGAAGCTGTAGCCTCGTTCACGTTGGCGAGCGCGACGTCCAGCGCGGCCTTCAGCTGAAGCACGTGCTGCTCAGCCTCGGCCAGCGCCGCGCGCTTCTGCTCGACCACGTACTGGTAGTGGCGCGGATCGATGCGGAACAGCACGTCGCCCTTCTGGAGCGGCACGTTCGGCGTCACCGGCACCTCGATGACCTTGCCGCGCACCACCGGCACGATCGGCGTTGTGTAGAAATACAGCCGCGCCTGCCGCGTGTAGGGGTGATTGTAGTTCATGACGAGGAGGATCAGGGCAATCAGGATGACGCCGCCGAGCACCGCGGTGGGGACCGTCCATTTGTTGAGCGGCAGCCGGAAGATCTTGAAGATCGCATAGCAGATCGCCGCATAGGTGAGGATCATCAGAACTTCCATCAGTCCGCCTCCCCGCGCGGGCTGCGCTCGAGCAGGGCCACGCGGTCCTCCAGCCGCGCCACTGCAGCGTCGAGCCTGGCGAGCTCTTCTGCCGGTGGACGGTCGCCGAAGCCCCAGCCCCGGTCCGGCCGATATGCCATCGCCCAGATCCAGAGGAACGGCCAGAGCGCGTGGAGCGTGAACAGGCTGACCCATCCGGCGGCGTGGAGAGCGTCCTGATGCGGATGGTCGCGGCGCTTCGCGATCTCATAGGGTATGTCGTGGATCACGATGACGACGTAGAACAGTGTGATGACAACGAAGAACAGGAGGCCAAGCGCGAGGTAATCGAGGATCATCTCACCCCTCACCCATCCTGCCGCGCGATATGAAGCGGCTATTCCGGCTCAGGCTCTTGCGCGCCCGACAGCGCGCGCTCACGCTGCGGGTGGCGTGCAGTCGGTATCGCCCCGTTCCGTACACAGCCGATAGCGGAACTGCTGGGCCCAGTACCGATAGGCTTGGCGCACGTCGTCCCAGGAGTCGGTCGGCGCGCCCGTGACCGACTTGCCGCCGACCCGCCTGTCCACCCCGGCGCCGACCAGCTCGCCAGTCTGACCGTCGGTGACCTTCGCCTCGACGCTCGCCTCACCGACGAAGCCCGGCTTGCCGGTCACCAGCCCTTTGGCCTGCGAGAGAAGCAGCGCCTGCGGCACGACGCTCGAGATGGTGTCGAGGGTCGGGTTCGAGGTCTGGGCGTCGGTGATCGCCACCTGGACGTGCAGGACATCGGGCCCGAGCTCGTCGACCATCTGGAA
The DNA here is from genome assembly GCA_050729115.1 of Geminicoccaceae bacterium. GTDB lineage: Bacteria > Pseudomonadota > Alphaproteobacteria > Geminicoccales > Geminicoccaceae > JBKPNX01. The sequence continues at coordinate 2,122 of JBOHKK010000081.1, read as the reverse complement.
GTCCTTGGAGAGCTCGTCGTTGAGGAGAGCGTAGAAGGTGTCCGCGAGGGTCTGCCGGTCCGGCTCCGAGAAGTCCTCGAACGCCGAGCCCTCGCCCGCCCAGATGGTCACCGCGTCGAGCTTGAGCTTGTCGTAAGCCGCCCAGTCCGCATCGGGATTGCGGTAGACCAGAAGCGCCTCGCCCGCCTTGCCCTCGCGCAGGAGCGCATAGTCGTCGCCGAGAAAGCCCGACGTCTCGACGTTGCGCGCCTGCTGGCTGGCGGCGCAGCCGCCAAGCAGCGCCAGGGCGCACAGCCCGACGATGCCATCCCTCAACATGGTCGTTGTTTCCCATACCGGCCCTCCGGCGGACGGTCCGCCAGAGCCAAGCCGATGCATCGATCATGCTCTGTCCTTCGGTTCCCGGCAATATGGCGCAAGAGCTTGACCGCCAGGCCGCCGCGTGCGCGAGATCCCCATGATGACTCGAACACCCGCGCTCATGGTCCAGGGCACCGGCTCGCACGTCGGCAAGTCGCTGCTGGTGGCAGGCCTGTGCCGGGCGTACGCCCGCCGAGGTCTGAGCGTCCGGCCGTTCAAGCCGCAGAACATGAGCAACAACGCGGCGGTGACGCCGGACGGCGGCGAGATCGGCCGAGCCCAGGCGCTGCAGGCGCGCGCCTGCGGCATCCTGCCGTCGGTACACATGAACCCGGTGCTGCTTAAGCCGCAGACCGAGATCGGCGCGCAAATCATTGTCCAGGGCCGTGTTTTCACAACCTGCAGCGCGCGCGACTACGCCCACCTCAAGCTCAGCCTGATGCCTCACGTGCTCGAGAGCTTCGAGCAGCTGAGCCGGGATGCGGATCTGATCCTGGCCGAGGGCGCGGGCAGCCCGGCCGAGGTTAACCTGCGCGCGCACGACATCGCCAACATGGGCTTTGCCGAGGCCGCCGACCTCCCGGTCGTGCTCCTCGGCGACATCGACAAGGGCGGCGTGATCGCGGCGCTGGTCGGCACGCACGCCCTGCTGCAGCCGGAAGAGCAGGCACGGCTCGAGGGCTATCTGATCAACAAGTTCCGGGGCGATCCTTCCCTGTTCGACGAGGCGCATCCGATCATCGCCGCCCGCACCGGGATGCGCAGCTACGGCGTGATTCCGTGGTTCGATCACGCCCATCGCCTGCCCGCCGAGGACGTTCTCGGCCTTGCGAAACCCGCGGCGACGGCGGATGGGGCGATCAGGATCGCCGTGCTCCGGTTCGCCCGGATCGCCAACTTCGACGACCTCGATCCATTGGTCTCCGAACCCGATGTGGATCTCGAGATCGTGCCGCCCGGCGCGCCGGTGCCCGGCGATGCCGACCTCGTGATTCTGCCCGGCGCCAAGGCGACGCTCGCCGACCTTGCCGACCTGCGGGCGCAGGGCTGGGACATCGACCTCGCGGCGCACGTCCGGCGCGGCGGCGCCGTGCTAGGCATCTGCGGCGGCTTCCAGATGCTCGGGCACCACGTCGCCGATCCCGCCGGCATCGAGGGGCCACCCGGCGGCGCCGACGGCCTGGGGCTGCTCGACCTCGAGACCGTCCTCACCGCCGACAAGCAGCTGCACGAGGTCCGCGGCCGCGAGGTCGCGAGCGGGGCGCCGGTCCACGGCTACGAGATGCACCTGGGCCGCACCACGGGGCCGGCGCTCGCTCGCCCGATGCTGGATCTCGACGGTCGCCCCGACGGCGCGGTCTCGCCCGACGGACGGATCATGGGCTGCTACGTCCACGGCCTGTTCGCCGCCGACGACTTTCGCCACGCCTTCCTCGCCCGCGTCAAGGAACGCGCGCCATCCGGGCTGGCCTTCGAGCCGCAGATCGACGCCACCCTCGATGCGCTGGCCGGCCATCTCGAGGCCCACGTCGACCTCGACGGCCTGCTCGCCCTTGCCCGCTCGAGCGCCGGTTGATCGTCAGACCGCGAGCAACGCCAGCATGACCAACAGGGCGGCGGTGAATCCGCAGGCAAGCACGAACAGATGAAGCGCCCGGCGGATGTCGGTCGGGGTGGCGCCGGCGCGGCCAGAACCCATCCAGGCGTCGTCGACCCTCTGGCCGGCGTAGCGACGGGGCCCGGCGAGCCTGAGGCCGAGGGC
>JBOHKK010000080.1:0-19383 GCA_050729115.1 Geminicoccaceae bacterium | reverse complement strand
GCCCCCGATTGCTCCGCCGCCTCATCCGGCGTCGAGCAGGCGGCCAGGAGCAGGAGCGCGGCGCACAGACGAAGCGGGTTCGAGATCATCGAGCACTCCATGTCAGGCGGGAGCCCGGGGCTGGTGCCCCGCACCGCCTCCCGCCGCGGCGCGAGGGCGCGCAGCGGAAGGCATCGTACGGCTCATCCTAAAGTTGCATATGCATAAGATCAATCGAGCAGCGGCGGTCACGGCAGCAGGTTCGACCAGTCCGGGTCCGAAGCATCGAGCGGCGTCGGCAGCGCGCGCTCGTTGTAGCCGGTCACGTCGATGCTGAACAAACGCGTCTGGTCGGCTCCATAGTCCTCGCGCGTGAACACGATGACCCGACCATTGGGCGCCCACGCCGGTCCCTCGTCGAGCGTGCTCCGGGTCAGCAGGCGCTCGTCGCTGCCGTCCGGCCGCATCACGCCGATGTGGAACTGACCGCCCTGGATCTTGGCGAAAGCGATCAGGTCGCCGCGCGGCGACCAGGCGGGGCTGCCATAGTGCCCGCTGCCGAAGCTGATGCGCTGCACGCCGCTGCCGTTGGCGTTCATGACGTAGAGCTGGGGCGTGCCCGCCCGATCGGAATTGAACACCAGGCGCCGGCCGTCGGGCGCGAACGACGGCGAGGTGTCGATGGCCGGATGGTCGGTGAGCCGCCGTTGCTCCCGGGTGATCAGATCCAGCACGTAGACGTCCGAGTTGCCGTCCTCGGCGAGGCTCATCGCGATGCGGCGGCCGTCCGGCGCGAAATGCGGCGCGAAGGTCATGTGCTCGAAATCGCCGAGCTTGGTCTCGGCGCCCGTGATCAGATCGAGCCGGTAGACCTGCGGCTGGCGCCCGCGATAGGTCAGGAACGCGATGCTCTCGGCGTCGGGATGGAACCGCGGGGTCAACACCAGGTCGGCGCCGTTGGTCAGGAACTCGTGATTGGCGCCGTCCTGATCCATGATCGCGAGCCGCTTCACCCGATCGGTCGCCGGGCCGCTCTCGGCGACATAGACGATCCGGGTGTCGAAATAGCCAGTCTCGCCGGTGATCCGTTCGTACACCGCGTCCGCGATCTTGTGGGCCACGCGCCGCCAGTTGTCGGCGGTGGTGGCGAGGCGAAGGCCGCGCAGCTGGATGCCGGCGAACACGTCCCAGAGCCGAAACTCCACCTCGAGCTCGCCGCCGTCCTCACCGCCGCTGACCTCGCCGGTTACGAGCGCCTCAGCGTTGATCTGGCGCCAGTCGGCAAAGCGTGGCAGCGCGCGCAGCTGGTCCGGCGACTGGATGAAGGCGCGCCGGTCGAGCGGCCGAAACAGCCCCGAGCGCTCCAGGTCGGCGCTGACCACGTCGGCGACCTCGCGGCCAAGCTGCGCCGCCCCCGGCGTGGCTCCGTAGAACTCGCTGATCGCGATCGGCAGGGGCTCGACGACGCCCTGGGTGATGTCAAGCTCGAGCACCGCCCGTGCCGACGCTGGCATCAGCACCAAGGCGACGACGACAAGCCAAAAGCACCGGCGCGATCTGAGCATTATTCGGTCCATCAGCCGCTGATCTCAGCTTGGTGGATCAAAGTGCATGCGCATGTCTCGCCAGACGGCGTAGGGGTAGCCCGCCACTGACTCGAGCGGGCTACACTTCTCGACTGCCCGCCTGGCGCTCTCGGCGACGGCGCGGTACGTCGGGTCGAGTCCGAGCCGCCCCTCGTTCTCGATCGTGACGGCGTGCACTGTCCGGTCCGGTCGCACCTGAATGCGCAACGCAACGACGACATCGTCACCGCCGTCGATGCCGCCCAGCAGGATCCAGCAGTCGCGGATCTCGCCTTCAAGCGCTCGCTTGAGAGCGGCGTGTTCACTAGCGGTAAGGCTGGCTTCGCCCCCCGTGGTGCGGGCCTGACCGGTACCTTCGCGCGCACGGCCGGCGCCGGCGTGCGCGATCTCCGCCTGCTTCCGCTGCACAGTCTCCTCTATGCTGCGCAACCACGCGAGGTTGTCCTCCTCGGGCGGTTCGGGCGTAGCCGGCGCTGGCTCCGCCTCGGGCTGCGGCGGTTCCGGTTCGGGCTTGGGCGCCGCCTTGGCGGGCTCCGGTTCTGGCTCGGGCGCGGGTGGCGGGGTCGGCTTGGTCCGTGGCTTGGGCAGCGTTGCCGGCGGCTGCTGCCGCGGCGGCTCTGGCTCCAGCGCCGCCTGCTGCTCAGGTTCGGGCTCCGGCTCGGCCACCGGCGCCGGTCCCGGTTCGGGCTCCGGCTCTGGCCGGGCGATCTCCGGCTCTGGTTCCGGTTCCGGCTCGGCCACCGGCGCGGGCTCAGGTTCGGGCTCGGGTTCGGACACCGCCTCGGGCTCGGGTTGCGGCCGCGGCGGGGTCGGTTCCGGGCTGGCCGCCTGGCGTTCCGGCTCGGGCGCCAGGGCCGCGACCTCGGGCTCGGGCGGCCCCAGGTCCGCCTCGGTCACCAGCTCGACCGTGATGCCGCTCTCGACGGCCGGCAGCGGCCGGCTCCAGCTGGGCAGGCCGAACCACAGCACGACAGCGAGGGCTCCATGCAGGAGCGACGACAGCAGCCAGCTGCGACCCATCGTCTCAATCCGCCGCCGCGTCGTCCCCTGCGCGCGCCCGGGCGGGGGCCGGCGTGCCCTGGTCGAGCTCGGTCACCAGGGCGACCTTGGTGAACCCGGCGGCATGAATCGCGCCGACCACCTCCATCACCCGGCCGTAATCGATCACCCGGTCGCCGCGCACGAAGATCCGGGCGTCGGGCCTGCGCTCGGTGATCGCACGCAGGCGCGGCCCGAGATCCTCGAGGGCGATCGCGCTGTCCTGCAGATAGACCTCGCCGTCGCGGTTGACCGACACGGCGAGCGGCTCGTCCTGCCCCGGCAGCGGCGCGGCGGTGGTCTCGGGCAGATCGACGGTGACGCCCGCCGTCAGCAGCGGCGCCGTCACCATGAACACGATCAAGAGGACGAGCATGACGTCGACGAACGGCGTCACGTTGATCTCGCCCATCAACGGTCGCCGCCGGCGCCGCGTCGCGCCGCGCGGCGGCGGATGGTCGGGGCTGGTCATCGGCATGGTTCAGACCTGGGGCATGGGCTCAGGCTGCCCGGTTGCCGTCGAATCCGGAGCTGCGCGGGCCGTCGAGCTCGCGCGACAGGACCACGGTGAACTCGTCGGCGAAGTTGGTCACCCGATTGGCGTAGCGGTCGATGTCGCCGGACAGCTTGTTGTAGGCGACCACCGCCGGGATCGCCGCGACCAGGCCGAGCGCGGTCGCGAGAAGGGCTTCGGCGATCCCCGGCGCGACCACCGCGAGCGTGGTGTTCTTGGTGAGCGCGATCGACTGGAAGCTGTTCATGATGCCCCAGACGGTGCCGAACAGCCCGACGAACGGCGCGGTCGCGCCGATGGTGGCGAGCGAGCTGAGGTGGCGGCCCATCACCTCGATCTCGCGATCGAGGGTGAGCGCCATGACCTTCTCGATCCGCTCCAGCAGGATGCGCGCGCTGCCGGCGCTCGGCCGCGGCGTTTCCCGCCACTCTTCCATGGCCGCGGCGAACAGCAGGGCCATCGGGTGGTCGGGGCTGCGCCCGAGCCGCCGGTACAGCTCGTCGAGCGGGGCGCCCGACCAGAACGCGCTCTCGAACGCCCGCGCCTTGCGCCGGACCCGACCGAGGCGGAACGCCTTGTCGAAGATCACCGTCCAGGACCAGATCGACGCGAGCACGAGGAGCAGGAGGACGCCCTTCACGACCGGGTCGGCCTGGGCGACCAGCGACCACAGGCCGAGGCCCACAGACTCGTCGCCGGCCAGACGCAACGCGGTGACGGCGTTTTCTTCCATGGCGCGATCCTATTCGACAGTCACGACCAACACGCGACCCGGGTGCTCATCCAATAAGGGGTCCGCTTACCAAACGGGAAGTGAACGTTTCGTAACCAAGAAGTTGCTCTTCTCCGGACGATTCCAACCGCAGCAAAGGCTTGCAGCTCATTGTTTGTCAAGCGCGAAGCCCCTCCGGTCCGGCGCCGGGCGAGGCGCTTCGGACAGCTCCTCCCCGGTGTCCCGGAGGCGGCCGAGCGCCGACGTCAGCTGGCGCGGCATGCGCGCGACCCGCAGATCGGCGCCGAGCAGCGCAAGACGCACCTCCAGCCGGGTCAGGAGCCGTCCCGCGCAGAGGATGCGCTGTTCCAGATCGAGCGAGGCGCCGCCCACGCGGGCGACCGTGGTCCGCACCTCGAGCAGGTCGTCGAGCCGGGCGGGGGCGCGATCGTCGACGAGACAGCGCCGGACCGTGAACACCACCCCGAAGCGGGCGCGCAACGTGCGATGATCGAGACCGAGGCAGCGCAGCATCTCGGTGCGGGCCCGCTCGGCGAACGCGAGGTAGGCGGCGTGGTAGACGATCCCGGCGGTATCCGTGTCCTCGTAGTAGACCCGGATGGCCATGCGGTGGCGCCCCGCCGCGATGACGCCCGGGTCACTCATCGGTCCGCTCATCATCGAGCTCGTCGTCGAACAGTCCGGCCTGGCTGTCGGTGCGCGGCGGCGTCAGGTCCAGGTGCCGCCAGGCGAGGCGGGTGAGCAGCCGGCCGCGCGGCGTGCGCTGCAGCAGCCCCTGCTGCAACAGGTACGGCTCGACCACCTCCTCGAGGGTGTCCCGCTGCTCCGACAGCGCCGCCGCCAGGGTCTCGATCCCGACCGGACCGCCGCCGTAGCTCTCCGCGATGCACCTGAGGTAGCGCCGGTCCAGGCTGTCCAGGCCCAGATGGTCGACCTCGAGCTGGATCAGCGCCCGATCGGCGACCGTGGCGTCGACCTCGGCGGCCTTCGCCACGGTGGCGAAGTCGCGCACCCGGCGGAGCAGCCGGCTCGCGACCCGGGGCGTGCCGCGGGCCCGCCTCGCGATCTCGACCGCGCCGTCCCGGGTGAGCGGCAGGCTCAAAATCGCGGCGCCGCGCGCGACGATCGCCTCCAGCTCGGCGTGATCATAGAACTGGAGGCGCGAGAGGATGCCGAAGCGATCGCGCAGCGGCGTGGTCAGGAGGCCGGTGCGGGTGGTCGCGCCAATCAGGGTGAACGGCGGCAGGTCGATCCGGACCGAGCGCGCCGCCGGCCCCTCGCCGATCATCAGGTCGAGCTGGAACTCCTCGAGCGCCGGGTAGAGGATCTCCTCGACCGCGGGCGCCAGGCGGTGGATCTCGTCGATGAACAGGACGTCGCGCGGCTGCAGGTTGGTCAGCTGGGCGGCGAGGTCGCCGGCGCGCGCGATCACCGGCCCCGAGGTCAGGCGGAAGCCGACCCCGAGCTCGGCGGCGATGATCTGGGCGAGCGTGGTCTTGCCGAGCCCGGGCGGGCCGGCGAGCAGGACGTGGTCGAGCGCCTCGCGCCGCTGCGTTGCCGCCGCGATGAACACCCGCAGGTTCTGGCACAGCTGGGTCTGGCCGATGAACTCGTCGAGGCGCTGCGGGCGCAGGGTCGGCTCGGCGTCCGCCGGCGCCGCCTCGGGGCTGACCAACCGCTCGTTCATGACACGGTCTTAGCGGAAACCCGCGGGAGAATCACGGCCGGTCAGTCAGAGCCTGGCCAGCTCCTGCAGGCCGGTGCGGATCAGGGCCTCGAGAGGGGCGGCATCGCCGAGCGCGGCGGCGGCCTTGGCGACCGCCTGGTGGGCCTCGCTGCGGCCGTAGCCGAGGCGGACCAGCGCCGAGACGGCGTCGGCGGCGGGGCCGCCCAGCGTCATCGCAGCCAGGCCGGGCGCCAGCGCGCCCACAGGCCCCGGCAACTCGGTCAGCCGGTCCTTGAGCTCGCTCGCGATGCGGCCGGCGAGGCGGGGGCCGACGCCGCTGGCGCGCCCGAGCGCCGCCTTGTCCTGGGCCGCCACCGCCCGGGCCAGCTCGTCGGAGCCGAGCACCGAAAGGATCGAAAGCGCCACCCGGGCGCCGACCCCCTGCACGGTCTGGAGCAGGCGGAACCAGCTGCGCTCTGCGGCGGTCAAAAAGCCGTAGAGCGTGATGCTTTCGGGGCGCACCTGGGTCTCGATCATCAGGTCGACCGCCTCGCCCGCGCGCGGCAGCGCGGCAAGGGTACGGGTCGAGCACACCACCAGATAGCCGACGCCGCCGACGTCGATCACCGCGTGGTCCTCGTCGAGCCCGTCGAGCGTGCCGCGCAGGCGCGCGATCACCGGTCGCCCGCTCCTGCCGCCGGCGCCCGCGTCAGGGCTTCGAGCAGCCGGGTCTGCCCGGTGTGGTGGTGAGCATGACAGAGCGCCACCGCCAGCGCGTCGGCGGCATCGCCGCCGAGGTGGCCGCTGCCCGGCAACAGCATGCGCACCATCATGGCGACCTGGCGCTTTTGCGCCGCGCCGGTGCCGACCACCGACCGCTTGACCGTCTTGGCGGCATACTCGGTCACCTCGAGCCCGGCGTGCGCGGCGGCCAGCAGCACCACGCCGCGGGCGTGGCCGAGCTTGAGCGACGATTCGGCATTGACGTTGACCACCGTCTCCTCGACCGCCGCAGCGTGCGGTCGGTGCCGGGCGATCACCTCCTGCAGGCCGCGATAGAGGGCGTCCAGGCGGATCGCGAGACCCTGCGCGGGATCGGTCGCCACGATCCCGGCCGCCAGGAAACGCAGGCCATTGCCGCGCGCCTCGATCAGGCCCCAGCCCGTGCGTTGCAGCCCGGGGTCGAGACCCAGAAGGCGCATCAGGCGGACAACCGCTCGAGGACCGCGTCGTCGACCTCGAAGTTGGCGATCACGCGCTGGACGTCGTCGCTGTCGTCCAGGGTCTCGAGCAGCCGGAACAGCGTCTCCGCCTGGTCCTCGAAGATCGGCACGGTCGCCTGCGGCCGCCAGCCGAGCCTGGCCGCCGCGGGCGGGCCGAGGCGGCCCTCCAGCGCGTCGCGGACCGCGGCGAGGTCGTCGGGGGCGCAGATGATCTCGTGACCGCTCTCATCGGAGCGGCAGTCGTCGGCGCCGGCCTCGATCGCCGCCTCGAGCATGGTATCGGCATCGGCGGCATCGGCGGGGTAGACGATCTCGCCCACCCGATCGAACTGATAGCTGACGCTGCCGGTCTCGCCGAGCGAGCCGCCGAGCTTGGCGAACGCCGCTCGAACCTCGGCGGCCGTGCGATTGCGATTGTCGGTCAAGGTCTCGACGATCACCGCCACCCCGCCGGGGCCGTAGCCCTCGTAGCGGACTTCCTCGAAGTTCTCGCCATCGCTGCCCGAGCCCCGTCTGATCGCCCGCTCGATGTTGTCCTTGGGGACGTTGGCGGCGCGGGCCGCCTGCAAGGCCGAGCGCAGGCGCGGGTTGGCCGCCGGGTCCGGCAGGCCACTGCGCGCCGCCCCCTGCACTTCCCGCACCAACCGCGTGAACTCCCGGGCGCGCTTGGCGTCCTGGCGGCCCTTGCGGTGCATGATGTTCTTGAACTGGGAATGACCGGCCATGCTCGTTCACTCTGACGTTTGGTCGCTGTGTAGCATACTCGTCCGGGCGGACCCAAGAAGACCGACATGGCCCAAGAAGACCGACGTGGCCCAAGAAGACCGACATGGGGATGCCGTCGTTAACGCTTTGTTTACCAAGACTCGCGCCTAATCCCGAGCGAAGCGTGACTCCCCACGACAACGCGGATGGGCGAGCGTGACCGACGGCAACGCGATCTACGACCAGCAGGCAGCGAGCCCGGACGAGCGTCTGCACCCCCGCTACGAGGGCCGGCTCGAGGCGTGCTTGATGTTCAGGGGCGCGCCTTGGCGCTGCTGGATCCGCGATCTGTCGCTCGGCGGCGCCGGCCTGGAGCCGGCGCTGCCGGCGACCCTCGGCCATCCGGTCGAGCTGACCTGTCCGAGCTTCGACTTCCCGGGCGCCTTGCCGGGACGCGTCGTCAATGTCGCGGAGCGGCGCACCTGCGTGACCTTCGATCTGGATCTCGAGCGCCTGGACGCGTTGGCCCGGTTCCTCGCAGCCAACGTCGTGGCCGATTGAGCACAAGTCGGCCGCCGCGTAGCAAGCTAAGCTCAGTTGGAAGCGGCCGTCTCCGGATATTCGGACAGAATCCAACCCTCCGCCGCCCGGCATCGCCGAACGAAACCCACACGCTCACTGTTGCATCAAAATTGACGCAAAAGTGACGCGCACGCCATCTACCTAAGATTTTATAAGTATTACCGAGTTAACTTTTTTGTTGATTTCTCCTCCGACCTGCGTTATTGGTAGGGCGTCAAGTCAGACGGTGCCTCCCTCCCTCCATTCGCCCTCGCCGGCAGCTGCCAGCGGGGGCGACTTTTTTGGAGGGGGTCCGACAGGGAGACCCCCGACGACTTGCGCCAGGGAACCGACCATGACCATGGCACCCAGCTCGATCACTGCGGTCCGACGCGACCAGCTGGATGGCGACGACTTGGCCATCGCCGACTTGCATGAGCAGAACACGGAGCTGCGGGCTGAGCTCGACGAGGTTCAGCCCGTGATCAGCGCCGCGGTGCTCACTGCAACTGCCTTTCGGCTGCGCGACCAGAACGGTCTGGTCAGCGCGCTGCGCCTGCTCGTGCGCGCCACGCGGGGGCTCGAAGCAAGACGCCCGTGTGCCTGATCGTCCGGCCCGATCGGGCCGCTTGATCCGTGGCCTGAACCTAACCACATTCTGCCGACGGCCCAGCGCGGGCCGGATCAAAGGTTCAGGCACACGCGAGGAGCGATGAACGGCGCATCCGGCGGCGCCTGCCACGGCACCACGATCCTGTCGGTCCGCAAGGACGGTCAGGTGGTGGTCGGGGGCGACGGGCAGGTCAGCCAGCAGAACACCATCCTGAAGCCCACCGCCCGCAAGGTGCGCAAGCTCGCGGGCGGCAAGATCATCGCGGGCTTCGCCGGCAGCACGGCGGATGCGCTGACCCTGATCGAGCGGCTGGAAACCAAGCTGGAACGGCATCCCGGCCAGCTGATGCGCGCCGCGGTCGAGCTCGCCAAGGACTGGCGCACCGATCGCTATCTGCGCCGTCTCGAGGCCATGATGGCGGTGGCCGATGCCGAGGTGTCGCTCCTGATCACGGGCAATGGCGACGTGCTCGAGCCGGATGACGGCCTGATCGGCATCGGCTCGGGCGGACCCTACGCGCTCGCGGCCGCGCGCGCGCTGCTCGACGTCGAGGCCATGACCGCCGACGCCATCGTGCGCAAGGCGATGGCGATCGCCGCGGGAATCTGCGTCTACACCAATACCCATCTGACCCTGGAGACCATTGAGCCGTCATGACCGCGCTGACGCCCCGAGAGATCGTTTCCGAGCTCGATCGGTTCATCGTCGGCCAGGATGCGGCCAAGCGCGCGGTCGCGATCGCGCTGCGCAACCGTTGGCGGCGCCAGCAGCTGGACGAGACCCTGCGCGAGGAGGTGCTGCCGAAGAACATCTTGACGATCGGCCCGACCGGGTGCGGCAAGACCGAGATCGCGCGGCGCCTGGCGCGGCTCGCCCAGGCGCCGTTCCTCAAGGTCGAGGCGACCAAGTTCACCGAGATCGGCTACGTCGGGCGTGACGTGGAATCGATCATCCGGGACCTGGTCGAGGTCAGCTTGACCATGACCCGGGAGCGGCTGCGCAAGGAGGTCGTCGCCAAGGCCGAGCTCAATGCCGAGGAGCGGGTGCTCGACGCGCTGGTCGGGGCGAACGCCGGCCGCGAGACCCGCGACAAGTTCCGCCGCTTGCTGCGCGAAGGCGCGCTCGCCGACCGCGAGATCGAACTCGAGGTCGCCGACCGCAGCAGCATGCTGCCGACCTTCGACATTCCGGGTATGCCGGGCGCACAGATGGGCATGCTGAATCTCGGCGACATCTTCGGTAAGGCGTTCGGCGAGCGCACCAAGCGCAAGCGCATGACCATCTCCGACAGCTACGCCCTGCTGATGGAGGAGGAGGCGGACAAGCTGCTCGATCAGGAGCAGGTCCGGCGCGAGGCGCTGCACGGGGTCGAGCAGAACGGCATCGTGTTCCTCGACGAGATCGACAAGATCACCGCGCGCAGCGGCGAGCGGATCGGCGGCGCCGACGTCTCGCGCGAGGGCGTGCAGCGCGACCTGCTGCCGCTGATCGAGGGCACCAGCGTGACCACCAAGCACGGCGCCGTGCGCACCGAGCACATCCTGTTCATCGCCAGCGGCGCCTTCCACAACAGCAAGCCGTCGGACATGCTGCCCGAGCTGCAGGGGCGGCTGCCGATCCGGGTCGAGCTCAATCCGCTGACCCGCGACGACCTGGCGCGCATCCTGGTCGAGCCGGAAGCCAGCCTGGTCAAGCAGTACGTCGCGCTGCTCGCGACCGAGGGCGTAAGCCTGGAGTTCACCGACGCGGCGATCACCGAGATCGCTTACCTCGCGGCCGAGATCAACGACAAGGTCGAGAACATCGGCGCGCGCCGGCTGCACACGGTGATGGAGCGTCTGGTCGAGGAAATCAGCTTCACGGCTTCGGATCGCGCGGGCGAGGCCCTGGTGGTGGATCCCGACTACGTGCGCGCCAACGTCGGCCACCTGGTCGAGGGCGCCGACCTGTCCCGGTTCATCCTCTGAGGTCCGATTGGACGCAGGAAAACGAAGCCAGGCGCGGCTTTCGCCGTCCTGTGGCGTTGGTTCGCGGCGCTCGACACCACTCCGCATCAGGGCGATTCACCCCCGAAAAAAACTTTTAAAACTGTTTATATTAGAGGATGGTTCTTAACTCGTGCATCAGCCTAGTCGACTCGACGGGGCGAGTCCACCCAAAAAAAGCGGCTTGGTTGAGCAAGATCACGCGACCTCCACAGGCTGGTGAGGCCGCGATCACGGTGGGCACCGGCAGCCTCGCTGGAGCGAGTTGCACGAAACCGTCCCCTTTACCATTGCGCATCCCCGCTGTATCTCTGTGTATATAACGCAGCTTGCACAGGATCGGAGGGAAGGCGATGGGAGCACGTCGGTTCGGATCGCGGCTGATTCGAGGCTTGGTTGCCGCCCTGCTTGGGGTCGTACTGGCGTTACCGAGTGGCGGCGCGCAGGGCCAGGACATGCTGCTCTTCGCCGCGGCCAGCTTGAAGGACGCCCTCGATGCGGTGATCGCCGAGTATGCCGCGAGCGGCGGCGGCTCTGCCGTCGCTTCGTACGCCTCGAGCTCGACGCTCGCCCGCCAGATCGAGCAGGGCGCGCCGGCCGACGTGTTCATCTCCGCGAACCTGGAGTGGATGGACTACCTCCAGGAGCGCGACCTGATTCGCGCCGACTCACGCGTCGATCTGCTCGGCAACGGCCTGGTGCTGGTGGCGCCGGCGGACAGCGAGGTCACGCTCGAGATTGCCCCCGGGTTCGATCTGCTCGGCGTGTTGGGCGGCGGCCGCCTGGCGATGGGCGACCCGGACCACGTGCCCGCCGGAATCTACGGCAAGGCGGCGCTCGAGAGCCTCGGCGTGTGGCCTGCGCGGGCGCCGCACGTGGCTCCCGCCGCCGACGTGCGCGCCGCGCTCGCGCTGGTCGCCCGCGGTGAGGCGCCGCTCGGCGTGGTTTACCGCTCCGACGCCGTGGCCGCCGCCAGCGTCCGGGTGGTCGGCGAGTTCCCGCCCGACAGCCATCCGCCGATCGTCTACCCGATCGCGGTCACCGCCGAGAGCAAGCACCCGGCCGCCTCGGAGCTGGTCGACTTTCTGAAGTCCGCGGCCGCGGCGCCGGTGTTCGAGCGCTTCGGCTTCAGCGTCCTCGAGTAGCCGTGGACTTGCTGTCGCCGGACGAGCTCGAGGCGCTGCGCCTCAGCCTGCGCGTCGGCTTCTGGAACCTGGTGATCGGCCTGCCGCTCGCGGTGGCGGTCGCTTGGCTGCTGGCGCGCCGCCGTTTCCCGGGCAAGGAGCTGCTCAACAGTCTGGTCCACCTGTCGCTGATCCTGCCGCCGGTGGTGACCGGCTACCTCCTGCTCCTTCTGCTCGGCCGGCGCGGCCCGCTCGGCGCGCTGCTCGAGGACTGGTTCGGCGTCGTGGTCGCGTTCCGCTGGACCGGCGCCGTGATCGCCGCCACGGTCATGGCGTTCCCGGTGATGGTGCGGCCGATCCGGCTGTCGATCGAGGCGATCGACCGGCGCCTCGAGGCCGCGGCCGGGACGCTGGGGGCACGCCCGCTTGCCGTGTTCGCCACGGTGACCCTGCCGCTCGCGCTGCCCGGGATCGTCGCCGGCGGCATCCTCGGCTTTGCCAAAGGCATGGGCGAGTTCGGCGCCACCATCACCTTCGTCTCCAACATTCCCGGCGAGACCCGTACCCTGCCGCTTGCGATCTACACGCTGACGCAGGTGCCGGGCGGCGAGCCCGGCGCGCTCCGCCTCACCCTGATCGCGGTCGTGGTGTCGCTCGCGGCGCTGCTTGCGGCGGAGCTGCTCGGCCGCAGGCTGGCCCGGCGGATCGAGGCATGAGCGGGCTCGAGGTCGACGTCGCCGGGCGCGTCGGCAGCTTCGAGGTCGAGGTCGGCTTCGCGAGCGACGGCGGCGTGACCGCGCTGTTCGGCCACTCCGGCGCCGGCAAGACCACCGTGGTCAACATGATCGGCGGCCTGGTGCGGCCGCGGCGCGGCCGCATCGTGGTGGGCGGCCGGGTCCTGTTCGACGGCGACGGCGGCATCGACCTGCCGCCGCACCGGCGCCGGCTCGGTCACGTGTTCCAGGAGGGCCGGCTGTTTCCGCACCTCTCGGTCCGGCACAATCTGCTGTACGGGCGCTGGTTCCGACGCGCCGCCGACGACCCCCGCCGCTTCCAGGAGGTGGTCGAGCTGCTGGGCATCGGGCACCTGCTGCAGCGGCGGCCGCGCTCGCTCTCCGGCGGCGAGCGGCAGCGGGTCGCGATCGGCCGGGCGCTGCTGTGCGATCCGGCGGCGCTGTTGATGGACGAGCCGCTCGCCTCGCTCGATGCCCCGCGCAAGGCCGAGATCCTCCCCTATCTGGAGCGGCTGCGCGACCAGGCGCGGCTGCCGATCGTCTACGTCAGTCATTCGATCGACGAGGTGGCGCGCCTCGCGCGCACCATGATCCTGATGTCGGACGGGCGGGTCGCGGCCGCGGGCCCGGTCGCGCAGATCATGACCCGCCTCGATCTTCGGCCCATGACCGGACGGTTCGAGGCCGGCGTGGTGATCGAAGCCGAGGTCGAGAGCCACGACGAGGTCTATCAGCTGACCACGCTCAGGATGGGCGGCCAGCGCCTCACCGTTCCGCGCCTCGCGGAAGGGCCCGGGGCGCGCGTGCGCCTGCGGGTGCGCGCTCGCGACGTCGCGCTTGCGACCGAGCGGCCGATGGGCATCAGCATCCAGAACGTGCTGCCGGGCCGGGTGAGCGAGCTCAGTCGCGAGCAGGGGCCGTTCGTCGAGGCGAACGTCGAGGTCGAGGGAACCGTGCTGACTGCGCGGCTCACCCGGCGCGCGGCCGACGCCATGGGCCTCGCCCCCGGGCGCCCGGTCTTCGCCCTGATCAAGACCATCGCCCTCGACCGCGTCGCCCGCCTGGACCCCGATGGGGCTCATGCCAGGAACTCGAAGTCTTGACCCATCGACCGCTCTTCTTGTCACCCCCGGCCTCGACCCGGGGGTCCAGTCTGGATGCCCCGGTCGAGCCGGGGCATGACAGAAAAGACGCACCGACCCATCGGTCGCGACTTCATGGGGTCGGTATTAGGTCGCGCGCGTTCGCGAGGTCTGGCATGCGTTGCGCTAGGGCATTTATCCGCTGAGTTGAGATCGGCGCCAGCCCACGCCCCCTCCCGGCCACCCACAGCGTACCATGGGATTGGGTGGCCGGGAGGGGGACCTCCTTATGGCCTTGGCAGGTGCGCGTGCAGCTCCCGCCACTCGCGGGCGCTGAGGCCGCTGCTCTCCTGGGTCACGTCCTCGCCCGCGAGCATGCGGTGCAACACCGCGAGCGCCTTGCCCGACAGCTCCGCCGCGTTCAGGCGGTAATCCTCGAACGCCGCGCAGGTGAGCGGCACCCAGCGCCGCACGACGTCGAGGAGCACCTCGGCATAGGTGCGGATCTCGTACTGCGCGTGCGGGTCGGCGCGCAGCGCGATGAAGTGCAACAGGTTGTGCAGATCGGTCTTCCAGTACCATTCCGTATAGGTGTTGAGCGGCAGCACGATCCGGGCAAGCTCGCGCGCGAGGCCCTCCCGCTCGGGATCGAGCGCCTCGCCCGCCTCGTCCCGATTGAGCATCGCGAGGTAGTCCGCGTACGCCCGTTCGGCGTTGCTCCGGACCTTGGCCCGCACGTCTTCGGCCTGCACGGGGTCGAGCAGGCGGTCCCGCCCCTGCCGGTTCGCGCTCGACTGGCTGGCGAGGTGCTCTGCGGCCGGCACGTAGAACTCGTCCTCGAGCACCGAGTAGCGCGCGGAGTATTCGTTGACGTTGGCCGTGCGGTGGCGGATCCACTGGCGGGCGACGAAGATCGGCAGCTTGACGTGCAGCTTGAGTTCGCACATCTCGAACGGGCTGGTGTGCCGCATGCGCATCAGGTAGTTGATCAGCCCGCGATCGTCGCTCACCCGTTTGGTGCCGCGCCCGTAGGACACCCGCGCCGCCTGTACGATCGCAGCGTCATCGCCCATGTAGTCGATCACCCGCACGAAGCCGCGGTCCAGGACCGGCAGCGCCTGGTACAGAATCTCCTCGAGCGCCGGCACCACGGCGCGTCGGGTCGGGACGGCCTGCTCGCGCAGTGCGGCGATCTCGTGCTCCTGCTCGGCACTCAGGGTCATGGGCTACCTAGCTCGTTGCGCGCCCGATCTTAAACCCTCGCGCGTCCCGGGTCGACTTGGTGCTTTGCGCAAGGCGCACTGCCATCTCGTACGCCGCGAATCGCCCATCAGACCGCGCCGGCGTTGCTCGTTGCAACGCCCGTTGCTACATGGACGCATGTTCGAGTGGGACGACGACAAGAACCGCAGGAACCTGGAAAAGCACGGCGTCGCCTTCGAGGATGTCCTGTCGGTGTTCGCGAGCCGAGAGGCCCTGAATCTCGAGGACAGGCGCAAGGACTACGGCGAGCCCAGGTACATCGTTCTCTGCCCGCTCGAGGATGTCCTCGTCCATGTGACGTACACAGTGCGCGGCGGGAGCATCAGGCTGATCTCGGCCCCGCGCGCCAGCAGGCGGGAGAAGCGGGACTATGAGCGCAGAAGACCTCACGAGGGCGGTGCTGACCCAGGACGGCCGCGTCCCGATTGAGCAGCCCGACGGCAGCTTCCGTCCCGCCCGGCGCCGCTCTGACTGGGATCGGGTGCGGGCGATGACCGATGCCGAGGTCGAGGCGACCGCCGCCTCCGATCCCGACGCACCCCCCCTCGACGAGGCGTTCTGGCAGACGGCCCGCGTCGTCTTCCCGCGCCAGATCCGCAAGCGGCACACCGGCATGCGCATCGACGAGGACGTGCTCACCTGGTTCCGCGCCCAGGGCCCCGGGTACCAGACCCGCATGAATGCGGTATTGCGCGCCTACGTCGAGGCCCACAGGCGGGAAGGCAGATAGCGCGGTCCCCAGCCATCAATAGCGCCGGCACCACCGCGCGCCGGGTCGGCGTGGCCTGCTCCCGCAGCGCTGCGATCTCGTGTTCTTGCTCGGCACTCAGGGTCATGGGCTACCTCGCTGGTCGACCGGCGGCGGCGCGCGGACGGGCGGTGACCGCAGCGGGCCTCGCCGGGGACTGGCCATACTAGCCGAAACTGGCGGCGTCCGATCAATGCTGCTTCGGTCCGGCCCGGCGGGCCCGGGGGGGGGTCCCCGGCGCCTCCGGCCGTTCTGGTGCGGGCGCACTCTCGATTCTCGACGGCCCAGGAGAGGCGCAAAAACGAGCGACATGACTTCTGCTGATGGCTCGAGCCCAGGGGGAACGCCTGCCCGCCCGGCGCGCCCTGGGTGGTGACGGAGCCGGCCGCACCGCCTCGACCAAGCCTAACGCCCGTCCCGTCAACCAAACATCAACCAATCCTTAACCAATGGTCGTTAACCGGTCGTTCCGAGGGTCCATGCGACCGTGGGAATCCCTGCGCCGCCGCATCGGGCGGGGACGGGGGCGTCGAGCGAAGGGGCGGCTCGAGGCCGAGGTCCGTGGCGTTCGGGATGGACACGAAAAATCAACATGCTGGAATCTCTAAGTCGCTGATTTAACGCTGAGTCTCTGGGTTCGTTTGGTTGCGCACGCCGCGCGCCTGCACGCCCTCCGCCACCCGGCCGCAACATGCCGCACATGCGACCGATTGTACCGCATCTTAGGAATCGAATCAAGCAAACCACCTCGCCGGCGCCGCGCGCAGTTCGTCGGATTCTCCGGTTGATCCCGAGCGTGGATCACCGGCAAGCGGATGAAGCGAGGCAGGAAGCCCCGTCTGAGCGGCTGTACCTCGACTTCGTGAATGGGTCAGAGCCGGAATCGTGGTGAACCGGTCACCGATGTAGATCCGGCCATGGCCGACTTTGCCCGGCCTGCGATCCCGCAGCGAACGGCACGCCCGTAGGAACATCCGTGGCCCATCCACGGATCCTTGCTCAGGCTTATCCCGAGATCGGTAGATGAGCATGGTGGTCGAGTGACGATCGCTGCGATCTCATGCGATCATCCGCCGAGCGAGGTGGAGCGGGGCGCCGATGGCGCGCGTGGGCGGCTGATGCCACAAACACCATAGCCGGCCCGTCGGCAACGTAGTTTCGGGTCATCAGGTTCGGCACCTTCACGGACAGCCGCACGGTCCGGACCTGCCACCGCCCAGCGCAATCGCGCCGGTGCTCCTCGGCGAAGAACACCTGTCGGCCCAGCACCGTGCACCCCACCCCGCACAACTCGTTGATCCGCCGGAGCGCCCGTGCCGCTGACGACGCCCGCACCAACCCCAGGACCTCTCCGTCCGGGGCCGACACCTCGTAGACGTGTGTTGTTGGCCTCCCCATTCAACTCAAGATGCCTCATATGGTGGCCGCCGTCCAGGCTGGCGAGCGCGGCGCCGCGCTTTGTGAGCCGCTGGCGGTCGGCGAGACCGGCCTGATCGAAGCCTCGCGGGCTGAGAGCGACCGGCTTGATCCCTACCCACCGGGGGCGCCCTGGGTGTTGACGTAGAGCGCGTAGAGGGACTGGCTCGCGGCCATGAACAGGCGGTGGCGCTTGGGTCCGCCGAAGCAGACGTTGGCGCAGCGCTCCGGCAGGGCGATGCGGCCGATCCTGGTGCCGTCGGGCGCGAACACGTGGACGCCGTCCTGCGCCTCGTTGCCCATGCCCCAGCCGCACCACAGGTTACCGTCGACGTCGCAGCGCATGCCGTCCGGGGTGCCGCCGGGGCCGGCATCGATCAGCACTCGCTTGCCCGAGATCGCGCGGCCGTCGTCCGCGACGTCGTAGGCGAGGATCCTGCGATGCGGGATCCCGCGGGACTCGACCACGTAGAGCAGGCGCTCGTCGGGCGAGAAGCAGAGCCCGTTCGGGCCCAGGACGTCGTCGGCAACGACCGTGGCCTCGCCGCTCTTACCGTCGATCCGGTAGATTGCCTGGGGGAGCTCCGGCTCGGCCTTGTGGCCTTCGTAGTGGCCGAGCAGGCCGAACGGCGGATCGGTGAACCAGATCGAGCCGTCCGACTTCACCACCACGTCGTTGGGCGAATTGAGCCGCTTGCCCTGCCAGCGCTCGAGCAGCACGGTGAGCGTGCCGTCGTGCTCGGTGCACGTCACCCGGCGCCCCCCGTGCTCGCAGGTGACGAGACGCCCCTCTCGGTCGCGCGTGTTGCCGTTGGCGAAGCTCGAGGGCCGGCGAAACACAAAGACCTGCCCGGTCTCCTCCTCCCACTTCAGGATGCGGTCGTTAGGGATGTCGCTCCAGAGCAGGTAGCGGCCGTCGCCGAACCACACGGGACCTTCCGCCCAGCGGCAGCCGGTGTAGAGGCGCTCCACGGCGGCGCTGAAGATGCGGTATTGGTCGAACCGCGGATCGAGGCTCTCGATCGCCGGATCGGGATAGCGGGGATGGGCGCGCCAGCCGGCGCTCAAGGGATGGTCCGTGGTCATGTTCGGGTCGTTGCCTCCCACACGCCGCCCGGGGGGCGGTCAGTTGGCTCGATGAAGCGCCGAGGCAACCTAGCCGGTGCGGGCGCGGGGTTCGAGGCTTTTTCGGCCGGGCGACCCCCGTCCGGAGGCCGCTGGCGCGCGGCGCGGCCTGGCCTGGGCATGGCGACGTCCGACGTTGCTCGGGTAGAGCCTGGGTTCCGCGGCATGCCCTGTTGGGTGAGGCTGCAATCGGCGAAGCCGGCTGCGCTGGCCTCGAGCGCGAGCGGGCCGGCCCGGCGCTGCGCGGGGTTCGAACCTTCGTTGCCCAGCATCATCCTTCTCTTGGGCGCGCGGCCGACCAGCCAACCCCGCGCGCTGGCTTCTCTTGGGCGCGCGGCCGACCAGCCAACCCCGCGCGCTGCCTTCTCTTGGGCGCGCGGCCGACCAGCCAACCCCGCGCGCTGGGACGCGCGGCCGCGTGCCTGGCTCCCCGCGGCTGGCTCAAAAGGGGCGACCGCGGTGGCTCGCTGGACCGGGCCGGTCCTGGTGGTCGGTCCGAAGTCCGAAAGTGAGCCCGGAGCGCCGCGCGACCGCGGTGGTCGGGGCGGAGCGGCACGCCAACCCCGCACGCGAAACCGACCGCGAAGGTAAGCGCTTCGCAGGTAAGTATGACACCCGGCCATCCCGCGCACTCCCCCTGATGGTATCGACCTCGGCTGGGGCGCGGTCTATCGCCCGGGCGAGGATGCGGCTAACGTTGCTCTCTCGTCGAAGGAGGTGGCTCGATGCCGACGCTTGTCCCCATGGCCGAAGCCGTCGCTGCCCTGCTGAAGGCGCGGGGCGAGACGGTGGCGGTCTCGGAGTCCTCCACGGGCGGCCTGATCTGTGCGGCGTTGCTGGCGGTGCCGGGCGCGTCGGCGTATTACGTCGGCGGCGGCGTGATCTACACGCACAAGGCACGCGAGGTGCTGCTCGAGCAGCGCCTCGAGGACCATCCCGGGATGCGCGCGAGCACCGAACCCTACGCGCTCTTGTGCGCGAGCGCGATCCGCGAGCGCCTGGGCACGACCTGGGGCCTCGGCGAGACCGGCGCGAGCGGGCCCACGGGCAACCGCTACGGCGACGCGCCGGGCCACAGCTGCATCGCCGTGGCGGGCCCGCGCAGCCGCAGCATCACGCTCGAGACCGGGCAGTCGGACCGTGAGGTCAACATGTGGCGCTTTGCCCGCGCGGCCCTCGATCTCCTCGAGGAGGCCATCCGCAGCGGCTAGACCATTTTCCTTTTGGGTGGACCCGCGGCCCCGGCCCGCTCCCCCTCCCAACCACCCACCGATGGTACCCTTGGGGC
>JBOHKK010000079.1:0-19517 GCA_050729115.1 Geminicoccaceae bacterium | reverse complement strand
GCTCGGCGGCCATCGCGGCGTGCCCCGCGGTCGCTTCGGGCGCGGAGAACTCGATCACGACGTCGGCGCCGGCGATCAGCGCTTCGGCGTTCTCGCCCGCCACCAGGCCCGCCGGGTCCGCGCCGGCGCGCGCGCCGAGATCCTGCCCGAGCGCGGCATGCCCCGGCGATTCGATGCCGCCTGCGAGCGAGCAGCCCTCGGTCGCGAGGATCTCGCCGATCACCGCCCGGCCCATCCGGCCGGCGCAGCCCAGAACCCCGATGCGCATGCGCGCCTCCCGCTTGCGCCAGCCAGCATGCCCCGCCGGACCCCCCTGTCAAGGGACCCCGGGCGCCGCTGACGGCGGCGACCACCGACGAGGCCGGGTCGGACGCGCGGCAGGCGGCGGTGGCCCCGCGGCCGACCCGGTTGGCTGGCTGTCTTCCGTAAGGACCCGGCAGCCGCGAGGCAGCGGCGCCGGCCAGGAGCCTGCCCGAGAAATGCGGACGTTTGACGAGGTGTCGGATGGCTGAGGCTGCGGCTCGCGATGGCCTCCAGGGGAGGAGGTGGCGGCGGCTGGGGCCGAAGAACGGGGCCTGGCCCCGTTTATCTTTGGTCCCGTTTGTCTAGTCCCGGAGCTCGCCCCAGAGCTCCTTCACCCTGGCGAAGAAGCCGTCGGACTCGGGATTGGTCGAGCCGTCTCCGGCGCGCTCGAATTCCTGCAGCAGCTCCTTCTGACGGCGGGTCAGGTTCACCGGGGTCTCCACGACGATCTCGCAGAACATGTCGCCGCGACTGTGGCCGTGCAACTCGGTCATGCCTTTGCCGCGCAACCGGAAGCGATGTCCGGTCTGCGTGCTCTCCGGGATCTGCAGGCGCGCCCGCCTGCCGTCGATCGTCGGAACGTCGATCTGGCCGCCGAGCGCCGCCGTGGTCAGCGGGATCGGGATGCGGCACTGGAGGCTCGGACCGTCGCGCTGGAACAGGCGGTGCGGCGCGACGCTGACGAAGATGTACAGATCGCCGGGCGTGCCGCCGCGGGTGCCGGCTTCGCCCTCGCCGGCGAGCCGGATCCGGGTGCCGTCCTCGACGCCCGCCGGGATCGAAACCGACAGGGTCTTCTCCCGATGCACGCGGCCACTGCCGCTGCAGGCCTCGCAGGGATCGCTGATCACCCGCCCGGTCCCGCTGCAGGTCGGGCAGGTGCGTTCGATGGTGAAGAAGCCCTGCTGGGCGCGCACCCGGCCGGCGCCGCGGCAGCTCGGACAGACGCCGGGCGGCGCGCCCTTGGCGCTCCCGGTGGCGTTGCAGGCCTCGCAACGCACCGTCGTTGGCACCCGGATCTGCGCCTGCTTGCCGGCGAAGGCTTCCTCGAGCGCGATCGTCACATTGTAGCGCAGATCACCGCCGCGGCTGTGGGCGCCGCGCCGGCGGCCGCCGCCCACGAAGTCGCCGAACAGGTCGTCGAACACGTCGGCGAAGCTGCCGAAATCGAAGCCGCCGCCATGCGCGCCGCCACCCAGGCCCTGCTCGAAGGCGGCGTGGCCGAACTGGTCGTAAGCCGCGCGCTTGGAGCCGTCTTTCAGAACCTCGTACGCCTCGTTGATCTCCTTGAATCGCTGCTCCGCGGCTTGGTCGCCCGGATTGCGGTCCGGATGGTGCTGCAGGGCCAGCTTACGAAAGGTCGCTTTGATGGCGCCCGCCGAGGCGTTTCGTGGGACACCCAGGATCTCGTAATAGTCCCGCTTTGCCATGACGCTCTTTGCTTAGGCCCGATGCGTGGTTCGGCACCAACCAAGAGCCGGGCGCCGCCGCAGGCGTCCGGCTCGTCGGGTTCGTTCGTGCAAGACGCCCGCTCAGGCGGACTTCTTCTTGTCGTCCTCGACCTCTTCGAAATCGGCATCGACGACGTTGTCCTCGCCGGGAGCGCCGCCCGCGCCATCGCCATCATCGCCCGGGCCGCCCCCGGCCGATTCCGCCTGCGCCCGATACATCGCCTCGCCGAGCTTCATCGCCAGCTGCGCGAGGTTCTCCGTCTTGCTGCGCAGCGTGTCGGCATCGGCGCTATCCAGAATGCCGCGCAGATCGCTGATCGCCTGCTCGATCGCCTGGCGATCGCCGGCGCCGAGCTTGTCGCCGTGCTCCTTGAGCGACTTGTCGGTCGTGTAGATCAGGCTGTCGGCATGGTTGCGCGCCTCGATCTGCTCCCTGCGCTTGCGGTCTTCCTCGGCATGCTCCTCGGCTTCCTTGACCATGCGATCGATCTCGGCCTCGTTCAGGCCGCCCGAGGCCTGGATCCGGATCTGCTGCTCCTTACCGGTACCCTTGTCCTTGGCCGACACGTTGACGATGCCGTTGGCATCGATGTCGAAGGTCACCTCGATCTGCGGCATGCCGCGCGGCGCCGGGGGAAGACCGACCAGATCGAACTGGCCGAGCAGCTTGTTCTGCGCCGCGATCTCGCGCTCGCCCTGGAACACGCGGATGGTGACCGCGTTCTGATTATCCTCGGCGGTCGAGAAGGTCTGGCTCTTCTTGGTCGGAATGGTGGTGTTGCGGTCGATCAGCCGGGTGAACACGCCGCCCAGGGTCTCGATGCCGAGCGACAGCGGGGTGACGTCCAACAGCAGAACGTCCTTGACCTCGCCCGACAGGACCGCCGCCTGGATCGCCGCCCCGACCGCGACGACCTCGTCCGGGTTGACGCCTTTGTGCGGCTCCTTGCCGAAGAAGTTCTTCACGGTCTCGACCACCTTGGGCATCCGGGTCTGACCGCCGACCAGGATCACCTCGTCGATGTCGCCCGGCGACAGCCCCGCATCCTTGAGCGCCTTGCGGCACGGCTCGATGGTCTGGTCGACCAGATCGCCCACCAGCATCTCCAGCTTGGCCCGGCTGATCTTCATGGTCAGGTGCTTGGGCCCGGTCTGGTCGGCGGTGATGAACGGCAGATTGAGCTCGGTCTGCATCGTGCTGGACAGCTCGATCTTGGCCTTCTCGGCGGCTTCCTTGAGCCGCTGCAGCGCGAGACGATCGCCGCGCAGATCGATCCCCTGCTCCTTCTTGAACTCATCCGCCATGTAGTCGATCAGGCGCTTGTCGAAGTCCTCGCCGCCCAGGAAGGTGTCGCCGTTGGTCGCCTTGACCTCGAACACGCCGTCGCCGATCTCGAGAACCGAGATGTCGAAGGTGCCGCCCCCCAGGTCGTACACGGCGATCGTCTGGGACTTGGACTTCTCAAGCCCGTAGGCGAGCGAGGCGGCGGTCGGCTCGTTGATGATCCGCAGCACCTCGAGCCCGGCGATCCGGCCCGCATCCTTGGTCGCCTGACGCTGGGAATCGTTGAAGTACGCCGGCACCGTGATCACGGCCTTGCTGATCGTCTCGCCGAGGTGGCGCTCGGCGGTCTGCTTCATCTTCTTGAGCACGGCGGCGCTGATCTGGGAGGGCGCCTTCTTGTCGCCACGCACCTCGACCCAGGCGTCGCCGTTGTCGGCGCGCACGATCTTGTACGGCACCATGTCGACGTCCTTGCGCACCACGGGGTCGTCGAACCGACGACCGATCAAGCGCTTGACCGCAAAGACGGTGTTCTCCGGGTTGGTCACGGCCTGGCGCTTGGCCGGCATGCCGACCAGCGTCTCGCCGTCCTCCGTGAACGCGACCATGGACGGCGTGGTTCGCATGCCCTCCTCGTTCTCGATCACCCGAGCGTTCTTGCCCTCCATGATCGCCACGCAACTGTTCGTGGTGCCAAGGTCGATGCCGATGATTTTATTGCTCATGCCGCACTCTCTCACGCCCGAGGCTGGTGTTTATCGAGATCGGGGGCCCGTCCGAGGGATAGCTGGCGGCCGCCGCCACCGCCGGCCGTCGGATCGGGCAGTCGCCGTGCTCCGAGGGGTCATATAAGAAGCGCGCCAGAGCGCTGCAAGCCGTGCCGCCGTGAAGTGGGGGAGTGAGCTCCGGCTCGCCGGCGGCCATCAGGCGCCCGCGCGGTCGCGCAGATCGCCTGACGAGGCGGCACTTGTTCGGCCGCGGCCGAGGTGACGGGTGGCGATGGTGTGGCCCTTCACGCATGCCGCAGGTGATCGAACCGCGCCCGGCGATCGCCGGCACGGGTGTCGCCGGGCCGAGCGCGCTTCTCAGCACGCAGCGCCGCCGGCTGGCGTAGCGACTCGTTAACCGGACCTCGCCAAGATCGCCAGAGTGATCCGTCAAGGAGCTCGATCCGCTCAATGTCCAGCGTTGTACGCGCGCGCCGTTTCGAGGCGAGGCTTGCGGCCGCCCCGCCGCGGCGCGCCGGTCGCCCCATCCTGAGGCTCTTGCATCACATGGCTCGATCGGGCGGCACCCTGATCAGCAGGTGCCTCGGCGCCATGTCGGGCGTGTTGCTGCTCAGCGAGATCCATCCGCTCGGGACCGCGCAGTTCAATCCGCTGGTTCAGGCGCAGCGCTGGTACGGCCTGCTTTCGAGCCAGGATCTCGCCGACCTGAGAGCGCGCCGCCGGATCGGCTTCGTCGACGCCATCGAGCTGATTCATGAGCGCGCCGTCGATGCCGGCCAGCGGCTGGTGATCCGGGACTGGAGCCATCTGGACTTCACGGGCGTGCCGTTCGTGGCCAATCCGGCGTACCGGCTCCTGACCGCGGACGCGCTCGCCGGACGCTTCGAGCTCCGCCAGATCTGCACGGTCCGGCACCCGCTCGACCAATGGCTGAGCCTGCGCGGGGTTGCCGTGGTGCAGGGCAAGCTGGCGCTCGAGAGCTATCTCGCCGGCTACCGGCGGTTCGCCGAGCAGGCGCGCGCGCTCGGCTTCTTGCGCTACGAGGATTTCGTCGCCGATCCGGACGCCGTCATGAGGGCGCTTTGCGCTCAGCTCGACCTACGGTTCGATCGCCACTTCGTCGAGCGGTGGTCGAGCTACGCGTTCGTCACCGGCGACGTATCGGGGAGCCGCGGCGGTTTCGAGATCCAACCGGTGCCCCGGCGGCCGGCGGAGGCCGAGCTGCTCGACGTCCTGCAAGCCAACGCGGATTACGGCGTCAGCCTCGAACTGCTCGGCTACACGCACCCGCGCCAGGACGCCCTCGAGGCGCAGGGCGAGAGCAAAACCGCAGGCTCCGTCTCACGAGCGGTCGCCTGATACCCGGCTTCTGTGATCGGGCCGCGGGTGTCGAGCCCCTCACGGGTTTCTGTCACGTCGCGGGGTTCGTGCTTCTGTCCGTGGGCGGCGCCGGTGGTCTGGTGTGGCGCCGCCACATGATGCGATCAGACGGAGCGGGCGCGCCGATCTCACAAACGTGGTCCGGCACAGGTGAGCCGGCCACTCCCGGAATCGCGGCGTCACCCGATGCCTGCGTCCCCGCGACCGGACCTGGTTGCCGGGAAGGCTTGGCGCGGCGACCTGCCTCAGGCGGCGCTCCCTCAGCCTTGCCCCAGCGAAAGCTGGTGCGCTCGACCCACATGCGGTGCATCACCACGGCGAGCTTGCGCGCGCGACCCTCGGGCCATGGCCCGAGGGCAGGCTCTTGGCCTTCTTCATCCCCTGCCGGGTCGCCACCCACAGCGCCCAGGCCTTGAGCGCCGAGCAGCGCGTCGTACGGATCAGCATCACGTTGGCCGGGCGCCGCGATCGCGCCCGGGCCGGTCATCACGGCCACCGCGGCGTCTCGGCGCGCGGCAGCCCGAGCCGGCGCGGCAAGAGGCCCAGATCGCGCGCAGGAACGGTCGTCCCTCGGCAGCGACCAGGTCGACGGCGTCATGGGCGAGCCCACCCCGGGGAGGTACCGGGCGGGCGCTGCTCACCGTCGCGAATGCCTGCTCTGCTCTGGGTGAGCATCGATTGCCGCCGGCCGCCCGCTCCCGTTCGAGGTTCCGTCGTGGCTGCTCTGGCAAGTGTGGCCGCTCGAGTCCGTCCGATCAAGCCTGGAGGGCCGCGTGTCGGCGCCGATCCCCAGCGATGGTGCCTGGACCCATCGGTTGCCGGTGGCGAGGCCGGTCAATTCCAAGCGCGCCTGCAACCCGCTTCAGAACGCGAAGGTCACCTTGCCGAAGATCAAGGTCTCGGGGGCGCGGTCGGGATCATGGCCGGGCGCCAGCCGCTCGACCGCCATGACCTGCCAGCGGCCGATGTCCTCGGGCAGGGGGGCGCTGTAGTCGAGCGAGAGGCGCAGCTCCCGGCCTTCCGGCTCGGCCGAAAGAGCGGCGTCGTCATAGCGCACCCGGCCGCCGGTCGTGCGCCCCACCGGCAAGCGCACCCGAAGATCGCCGTCCGCCACCCGCAGCGGCTGGGTGATCCCGAACGCGAGGGCATCGCGATCCAGCCACACGTCGCGGCCGACCAGGCTGAGGCGCGCGGTCTCGGTGCGCAGGCGTCCGCCGCCTTCGAGCAATGATTCGCCATCCTCGGCGACCGTGATCCACCCCGTCTCCAGGTCCAGATCGAGGCTGAATCCGCCGCCCACCGGAGCGGACAGCCTGGCGCCGAGGTAATACGACTCGCCGCCGCCGATTGCGAACGCGCCATTGCCTTCGGCGCCGAGCACACTGCCATCCTCGCGGACGAAGCCAAAACGGGTGCCGAGCGTCAGGCCATCGATCGGCTCGAGCTGGCCGCGCAGCTCCACGGCGGTGGCATCGTCGCCGCTCGCCAGCACGTCGGCGTGCGGGGTGCTGCTGCGCTCGGCCATGACGATGCCGAGCGCCGCCTTGCCGCCGGCCAGCTCGTAGCGGGCACCGAAGGCGCGTGCCGGGCCCACCAGGCTCATGTGGTGCGCGTCGTCGCGAAACCCGGTGATCGGATCGCTCGCTTCGATGCGGCCGTCGAGGGCGTTGGCCAAGGCGCTGGCGTCGTGGTCGTTGGCGAAGCCGAACTGCACCGGCCCCTGGCCGCCCGCGATCATGAAGCCGCCAGGCGGGAGGTGCCGGTGCGGGGCCGCCTCGGCGGCAAATGCCATCCGCCACGCCGCCGCATCCGCCGCCGCATCCGCCGCCGCAGGCGTTGGCGGCAGCGTCGAGGCGCGCATGAACGCCACGAACAGGTCGTGTCCGTCGACGGCCGCCGTGTCGGTCCGCACGAAGTCGGACGGATCGACGGCGAAGTCGCGGCCGAACTCGTCGAACGCCACCGCCCGGCTGGCGGCCAGTCCCGCGGCGAGACTGTGCCCGAACACGCTCGTGGCGGCGAGCGAGGACTTGTGCAGGGCGGCCGCCTCGCCCGCGACCCTGGCTCCGGTCGCCAGGGTCGTCACGCCGATCGGCTGCAAGGCGGCCTTCAGGTTGAGCCGCCCGTAGCCGAACTCACGGTCGACGCCCCGCTCGCCGAGGTCGTCGGCGCTCTTGAGCAGGATGCGCGCCACCTTGTCGGGGCGCTCCTTCAGGTGCGGCCATTGGCTCATGATCAAGGCGGCGGCGCCGCTCACGATCGGCGCCGCTGCCGAGGTACCGTCCACCTTGGCGTAGCGGTTTCCGGGCAAGGGGCTCTTCACCCCCTCGCCCGGAGCGGCGAGGAACCAGCGCTTGAGGCGGCCTTCGCAACGGCCGTCGGCTCTGCGACGGAAGCAGGCGTTCCCGGGCCGGTTGGAGAAGGCTGCGAGCTTCTTCCTGCTTTTGAGCGCGCCGACCACCAGAACGTGACCGAAGTGTTTCTTGGGATCCTCGCACAGCTCCTTGTTGGCTTCGCTGCATCTTACGTCCTCGAGATCTCCGCCGTCGTTGCCTGCGGCGATCGCGACGACAGCCTCCCTCCTGACGTTCGCGAGCGCCTGCAGGTCCTGCTGAGATCCGTTGAGCAGCGAGCCACCGGAGCCGGGAGCAAGCGACGCGTTGATGACCTCGACGTCGTTCCGCTGCATTCGTTCGAACCAGGAGACCAGGCCACCGCCCGGGCCGGCAAACGGCACGCCGCCATCCTGGTCCAGGAGCCACGCCGAGACGATCTCTGCCTCGGGAGCGATCCCGACCATGCCCCGGCCGTCCCGCGCTGCCGCGACGATGCCGGCGACCTGCGTGCCATGGTCGCCCGGGGTTCGATACGGATAGTCGGGGTCCTTGATCACCTCGACGACGCGATCCTCGAACTCGGGGTGATCGACGTCGATGTCGGTATCGATCACACCGACCCGCACGCCGGCGCCGTTGCCGGCGCGCTCCTGCAGGCTCCGGTCGATCCTGACGTGCCGATGATACTTCTTGAACTCGCCGGCGTCGGCCGGCGTGGCCTGAAGGCTCGTCACGGCCAGGGCAAGGCCGGCAGCCATCTGGTACCATGGGCGCATCATCCTCCCCGGTATCGATCGCCTCGCAGACAACGCCAACTTATGCGACCCTCTTCGGATTGACCAATCGTTGCATGAGCGCTTCGCCCGAAGCTGGGGTGGAAGTATTCCAAGCCAGCCATGGCGAGCGCCCACGACCTTCCTCATCGATTGACGAAGCGCATGCGCGCGGTCAAGTTGGTATGGAAAACGACACGGGACGCCCGGCGCGGCCGTGCCGAACCAGACAGGGAGGCAGGGAGGCTCATGGCGGCGCCAGGGCTCAAGGACATGGCTAAGAGCCGCGAGCTCAAGCTTGGCCATTTCATCGTCGAGTTCGCCACCCCCGGCATCGGACAGATCCTCAAGGCGGCCGGCTGCGACTTCGCGCTGTTCGACTGCGAGCATTCGGGGTTCGGCTTCGAGACGGTCAAGAGCGTGCTCCGCTTCATGCAGGCTGCCGACCTGCCGACCGTCGTGCGCGTGCCGTCGAAGGAGTACCACCACATCGCCCGGGCCGCCGACATGGGCGCCGAGGGCATCATGCTGCCGATGGTCGGCTCGGCAGAGGAGGCGCGCTCGATCCTCGATTGCCTGAAGTACCACCCCGACGGCCGCCGCGGCGTGGCGCTCGCGATCGCCCATGATCGCTACCGGCCCGGGCCGACCCTGGACAAGCTGGCGGCAGCCAACCGCACCACCACCCTGTTCGCCCAGATCGAGACCCGCCAGGGGGTCGAGAACGCCGAAGCGATCGCGGCGGTCGACGGCGTCGACTGCCTGTGGGTGGGGCACTTCGATCTCAGCGCTTCGCTCGGCATTCCGGGCCAGTTCGATCACCAGGATTTCACGGACGCCATCAAGACGGTCATCAAGGCTTGCCGCAAGCACGGCAAGAGCGCGGGCCGGCTCGTGCCGACCGTGGACGAGGGCGTGGCATTCCAGCAGCAAGGGTTCGATTTCATCTGCTACTCGGGCGACGTCTGGGCGCTGCAGGGCGCCGTGCAGCAAGGGCTGAACGAGATCCGGGCGCGCACCGCGCCGACCAAGGACAAGGCCAGGGCGAAGGGCAAGACCAAAAAGAAGAAGAAGTGAGTGGAGGCGAGGCGATGAGCAGGTTTCGGATCGCGCTCAGCGGCGATTTCAAGAAGCCGGACGGTAGCCCGGCGTTTCCGGACTTCGACCTGGCGCCGCTCGAGCAGAATCCAGCCGTCGAGTCCCAGTTCCTGCGCAGCAACGGCGTGATCCAGGCGGCGGATCTCGAGGGCTACGACGCGCTGATCCTGCTGATCCCGCGGATCGAGCCCGAAAGCTTTCCCAAGGACGGCCGGCTCGCGATCATCGCCCGCTTCGGCGTCGGCTACGATACCGTGAACGTGCAGGCCTGCACGGACAACGACTGCGCCCTGGCGATCACCCCCGACGGCGTGCGCCGTCCGGTCGCGGTCTCGATCATGACCTTCATGCTGGCGCTCTCCGGCAACCTGTTCGCCAAGGACCGGATCACCCGGCAGGGGCCGGAGGGCTGGGCCAAGCGCAGCGAGCACATGGGCATGGGTCTGGTGGGCAAGACCCTGGGGTCGCTCGGCATCGGCAACATCGGCGCCGAGGTGTTCCGCCTGGCCAAGCCGTTCGACATGAACTTGATTGCCCACGACCCCTACCTCGAGCCGGCCACGGCGAGTTCGCTCGGGGTGCGTTTGGTCGGGCTGGAGGAGCTGTTCCGGGAATCCGACGTGCTGTCGGTGAGCTGCCCGCTCAACGACGAGACCCATCACATCG
The DNA here is from genome assembly GCA_050729115.1 of Geminicoccaceae bacterium. Classification (GTDB taxonomy): domain Bacteria; phylum Pseudomonadota; class Alphaproteobacteria; order Geminicoccales; family Geminicoccaceae; genus JBKPNX01. Next base: position 9,497 of record JBOHKK010000079.1, on the reverse strand, counting down.
TCAACGCCGAGCGCCTCGCCCTGATGAAGCCGAGCGCGTATCTGATCAACACCTCGCGCGGCCCGGTGGTCGACGAGAAGGCGCTGACCACGGTGCTGCAGGAGCGGCGGATCGCCGGCGCCGGCCTGGACGTGTTCGAGCAGGAGCCGAGCCCCGCCGGCAACCCGCTGTACCGGCTCGACAACGTGATCGTCACGCCGCACGCGCTGTGCTGGACCGATCAGTGCTTCGCCGGGATCGGGGCGGCCGACGTCAAGGCGGTGTTCGACGTCATGCACGGCCGGGTGCCGCCCGGGATCGTCAACCGCGAGATCGTCGACCGGCCGGCGTGGCGGGACAAGCTCGAGGGCTATCGGGCGACGTTCGGCGGTTGAGCCGGGTCCGAGAGACCCGGCAATGGCGGCGGTTGAGCCGGGGCCGAGAGACCCATGGCATGAAAGGAGCGAGGCGATGATGCGAAGACAGGTGCCCAAGCTGCTGGCGCTCGCCGGCATCTTGGCGCTCGGCGCAGGCGCTCGTGCGCAGGACCAGAGCGCCGCCGACGTCGCGGTCGAGGCGGCCAAGCAGTACGCCGGCACGACCCTCAACATCACCTGGGAGGCGGGCCTCCAGGCGCTCGACCCGCTGAACTTCTCCGGCCCCAAGTGGGAGGAGCTGACCGGCATCAAGATCAACGTCGTCGAGGTGCCGATCAACGAGCTGTTCACCAAGACGCTCGCCGAGCATCGGGCCGGAACCGGCGCCTACGACCTGCTCAACGTGGTGCCGGCATGGATTCCGGATCTCGCCGAGGCCGGCGCCCTGGAGCCGCTCGATGCCTACGTCGACAAGTACGGCTATCGCGAGGAGCTGCAGGACATCGCCCCGGTCTACCGCGACAATCAGATGACCTATCAGGGCACCATCTACGGGCTGCCGGACGACGGCGACGTGTTCCTCATGTACTACCGCAAGGACCTGTTCGGCGACCCGCAGCATCAGGAAGCGTTCAAGGCCCAGTACGGCCGCGAGCTCGCGCCGCCTGCGACGTGGGAGGAGTTCGCCGAGGTCGGACGGTACTTCACCGAGGCGACCGGCGGCGAGGTCTACGGCGCCGGCGCGTTCCGCCAGGCCGGCCTCGTGCACTACTTCTTCGAGGAGCGCTTCCGCGCCAACGGCGGCAGGTTCTTCGACCCGGATACCATGGAAGCGACGATCAACGCCGAGGCCGGGATCGAGACGCTGCAGCAGATGATCGACGAGCACGAGTGGATGCCGCCGGGCGTCGAGACCTGGGGGGCGCTCGAGAACCTCAGCGCGTGGCTCGCCGGCGATCTCGCCATGACCGAGTGGTGGCCGCCGCCGGGGCGCTGGTCCGAGGGCTACGGCACCGAGACCGAAGCGCTCTCGTGGGTCCCGGAAACGCAGATCGCGGGCAAGGTCGGCTACTTCGAGCGCCCCGGCGGTCACCCGGAGCTCGCCGCGGGGTTCTCGCTCGCCGTGTCGTCGAACAGCCAGAACAAGGAGGCGGCCTATCTGTTCGCGCAATGGCTGAACAGCAAGGAGATCAGCCTGCAGCGGGTGATGCTGCCCTACGCGCTGCGCGATCCGTTCCGCACCTCGCACTTCGAGAGCGAGGAATACAAGTCGCTCTGGCCCTATGCCGACGAGTACCTCGCGATCCTGCAGAAGGGGGCGGAGACCGGGCTGCTCGACCTCTCGATCCGCAATACCTTCGCCTACGAGGAGAGCCTGACCCGGGCGATCACCGCGGCGTTCGCGGGCGAGGACCCGCAGGCGGCGCTCGATCAGGCGGCTGCCGAGTGGGACGCCTTGACCGAGCAAGTGGGCGTCGACCTCCAGCAGGCTGCTTACCAGGACTGGGCTTCCAAGCCCAACGCCTATCCGCCGGGCACGTGAGGCTCGTGGCGGAGGCCCCGGGCGCCTCCGCCCCTCTTCTCTTCTCGACCGTGAGCGCGGCGCGAGCGCCGGGCCAGAGGTCCGGGCGGCCGGGCGGGCGCCCGCGCGATCACATGGCGATCGAGGCGAAAACCTTACCCACGACCTTGAGCAACGTGCTCGCCGCGGCGAGGACCTTCGCGACATCCTGAAGATGGGTGAGGGCGTCCTGCATGACGGCGATGGCATCGCTCAGCTCCGGCGCGTCGGCGTCGATCTGCTTCTGAAGGTCGGCCAACTGGACGTCCTCGAGCTGGGCGATCCGGGCGTCGGCGAGGATCTGCACGTCCGAGTTCTGCTGCTTCTGCTCGGGGCTGGCGCTCATCATCTGGATCTGCCATTCCGTGGACGTGAGCGTGGTCCGGAGCGCCTCGAGCTGCGCCAGGGTCTGGTCCTTGAGATCTTGGGTACCGTTGGCCATGGATCGGCTCCTTCGCGGCGATGGCGTCACGACGCGGCCGGTGAGGTGCTGGTGATCGCCTGAACCAGCGCAGCGAGATCGTTGGCGTCGTTCTGCAGCTGGGCGAACAGGTCGCCCGAGGCGTTGCCTTCGGCCATGGCGATGAACGAGATCTTCAGGCTCTCCGCGGTCGATGCGCCAGCCGTCAGGGTCGCCACGGACGGGCTCTGCTGCAAAGCCGTCGCGCGCAGCTGCGCCCAGTTCGACGGCAGCGGACCGTCGGCCAGATAGGGCTCGATCACGCTCTGGAATTCCTGATCCTGCTGCTCGGCCTCCAGCTGCGCCTCGAGGTCGCTGGCCACCGCCTGCAAAAACGCGCGCTGCAGCTCGATCGCGCTGACCACCGCATCGCCGTTCTCGCGCAGCTCCCGTTCCAGCGCCGCGCTGCGAAGATCGGCCACGACGATCGGCACGACCGAGCCGGTGATGCTGGCCACCGAGCGGCCGCCGATCTCGAAGTTCCTGATGGTCGGGCTGAGGTCGCCCATCTCGTTGACGAGGCTTTCGGCCGTGCTGCCGATCGCGCTGTCCCCGCTGGTATCGGCCAGCGCCTCCATGGCCACGAAATACGCCTTGAGCAGCCGGGCATGGGTGCCGACGTCGGCGAAGATCTTGCGGCGCTCGCGATAGGCGGCATTCGCCTCGAGCAAGGCGGTCCTTCTGGCGTCCTCCGAGGCGGCGCCATGCTCCATGATCAGGGTAGCGGAGTTGGCCGAGATCGCCTCGTTCAGCGCCGTGTCGAGCAGCGGCGGCACGCTTTCGGCGAACTTCACGCCGGACTGCGCGACGGACTCGAACTGCGCGGGCGGCGGCGTCCCGCACCCGCTCAGGCCGGCGATCACGAGGGCCGCCGTCAACGCGGCTGTTCGAGGGAGCGCGCTCATGATGTCCTTCGATCCGAGGTTCAGCCGATCACGTGGCGACCATGCCCCCGTGAGACGGATCGGGCAAGGCATGCTTGGGCTCCTCGAGGGGCTCCTCGGAGCGGTGACCGGCTGAGGTGGATTTGAGGAAGAGGACCCTCGACAGCGCCGGACGGATATGCTCGATGGTCGCAATGCGCGGGCCGGCGGAGCTGGGCGAGGCGGCATCGATGAGCGAAACGGCGATCGCGGATCTGGCGGTCAACCGCCAACAGCTGCCACATCGGCTCGATCGTGGGCTCGCGGAGCGGGCGGCGATCGGCCTGATCGTGCTCGCCACCGACCAGACCATCGAGCACGAGTTCCGTCACCCGCTCGATCTGCCGGGAATCGCGCTCTACCAGAGCCGCATCCTGAACGACGCCCGGATCACGCCCGAGACGCTCCGCGCCATGGAGGCGCGCCTGGTCGAGGCGGCGGGCCTGATCCTGCCCGGCCTGCCGCTCGATGTGGTTGCCTTCGGCTGCACCTCGGCCGCGATGGTCATCGGCGAGGAGCGGGTATTCGAGCGCATCCGCGAGGCGCGCCCGGGGATCGCGTGCACCACCCCGATCACCGCCGCCTTCGCGGCGTTCGAGGCGCTGGGCGTGCGCCGCCTCGCGCTGCTCACGCCGTATCGCGACGACATCAACCGCTTCATGCGCGATTACATCGAGGCGCGCGGCTTCGCCGTCCCGGTGATGGGCTCGTTCAACGAGGAGGACGACCGCAAGGCGGCGCGCATCGACGCCGCCTCGGTGCGGGACGCCGCGATCCTGCTCGGCGGCTCGGACCTGGTCGACGCGGTGTTCGTGTCGTGTACCAGCCTGCGCCTGATCGATGCGGTCGGCGCGATCGAAGCGGAGCTCGGCAAGCCCGTCACCTCCAGCAACCACGCCATGGCCTGGCACTGCCTGCGCCTTGCCGGCATTGCGGACCGTCGTCCCGAGTACGGCAGGCTGTTCGAGCGTGCCGGCACCTGAGGGAATCTGAGTCCGTAGCCGCCGGAGCAGCTCGACTGATCGCCCAGCTCTCACCCGAGCCTTAATCGGGATCGGTCGCCGGGGCGCCGGCGCGTCGAGCCGAGGATGGCCGCGACGCCTGGCGGCGCATCGGAGAGCACGTAGGCCTGCTGGAGGTGCAGGAAGGGTGCACCGTCGACCGCCGCGCCCGGCAGATGGGGTATCTCGAGCAGCTCTACGCCCATATTCTGTCCCGCCCGGGCGTGCTGATGTCGACCGGCGGTCAGGTCTACGACTGGTACGCCCTGGCAAGCGGCCTGCGCAGCCGGTCCTGAGCGGACGGCGCAGCGGGGGTCGGGGGCATGATCACCACGCAGGGCGACCCGACGAGCCCGCGACGCCGATCCTGATCGCTGTCAGAGGTTCATCTCGAGCACATACAGGCCGCCGGTGTGCCGGTCGACGGCGTACACGATGGCGTTCTCGTCGACGTAGACGTCGTTGATCTGCGCGCAGCCCACCGGCGTGCCCTGGGGAACCTCCGGTACGTAGCTGGCGATCTCCTTCGGCTCGAACGGGTTGGCGATGTCGTGGACCCGGACGCCGCCGCTGAAGTAGGCGCCGACGATGATCTCCTCGGAGTGGAACGCCGGGCCCGGTCGGTTCTCGTGGATATTGTGCGCGCCGTAGCGGCCGCCTTTCGGTCCGAACTCTTCCACCGGCGGCATCGGCAGGGTCGCGATCGGGATCAGCTTCCGCTCGTCGCGCGCGTCGATGATCCACACCCGTTTGGGCCAGTCCCCGGCCAGGTCGTAGATCGATTCGTCGGTGACCACGAGCAGGTCGCGATCGAAGAGCGGCATGATGGTGTGGGTGAAGCCGTTGAACGGCGGATGCGGGTTCCAATGGGTCACCATCTTCGGGCGCGCCTTGTCGGCGATGTCGAGGACGATCGCGCCGCCGTCGAGGTAGGCCAGGTACGCCCGGTCCGGGCGCGCCGGATAGACGTTGGTGTTGTGCGCGCGCCAGCCGCTGTCGAAGCGCGGATGGCGCACAACCGGCGGCTCGGGATCGCCATCGCGGGTGCCCGGGAACCACCAGCGGCCGACCTCCTCGGGCCGTGCCGGATCGCGCACGTCGATCATCCGAAAGACCTGGTCGTCGAGCTGATTGCGCGGCGTGAAATCGGCGGCGCCGGCCGCGCAGGTGAGGTACTCGCCGTCGACGAACCAGAGCTGGTGCACGCCCCGGGAATGCGGCCCCGAGCAGTCGAAGAAGGCGATCCGGCGCGGATTCTCGGGCTTCGACAGATCGAACAGCTCGAGCCCGGCAGGCTCCAGCCCGGGGGTTGCGACCTGATAGGCGACCGCAATGATGTCGCCCACGACCTCGAGGGAGTTCGAGCGCACCTTCTCGTGCGGCAGCTCGGTCTGAACCACGACCTTGGGGCGGCGCGGGTCGGTGACGTCGACGCCGGTGAAGTTCTTGGGCGCGCTCTCGTGCGCGAGCCAGAGGATCCGTCGGCCGCCGGCGGCGAGCTGGATGCTCATGCCCTCGCCCATCTTGCCGTTGCCGAGCAGCGTGTCGTGGGCGAGCAGGCGCATGTTGTGGGCTTGGGCCTTGTCCATCTTTTCCTATCCGATCGGTCGCATGAACGCCGGAGCGCGGATAGGCCGACCGTCCGATTGCGATCCACGTGGTCACGGGGTCACCGCGAGACGCTTGCTCTCGCCCGCCCGGCCCGGCGGGGTGTGACGGATCTCCCGGGAGTAGGCGGAGCACGCTCCTGGTGCTGCTCTTGACCATACCGTTCGTGTCTCATGGCGGTCAACGAGCCAGGTCCGATCCGAGCAGGGGCGAGGTGGGTCGGCCAGCTTTTGCTTGCGGTCGCCCGGTCGCCGCGCCATCCTTCAAGCTGTGGAGCTTGTGTCCGGGGGAGTGATGGTGGCGTGACCACGGAGCCGGTGCTCGTTGACGACTGGCATCCGGTCGTGAGCAGCGGCGAGCTCGCCGGGCGAAGGCTCGTCGGCGCGCGACTCCTGGGCGAGGACATCGTCGTCTGGCAGGCCGACGGGCGGGCGCTCGCCTGGCAGGACTTGTGCGTGCACCGCGGCACGCGGCTCTCGCTCGGCCGCGTCGACGGCGGCACGCTGCAGTGCGCGTATCACGGCTGGGTCTACGGCGCCGACGGGCAGTGCGTACGCATCCCCGCGCTGCCGGACGTGCCTCCGCCGCGGCGGGCGCGCGTGCGGACCTACCGCGCGGTCGAGCGCTATGGCTTGGTCTGGGTCAGCCTCGGCGAGCCGGCGCACGACGTGCCGCCCTTTCCCGAGTGGCAGGATGCCGGCTTCCGGAAGCTCCTGTGCGGGCCCTATGCGGTCGAGGCGAGCGGACCCCGGATCGTCGAAAACTTCCTCGACGTCGCGCACTTCCCGTTCGTGCACGAGAACGTGCTGGGCACACCCGCGCAGCCCGAGATCGCCGATCACCAGGCCGTCATCAACGATCAGGGCGTGGAGGCGACCGGAGTCCGCGTCTACCAGCCCGACCCGTACGGCACCGGCGAAGGCGACTGGGTGTCCTACACCTATCGGGCCTTGAGACCGCTCACGGCCTACCTGCTCAAGGAGTCGACCGGCCCGCGGTTCTCGATCCTGCTCACGATCACGCCCCACGAGCCGGCGCGGAGCACGGCCTGGATGTGGATGGCCATGAACTACGGCCATGACATCCCCGAGGCCGAGCTGATCGCCTGGCAGGACCGGATCTTCGGGCAGGACCGCCCGATCCTGGAGTCGCAGCGGCCGGAGCTGCTACCGCTCGATCTCGCGGCCGAGCTCAACGTGCGCGCCGATCGCACCACAGTGATGTATCGCCGCTGGCTGCGCCAACTGGGCGTGAGTTTCGGCACGGCCTGAGCTTCGGCCTCCTCGACGGCCGCCCCGCCACCTGGATTGCCTCGCAAGGAGCCTTGCTTCGAGGGCCTTGCTCGGCGAGAGATGAGCAGCGCGCGGCATCGACGGACCAGATGGCCGTTTTCAGCAATCAGGTCCGTCTTTTCCTGGAGGCGCCATGCAAGAGCACACCATCGGGGTCATCGGGCTGGGCATCATGGGCTCGGCGGTGAGCGGCAGCCTGTTGAAGGACGGCTTCGAGGTGATCGGCTACGACGTGCTGCCGGAGCCGATCCGAGCGCTCGAGGCGAACGGCGGCCGCGGTCGCACATCGCCGCGCGCCGTCGCCGAGGCGGCGCCCGTGGTGATCACGCTACTGCCCGGCGTGGCGGCGCTCGAGGAGGTGGTCGCGGGCGAGGACGGGCTGATCGCCGCCGCGCGCGAAGGGTCGATCCTGCTGGAATGCTCGACCCTGCCGCTCAATGGCAAGGAGGCGGCGCGATGCGCGCTCGCGGAGGTCGGCTTCCTGATGCTCGACTGCCCGCTGAGCGGCACCGGGGCGCAGGCGCTCAACAAGGATCTCGTGGTCTACGCCAGCGGCGATGAGCGTGTGTTCGCGCGCTGCCGGAGGGTCTTCGACGGCTTTGCCCGAGCCAGCCACTACACCGGGCCGTTCGGCAACGGCTCACGGCTCAAGCTGGTCGCCAACCTGCTGGTCTCGATCCACAACGTCGCCGCCGCCGAGGCGTTCGTGCTCGGCATGAAGGCGGGGATCGCGCCGGAGGTGATCTACGAGGTGATCGCAAGCGGCGCCGGCACGTCGCGAATGTTCGAGGTGCGCGGACCGCTGATGGTCCAGGGCAGCTACGATCAGGCGACGATGAAGCTCGACGTCTGGCAGAAGGACATCGGGATCATCACGGAGTTCGCCCGCGCGCTCGGTTGTCCGACGCCGCTGTTCGCCGCCTCGGCGCAACTCTATGCGGCGGCGCTGGCGCAGGGTCGGGCGAAGGAGGACACCGCGGCGGTCTGCGCAGTGCTCGAGGAGATGGCGGGCCTCATCCGGCCGCAGCCCGAATGATCGACGACCTCCTAGTGGTCCGGATCAGACAGATGATCCCCACACGGCTGGTCGCAAAGACCATTAGAATCATAGGTTTAGTGGTTCGCGAGGCACCAAACGAAGGGCCTCCTTCGTTTGGTTCGAACCACTAGGCCCTCGAGAGACGCGGCGTTCACCCAGCGCGACTTACGGCGCCGCGCCGCAAAAGGCTGCGTGATTGGTGCGCTCAACACGGCGCGACGAGCGGCGCCACAACCATGCGCCACGGCGCGTCGCGTCGCCGCGGTGCTCGATCTCGTCTACCGTCTCTTCTTATCGCAGACCTGCGATAGCCGGGCCCATACTGAACTCCAGTCACCGGTCGCCCGTCCGAGCTCTCCTTCGGGCGGTCGACCCGCCCGCCGGGCGCACCTGCTTCGAGTTGAGAAACACCTCGATCCCGGGTGGCGCATCGGATCGGACGTAGCCGCCGGTGGAGGTGAGCACGAAGGGAGCGGGGTCGACCGCGGGCGCCGGCGGGATCTCGCAGGCGGCGATGCCGAGGGCGAGCCCAAAGGCGAGGGCGAGGCGCCCGGAGCCTCCCATGATGGATCGGTGCATCGGCAACCTCAGGCCTTTTCGATCACGTGGACGTAGAGGTCGTCCTTGTGCTCGCTGGAGACCAGCTTGTGACCTGTGGCCTCGCAGAAGTTGGTGAAGTCGGCGACGGTATCCGGGTCGGTGGCGACCACGCAGACGGTCGCGCCGGGCTCGACCACCATCAGCGCCTGGCGGGCCTTGATCAGAGGCATCGGGCAGACCAGCCCCCGCGCGTCCAGGAACACGTCGTAGGTTTGCTTGGCCATGACCCGGTGCCGCGCTCTAGTACCAGCTATCAAAGAAACGTGAGACACAGACAATCGTCATTGCGAGCGACCAGCGGGAGCGAAGCAATCCAGAAACTGGATCGCCATGCCCCCTTCGGGGGCTCGCGATGACGGCGAGGGGGTGGTTCACGTGTTAATGATTCCGGGCACTAGTTGCGACCGAACCGTCGCCGCGAGCACCTGCCATCCTTTGCTCCTGACGGCAGCGTGCCGCGAGCCGCCCCGTCGCTTTGGGCGGGGCTGCGGGCGAAGCGCCGTTGCTCCTCGAAGGTGACCTTCCCCATCTGCTCGGTCCGGTGGCCGTGGGCGATGTCTTGGTAGGCTTTATCGTGCCGCATTCGCGGCTGCAACCAAGGACGCCAGGCTGTCGCTGGCGTCATGCCTCTTGCACCCGTGCCGCGATCTCGCGATG
>JBOHKK010000078.1:0-19545 GCA_050729115.1 Geminicoccaceae bacterium | reverse complement strand
CGGAGGCATCGCGATCATGACGAGCGCAGCCGCGACGGCCGGCAGAACGCCGATCAGGCCGAGCCAGCCGCGCCACCCGATCACGGACGCGGCGGCGCCGCCGCCGAGCGCGCTCACCGCCAGGCCAACCGGGACGAAGGTCCCCCAGATCGCGAGCGCGGTGGCCTGGTCCCGGCCGCGGCTCAGGCGCACGATCAGGGTCGGCGCGGCGACCACCACGAGGAGATAGCCGAAGCCCTCGGCCAGCCGCGCGACGATCATGAGATCGGCGGTCGCGCCGGCGGCGGTGAGCATGCCGGCGCCCGCCAGGATCACCAGGCCCAGGACCAGCGCCCGCTGCGCCCCGAAGCGCGCGAGCCACACCCCGACGCCGGCGCCGAGGATGCCGGCGACGGCGGTGATGCCCGAGACCGTCCAGCCCAGCTGCGCCAGGGTGAGCCCGAGGTCCTGCTGGAGCGGCGGTCCGATCGGCGCGATCTTGCCGAGAAAGCTCGAGGCGACCAGCCCGGCCGCGTAGAGCAGAAGCACCTTCGGCCACTGGGTTCTCGCCATCTCACCTCGCGGCCCGCGATGGCGCGAGCAAGGCGCGCATCAGGCGCGGTCGAGCAGGACCAGGGCGGCGCCCCGCGCGGCGATCGTGCGCTCCCGGCCCACACCCACGGCTGTCCGGTCAAGCGGATGCGGTTGAGCAGCAGGTGATGGGGCGGCACTTCCAGTTGTCATGCCCGGGCTTGACCCGGGCATCCACAGCTCGATCGAGCGCAGTCGTCGCCCAGTGGGGCCGTGGATTGCCGGGTCAAGCCCGGCAATGACAACTTTAGGTTGCCGCAGTGCCTGTCACGCATATCTAATCTAACGATGGGTAGGTAGCGCTCCTCAACCGGGCAGCCGTGGCCTACCCCCGGCGCCGCCTGGCCGGATCACTCAGGCGAGGCGGCGCGCGGCGGCGAGGAAGCCATCGATCTGCTCGGCGGTGGTGTTGAAGGCGGTGACGAGGCGCACCTCGCCGCCGCCCCGGTCGTACAGGCCGAAGCCGGCCGCGAGCAGGCCCTCGATCAGGGGCGGCGGCATGGCGGCGAAAATCTCGTTGATCTCGACCGGGTGCAAAAGACGAATACCCGGGATCGCCGCGAGCCCCGCGGCGAGGCGCCCGGCCATGGCGTTGGCGTGCCGCGCCAGGCGCAGCCACAGGCCGTCCTTCAGGTAGGCCTCGAGCTGCGCCGAGATGAAGCGCATCTTCGAGAACACCTGACCGGCCCGGCGCGCGCGAAAGCGCAGCGGCGCGGCGAGCTCGTCCTTGAACACCACGACCGCCTCGGCGCCCATGGCGCCGTTCTTGGTGGCGCCGAACGAAAGCACGTCGACGCCGCGCCGCCAGGTCGCGTCCGCCGGCGCGCAGTCGAGCGCCGCGATGGCGTTGGCCAAGCGGGCGCCGTCCATGTGCACCCGCAGGCCGTATTCCCGGGCGACGGCGACCAGCTCGTCGAGCTCGTCCAGGCGGTACACCGTGCCGCGCTCGGTCGCCTGGGTGAGATTGAGCGCCGCCGGCTGGACGCGCCCGGTGTGCCCGATGCCGGCGCGCTCCAGCGCGGCGCGCAGGGTCTCGGGACGCAGCCGGCCGTGCTCGGCGGCAAGGGGCACGATCCTGGCGCCGCCGGTATAGAACTCGCCGGCCCCGCACTCGCTGTCGTGCACATGGCCGACGTCGGTGCAGTAGATCGCGCCATAGGGCGGCGCGATCAGGGCGAGCGCCAGGGCGTTGGTCGCGGTGCCGGTCGCCACCGGCTGGACGAAGCAGGCGGTCTCGAACAGCGCGGAGAAGGCGTCCTGGAGGCGCGCGGTGATCGGATCGGCGCCGTACGAGGCCGCGCTGCCGGCATTGGCCGTCGCGATCGCGGCCAGGATCTCGGGCGCGATGCCGGCGACGTTGTCGCTGCGCAGGTTGACCGGCGCCTCCAGCGCCCATGTCTCCATGTCACCCTCCGACGACCCCAGCGCAGAGACTTCAAGGCGCAGCGTCGCGGGTGTCAAGCATCGGCGCGGGTCCGGTCGTCAACCCGCCGCCTCGATGCGGCAACCTTCCCCTGGCGCGGCGAGCGCGATAACCTCGCGGCAGGAGGCAGTGATCGGCGATCGACGGGAGGCGGTTCATGGCGCGGGAGATACTGGGCGATCTCGGCAGGATCATCGAGCGCCTGGAGGAGCGCGGGCGGCTGATCCGGGTGAGGTCCGAGGTCGACCCGGTGCACGATCTGGCAGGGGTCGCGGCCAAGCTGGAAGGGCGCGCCGCGGCCGTGCTGTTCGAGCGCGTCAAGGGCCACGCGACGCCGGTGTTCACGGGCCTCTACTGGTCGCGCGCGCTGCTGGCCGATCTCCTGGAGCAGCCCGAGAAGCAGCTGCCGGGCTACGTCGCCGGCTGCATCAAGGAATGGCAGCAGAGCCCGATGCCGCCGGTCGTGGTCGACGACGGGCCCGTGATTGAGGTCACGGACAACGAGGTCGATCTCTCCAGGCTGCCGATCCCGACCCATGCGCTGAACGACGGCGGCCCCTACTTCGATGCCGCGGTGGTGATCGCCAAGGACCCCGAGACCGGCGTGCGCAACGCCTCGATCCAGCGCTTCATGGTGACGGGCAGGGACCGGATGAACATCAACATCGACGCCGGCCGCCACCTCGAGACCTACCTCGAGAAGGCTCGGCAGAAAGGCGAGGCGCTGCCATTCACGCTCAACGTCGGGGTCGGCCCGGGGGTGCATTTCGCGGCCGCGACGCCGTCCGAGGCGGCCCCGATCGACACCGACGAGCTCGGCATCGCGAGCGCGTTCCAGGGCGCGCCGCTCGAGCTGGTCCCGAGCACCCGCTCGGAGGTCGAGATGATCGCGCAGGCGATGTACGCGCTGGAATGCGAGATGGTCCCGGGCGAGGTGGACGACGAGGGGCCGTTCGCCGAGGTCACCGGCTACTACGCCAGGCGGGCGCCGCGCCCGGTGGTCCACGTCCGGGCGATCCACCACAGGAAGGCGCCGACCTTCCAGACCATCCTCTCGGGCGTCGAGGTGTGGAACTCGGTCGGCCTCTTGGGCGAGGCGAACGTCATGGCCCTCGTCCAGCGCCAGGTGCCCGGGGTCAAGGACGTCTTCTTCAGCCACGGCGGCTGCGGCTTCTATCACTGCGTCGTGGCCATGCGGCCGGTGCGCGCCGGCTGGTCGAAGCAGGCGATCATGGCGACCTTCGCCGCCTTCCCGCCGCTCAAGATGGTGACCGTGGTCGACGACGACGTCGACATCCGCAACCCCATGGACGTGGAGTGGGCGATGACCACCCGGCTCGATCCCTTGACCGGGGTGATCACCATCCCGGCGTGCTTCGGCCACGGCCTCAACCCGAGTTTTCCCGACTACAAGGGCACGAAAATCGGGTTCGACTGCACCCGCCCCTTCCCCTACACGTCGGACTACGACCGCGCCGCCTACAAGGAGGTATCGCTCGACGTTTACCAGCTCGAAGGCGGCACGGCGGCGTGACCGCTCATGCTGCCGATGCCGGGTTCCCCTCCGGTCGCCTCGAGTACTTTGGCGTCACCCTCGGGCTCGACCGGCTCGACCCGAGGGTCCAGCTTTCTGGATGCCCGGAGCATTATCGGGCTCGACCCACGGCTGTACGGTTGAGCGTCGCGGTGGTCGGGCTGCGCGCCAACGTCTCAGTGGCCTGCGGTGGAGATGTCAGACGTCGAGGCATTAACCGAGGCTTAAGCCTTTGCCCGTTAGCTCTCTTTTCGGATGGTCCATGTGACCGTGGGAATCCGCGCCTCCGATGGTTCGGGCGGCCCACGGATTCCCAGGGTCGCATGGACCATCGAGTGGTGAGATGATGAAGGCGAATGGTTGACGAAAAGTTAACCGGACGGCGTTGGGGCAATCCGGGGCATGACGACCGCAGCCGAGCCGTCCGGGCCAGGTCACTGGCGGATTGGAGTATTCTGGGGTGAGCGAGCGGGACTGGCAGAGCCGCCTGATCATCGGCATGACCGGCGCGTCCGGCGCGATCTACGGCGTGCGCCTGCTCCAGGTGTGCCGCGAGCTCGGCCTCGAGGCGCACCTGTGCATGAGCAAGGCGGCCGAGCTCACGCTCGCCTACGAGCTCGACCTGAAGAGCGCCGAGGTCAGGAAGCTCGCCCACAAGGCCTATGCGCCTGGCGACGTCGGCGCCGCGATCGCCTCGGGCTCGTTCCGGACCCGCGGCATGATCGTCGCGCCCTGCTCGATCCGGACCATGGCCGAGATCGCGACCGGCACCACCTCGAGCGCGCTCACCCGCGCCGCCGACGTGGTCCTCAAGGAGCGCCGCCCGCTCGTCCTGATGCTGCGCGAGACCCCGCTGCATGCCGGCCACCTCGAGAACCTGCTCCGCCTCGCGCGCCTGGGCGCGATCATCGCGCCGCCGGTACCGGCCTTCTACATCAAGCCCAAGTCGGTCGACGACCTGGTCGACCACGCCGTCGGCCGCGTCCTCGACCTGCTCGACATCGACACCGTCCTCCCTCACCGCTGGCGCGAGGCGGAGAACTGAGCGGCATGCCTCAGCAGATCCACGGCAAAAGGTTCCTGACACCTTTTCCTCTTCCTGACACCTTTTCCTCTTCCCAACGGCAAATGGTTCCGGCAAAAGGTTCCTGACACCTTTTTCTCTTTTCCCGGCAAAAGGTTCCTGACACCTTTTCCTCTTTTCGGCAAAAGGTTCCTGACACCTTTTCCGACACCTTTTCCTCAAGTCGGCAAAAGGTTCCTGACACCTTTTCCTCTGACACCTTTTCCTCAAGTCACCTTTTCCTCAAGTCCGTCGACGACCTCCTCGACCACGCCATCGGCCGCGACCTCCCCCACCGCTGGCGCGAGACGGAGAACTGAGCGGCACGCATCCCCCGGAGCGGCACCAACGGAAGCCTTTGATCAACTGCCCCGACCGAGCGCGTCGCTTTACGCCAAGATGCGTCCAATGCTATCCTCGGTCGATATTCAACGGCCGCCGGGCGGACCATGCCGCGTCTGTTGCTCTTGAGCCATTCCGGGATCGGCACTGAAGCAGCCAAGGCGCTCGAGGCGAATGGCTGACATCTTTCTCAGCCACAGCAGCGTCGACAACGACGCTGCCGACCAGATCAGATCCTGGCTGGAGCGCGACCGCAAGAGCTGGTCCGTCTTTCTCGACAAGCATTCGCGTGATGGCATTCTTGCGGGCCAGGGCTGGCAAGATCGGCTCCGGCGCGAGCTGCAGAGCTGCCGCTTGGTGCTCGCCATCATCACGGCGGACTGGCTCGCCTCGCGCTGGTGCTTCACCGAGGCCGTCACCGCCACCTTCCGCGGCAAGGACTTCGTCTGCGTGTTGCCGGGACCACTGCCCGATCGCGCCCTCGACGCGGCGCCGCCGATCGTGCACGAACGCCAGCGTCAGCCGCTCGATCTTACCACCGGCGGCGGCTGGACGGACCTTCTTCACGCGCTCGATCGCTCCGGCCTCGATCCGAACCAGTGGTTCGCGATCCCCGAAGGCGTCCGCCCCTACCCGGGCTTCGTGGCCTTCGAGGAAAGGGACGCCGGGGTCTTCTTCGGTCGCGACCAGGAGATTACGCAGTATCTCGACGAGCTGAGCCTGCTCAAGGCTCCCGATCGCGCCCAGGCGCTGGTGATCTCCGGCGGCTCGGGCAGCGGCAAATCCTCGCTGCTCAAGGCCGGGCTGATCCCGCGTCTGCGCCGGCAACCCGACTGGCTGATCGTTCCGCCCTTCGACCCCAGCCGTGAGCCCCTCCACGCGCTCTTTGCGGTGCTGCGAACGGCTGCCCAGGGGGCAGGTGCCGAGATCGACCTGCCCCAGAAGCCGCCGCCGACGGTCGATGCGCTGACCGAAGTACTGAACGACAGCCTCCGAGCCATCGAGGACAAGGCGAACGCCTGGCTCCTGCTGCCGCTGGATCAGGCCGAAGTCCTGCTCGCGGGCGCGCAGGGGGGAGGCGAAACCGACGCGTCCCGCCTGCTCGCAGCCATCGGCCGCCTGCTTGCCGGCCGCGCCCGCAGGCTGGTCGCCGTGCTCACGATCCGCACCGAGTTCATGCCGGCGCTCGAGCGCACCTTGCCCCCGGCAGTCCGGCTTCACGACCGGTCGCTGCGTCCGCTCACGGCATTGTCCGAGGTCATCGAGAAGCCGGCAGCGCGGTTCGGCATCGAGCTCGAAGAGGGTCTCACCGGCCGCATGGTCGAGGACACCCGCGGCGCGGACGCCGTGCCGCTCCTCGCTTACACATTGCGCGAACTCTACGAGACGTACGGCGACGACGATCTTCTCAAGGTCACGGAATATGAGCAGCTCGGCGGCGTCGAGGGCGCGATCGAGAAGAAGCTGCACGAGGCGCTCTCGGATCCCGCGCCGACCGCGCAGGAGCTCGCCGCCTTCCGTCGCTGCTTCGTCCGACAGCTCGTGCGGGTCGACGAGAGTGCGATCGAGGGTGAGCGCTACCTGCGCACGGCCGTGGCGCGCGACGCCTTGCCCGAAGAGGCGATCCGGCTGGTTGACCGCTTGCGGGAGGCACGCCTGCTGGTCGGCGGCGATGACGGCACGATCGGCATCGCCCACGACCGCCTGATCCGAAACTGGGCCGATGCGCCGCTCCAGACCTGGCTCGCTGAGGACAGTGGCGATCGCAAGCTCATCGACAACCTTAAGTCGTTTCTGGCCGCTCGTCGGGACGGTGGCCCGCTTCTCAGCGAGAAGCCGCTGCTTGACGCCAAGGACTTCCTGGAGCGCGATCCCTCGCTCGAGGGCGATGAGCCGGAACTCGCAGAGTTCATCGAAGACTCGGTCACGGCAGAGCAAGCCCGTCTGCGCCGGCAGAAGTGGCAACTCCGCGGGGCGATCGCCGCGGCGCTGGTGTTCCTCGGGGTCGCGATGGGGGCGATCTGGTTCTACCTCGAAGCGCAGAAACAGACGCGCGTGGCAGAAGAGCAGACGCGTGTCGCCGAAGAGCAGACGGGAGTGGCCGAAGCCCAACGCGATCGCGCCGAGAAGCAGACCGAACTGGCCGAGGAACGTCGATTGATTGCCCTTGTGCGGCTACTTTCCGCGCAGGCTCGTCAGAATTCGCTCGAGCAAGGACGTCCCGTGCTCGTCGAACGAGGAGCCGCACTCGCTGTCGAAGCGCTGAGACGTGGCGCCGAGATATCCGTGCCTTTCTCGCCCGACCTCGATGCGGCCGCGCGCGATCTGCTGGCTCGCCTGCCCTATGCCCGCTTTGATCACGGCCAATCAGAGGCGGGCGGGCGTGTGACGTCTATGGCGTGGAACCCGCAGGGCGACCGGCTGGCGACGAGCGGCGCTGGCGATTTCGCTTTCGTATGGGCAGCGAATGGCCGAGGACGGCCGGTCCGGCTCGATCACGGCGCCGGCTTCTGGTGGCTCCACTGGAATTCGCAGGGCGACCGGTTGGCAACCGGCGGCGCGACAGAGTGGGTCAAATTATGGTCGGCGGACGGTTCAGGCGAAGCGATCACGCTCCAGCACGAAAATCCGGTGAGCCGGATGTGGTGGAGCCCGCTCGGCGACCGGCTGACCACGCTCGACTTCGACGGCACTGCTCGGCTTTGGTCCGCCGACGGCCAAGGCGGACCGGTGATTCTCCGGCATGATGCTCCGGTGAAGGAGATGGCATGGAACGCGCAGGGCGACTGGATAGCGACGCTCGACGAAAACGGGTCAGTTACTTTGCGTGTCGCAAATGGTCAAAGCGAGCCGGTCCCGCTCCATCACGGTGGACCGGCAGAGTCGATGGCATGGAGCCCGCTTGGCGAGCGTTTGGCGACAGCGGGCACAGACGATGTTGTCAGGCTATGGCCGGCGGATGGCCAAGGCGACCCGATCCTTCTGCAACATGATGCACCGGTGACGTCGATGACCTGGAGCCCACTGGGCACTCGACTGGCGACGGTGAGCGACAACAAGATTGTTTGGATATGGGAGGTCGATGACCAAGGAAACCCGATTCGCCTCGGGCATGAGGAACAGATAAGGTCGGTGGCGTGGCATCCGCAGGCGAGGCGCCTGGCGACGCTCGATGCCGAAGGCTTCGTCCATCTATGGAATGCAGACGGCCGAGGCGCGCCAGTTCGGATCGAGCATGGCGATTGGGTTTCGGAGGTGAGTTGGAGTCCGAGCGGCCAAAGCCTGGCGACATCTGGCCGCGACGGCTTGGTCAAGCTGTGGCCGGCCGAGGGCGAAGGCGAACCAACCCTGCTGGAGCAAGGTGAAAGGGTGGCGGAGGTCGCCTGGAGCACTCAGGGCGATATCCTAGCGACACACGATTCCGATAGCACCGTCGTGAAGTTGTGGAGGACCGACGGGGCTGGCGAGCCGATTCGCCTTGCCGATGGGGGGCCGGTCTCACAACTGGATTGGAGCCCGCGGGGCGACAAGGTGGCAACCGCAGGCGATGGCACCGTCAGGCTGTGGGCGAGCGACGGCCAAGGCGAGCCTCTTCCTTTCGAGCAAGACGCGCCGGTCTCCGCGTTGGCGTGGAGTCCGCGCGAGGAGTGGGTTGCGACGGGCGAGGGAGGCACCATCAGGCTGTGGCCCGTCGATGGCCAGGGGGAGCCGATCGCTCTCGAGCATGGCTCAGATCTCGTCGCGATGAAATGGAGTCCGGAGGGCGAGCGCTTAGCGACATGGGGCGTCGACGGCGTGGTCAAGTTGTGGGCGTCCGAGGGCCAAGGCGATCCAGTCACCCTCTTGGCTCCCGCTCCAATCTGGCCGGCGCCGGCACCGAGGTTGTTGTCCTGGAGTCCGAGCGGCGACCGCTTGGCGGTGGCGAGCGGCCGGTACGGTGCCCTTGAGATATTGGCTGCGGATGGTCGGAGCGAGCGGATCCTCATCGAGAGTGTTTCGCAGGCTGAAGAGGTCGCCTGGAGCCCGCAGGGTGACCGCGTGGCGACGCTGTCAAAGGGCGTCGTCTCGCTGTGGGCAGCGGATGGCGGAGGCGAGCCAATCGAGCTTGGTCACGGCCTCACAACTATGGCCTGGAATCCGCAGGGCGGCCGGCTCGCAACTGTCGATCGCTTTGGCGTCGTCGAATCGTGGGCGGGCGACGGTCAAGGCAACCCCATCCGGTTCGAGCATGGCGGCCCCGTCACCGGAATTGACTGGAGTCCGGATGGCCGACGCCTGGCCACGGGCGGTGAGGACGGCGTGATCAAGTTGTGGGCGGCAGACAGCCCTGGCCAACCCATCCGGCTCGCTCATGGGGCGCCGATCTCGGTCGTTGCCTGGAGCCCCCGGGGCGATCGCCTGGCCACGCTCGGACACGACATCGTCAAGCTCTGGGCTGTGAGTGAACAGCTCCTGACCTGGTTGCTCTGCAGCCGGGGTGGGCGCAATCTCGGCGTACAGGAATGGCACGATTACATCGATCCCGAGGAGCCCTGGCAACCAACCTGCGAAAGCTGGGTGATCCCCCAAGATGTGATCGACGCTGGGTTGTGGCCGTCGAGATGAAGGTCAAGTCGCCCACCAGCAAATAGAATATGGTAGCGCGGCCTCGGCCACGACCGAACCGTAGGACTTTGGCAGACCCGTTATCGCCGAGGTCGTGACGTTCCGTGCGGGATACTGCCCGACCACGACACGTCCGATCTGGACGATCGCCATGGCATCGCGGTCGCCGCGCCGATCTGCGGCCCCGATACGCCGCGCCGGTGTGGACAGAGCTCGTGGACTGATACCAGGAGCACGAAGTCTCGACCCATCGACCTCTCTTCTTGTCACCTCCGGGTTCGACCCGGGGGTCCGGTCTGGATGCCCCGGCCAAGCCGGGGCATGACAGAAAAGACGCACCGACCCGACTTCATGGGGTCGGTATGAGTCCCGGTGTGGACGTGTCGCACGGGCCGGCATCGGGGCCGGTAAATTGCCGGGCATTCGATCCAAATCCTTCCAAACATACTCGGGTACCAAATATTAACTTTTTTTGCGTAGCCGCGATCCCGTAGAAGTTTCCGGCCGTTTAACGGGTGGAGACGGGGAATGCGTGTGCTCCTGGCTTTGGCGCTTGGCGTGACTTCGGTGGTGGTCGCGGCGTCCGCTTCGGCGACGGTGTACGTTCCCGGACAGTACAAGGACGGCATCTACGTCCGGCCGCACTTTCTCGACTTCCCGGGCCAGACCTTTGGCGGCCCGCTGCTGCTGCCGCCCGATCAGAAGGCCGCCAAGGCCAAGGAAGCGCTCGGTTCGACCATGATGGATCGCGCCCCCGTGCCGCAAAAGCGCCCGTCGTTGCCCACCTCCTGAGATCGAGCGACCCGGCGCCCCGGGCCGCAAAAACGGACGTCGCGCGACGCAGGTCCGGAGGGCGCGCGGCCGGCCGCCAGCCTTGCCGGGCTCCTGGCGGTCCCCCCGGGGATCAGACGCCGCGGCGGTAGTTGGGCGCCTCGCGGGTGATCGCGACGTCGTGGACGTGGCCTTCGCGCACGCCTGCCTGGGTGACCCGCAAAAACGTGCAGTTGCGCTGCATCGCGGCGATCGAGGCGTTGCCGGTGTAGCCCATGGCGGCGCGCAGGCCGCCGACCAGCTGATGGACGATCTGCGCCATCGGCCCGCGATAGGGCACCTGCCCCTCGATGCCCTCGGGCACCAGCTTGAGGGTCTCGCGCACCTCCTCCTGGAAGTAGCGATCCGCCGAGCCGCGCGCCATGGCGCCGAGCGAGCCCATGCCCCGATACGCTTTGTACGAGCGACCCTGATACAGATAGACCTCGCCCGGGCTCTCGTCGGTGCCGGCGAACAGCGAGCCGATCATCGCGCAGTCGGCGCCGGCGGCGATCGCCTTGGCGAGATCGCCCGAGGCCCGGATGCCGCCGTCGGCGATCACCGGCACGCTCTGCTCGCGGCAATGCTCGGCGATCTCGAGCAGGGCGGCGAGCTGCGGCACGCCGACGCCGGCGACCACCCGGGTGGTGCAGATCGAGCCGGGGCCGATCCCGACCTTGACCGCATCGGCGCCGGCGTCGATCAGCGCCCGGGCGCCGGCCACGGTCGCGACGTTGCCCGCGATCAGTTGCACCGCGTTGCTCGCGCGCCGCACCCGCTCGACCGCCTCGAGCACCCCGGCCGAATGACCATGCGCGGTATCGACCACGAGCACGTCGACGCCGGCCTCGATCAGGGCTTCGGCGCGCTCCAGGCCCGCGGCGCCGGTGCCGACCGCAGCGCCGACGCGCAGCCGGCCATGGGCGTCCTTGCAGGCGCGCGGGAAGGTCTGCGCCTTCTCGATGTCCTTGACCGTCATCAGCCCGATCAGGCGAAAGTCATCGTCGACCACCAGAAGCTTCTCGATGCGGTGCTTGTGCAGCAGCTGCTTGGCCTCGTCGCGGCCGACGCTCTCGCGCACCGTCACCAGGTCGTTTGCGGTCATCAGGTCGCGCACCGGCACGTCCAGGTCGGTGGCGAAGCGGACGTCGCGGTTGGTCAGGATGCCGACCAGGCGGCGCTCCTCGCCCGCGACCACGGGAATGCCCGAGATCCGGTGCGCGGCCATCAGGTCCAAGGCATCCGCGAGCGTCGCCTCGGGCGGCAGCGTGATCGGGTTGACCACGATGCCCGCCTCGAACTTCTTGACCTTCTGCACCTCGGCCGCCTGGGCCGCGACCTCGAGGTTGCGATGGATCACGCCGAGGCCGCCGTGCTGGGCCATGGCGATCGCGAGGTTCGCTTCGGTGACCGTGTCCATGGCCGCGGAGATCAGGGGGATGCCGAGCTCGATCTCGCGGGTCAGGCGGGTCCCGACGTCGACCTCGGCCGGCAGGACCTCGGAGCGCGCGGGCTCCAGCAGCACGTCGTCGAAGGTCAGGGCCTCACGGATCACGACTTTCGGCATGCCGACCTCGTCCATTCGCTCGGGTTGCGCGGGTATATAGCGCCGGGGCGATGGCAGGCCAAGGGCAAGGTCGAGGCGGCAGCCAGGCGACGAGCCGGCCTGGAGCCGCTGCCGGCCCGCTTGCGGAACCGGGCGCTCAGACCCGTTCGCCGCCGGTCGCGAGCGTCGTGCTCCGGGGCGCGATGCCGTAGCGGTACGCCCAGCCGAGGCCGTCTTCCGCACTGCCCGCCGGGAAGTACTCGCAGCCGACCCAGCCCGCATAGCCGAGGCGATCCATGAGCTCGAACAGGTAGGGGTAGTTGACCTCGCCGGTATCCGGCTCGTGGCGCTCGGGCACCCCGGCGATCTGAACGTGGCCGATGATCGGCAGGTGGCGCTCGAAGCTGCGGGCGAGATCGCCGGTCATGATCTGGACGTGGTAGAAGTCGAACTGCAGCCTGAGGCCGGCCGCGCCCAGCGCCGCGATGATCGCCGCAGCCTCGGCCGGGGTGTTGAGCAGGTAGCCCGGAATGTCGCGGGTGTTGATCGGCTCGATCAGCGCGATCTTGCCGGCCCGGCCACAGGCATCGGCCGCGATCCGCAGGTTGGCCTTGTACACCTCGATGCATGCCTCTTTCGAGACGCCTTGGGGCTGGATGCCGGCCATGACGTGGATCTGCGGGCAGCCGAGCCGGGAGGCATACTCGAGCGCCCGATCCAGCCCGGCGCGGAACTCGGCTTCACGCCCCGGCAGACCCGCCAGGCCGCGCGCGCCGGCGGCGAAATCGCCGGGCGGGGCGTTGAGGAGCACCAGGTCGAGGCCGGCCCGATCGAGCCGCGCTTCCAGCTCGGCCGCCTCGACCTCGTACGGGAACTGGCATTCCACCGCCTTGAAGCCAGCCTCCGCCGCGGCCTGGATGCGCAGGGCGAAGGGCGCCTCGGTGAACATGGTGCTGATGTTGGCGGCAAACCGCGGCATGGGCGTCCCTCCGTGGCTCGATGGTTCTGAACCCTGCGTCTCACACGTTGTGCGCAACCGGTCGCGGGCACAAGTCTGATGGCTCGCCCGCCAAGCGGCACGGTGAATCACCGAACCGGCGTGCTGGCGCAGCGTCAGCCGACGCCGACGAGGGTGTGGAGCAGATCCGGGTCGGACCTTAGCCGGGCGCTGGCGTCGTCGAACACCACCTTGCCGCGCTCCATGACCACCGCGCGCTCGGCGAGGTCGAGCGCGACGTCGGTGCGCTGCTCGACCAGGAGCATGGTCATGGCCGCCTCCGTGCGCAGGTGCCCGATCACGGCCGCCAGTTCCTCGACCACGATCGGCGCCAGGCCCTCGAACGGCTCGTCCATCAGCAGCACCGACGGGTTGCCGACGAGCGCGCGCGCGATCGCCAGCATCTGCTGCTCGCCGCCGGACAACGCCCGTCCGGGATGACGGCCACGCTCCCGGAGGCGGGGGAAGATCTCGAACACCCGATCGATGGTCCAGGGGCCGGGCCGGCTCGCCACGGCGAGGTTGTCCTGCACCGTGAGCGAGGCGAAGATCTCGCGCTCCTGCGGCACCCAGCCGAGCCCCGCCCGCGCGCGTCGGTGCGGGCGCCAGGCGCCGATGTGCCGGCCGTGGAACGCGATCGTCCCACCCTGCAGAGTGGTATGGCCCATGACCGTCGCGATGAGGGTGGATTTGCCGACGCCGTTGCGGCCCAGCACCGCGACGCACGCGCCCGGAGCGATCCGCAGGTCGAGGGCTTCGAGCACCACGGTCGCGCCGTAGCCGGCGCGCAGGCCGCAAAGCTCAAGCGCCGGCGCGGGCTCAGCCATGCTGGCGCTGGCCGAGATAGGCGGCGCGCACCCGCGGATCGGCGGCGATCTCCTCACGCGTCCCCTCGGTCAGGATCGCGCCGCCGACCATCACCGTGATGCGGCGGGCGAAGCGGAATACCAGGTCCATGTCGTGCTCGACGATCAGCACCGCGATGTCGTCGTGGAGGCGCTCGATCGCCTCGAGGATGGCGCGGGTGTCGGCAGCGGGCACACCGGCCGCGGGCTCGTCGAGCAGCAGGATTTTCGGGCGCGCGGCGAGCGCGATCGCGATCTCGACGATGCGCTGATGCCCATAGGGCAGGGTCCGGACGGGCTGGATCGCAACGCCTGCGAGCCCGAGCGTCTCGAGCAGGGCGAAGGCTTCGTCGAGCAGCGCGTCCTCGCGCCCGAGCGGGCGCCAGAACCGCCGGCTGGCGCCGCTGCGCTCGGCGAGCGCGAGCGCGACGTTGTCGACCACCGCAAGCGCGCCGAACAGCTGATTGATCTGAAAGGTGCGGACCAGGCCGAGCCGCGCCCGGGCGTGCTGGGGCAAGGGCGTGATGTCGCGCCCGCGCAGACGGATCCGGCCCGCGCTCGGCGGCAGCGCGCCGGTGATCAGGTTGACGAGCGTGGTCTTGCCGGCGCCGTTGGGCCCGATCAGAGCGTGGCGCGCGCCCGGCTCGAGCCGGAAGTCGACCTGATCGGCGACCCGGAGCGCGCCGAAGCTCTTGCACAGGCCGACGGTCTCCAGGGCCGCGGGCCCGCGCGCGCCATCGGCCGTGGTCACCGGGCTGGTCG
This sequence comes from Geminicoccaceae bacterium, assembly GCA_050729115.1. Lineage (GTDB taxonomy): Bacteria > Pseudomonadota > Alphaproteobacteria > Geminicoccales > Geminicoccaceae > JBKPNX01. Next base: position 5,048 of record JBOHKK010000078.1, on the reverse strand, counting down.
TCATGGCGCGCGGCGCCAGGGCGCGACGGCGGCATCCAGCAGGCCGAGCAGGCCGCCGCGGGCGAACAGCACCACCAGCACCAGCACCAGTCCGACCCCGAACTGCCAGAACTCCGGGCTCATCTTGGCCAGCTGGTCCTCGAGCAGATAGTACACGGTGGCGCCCAGGAAGGCGCCGTACAGGCGGCCGACGCCGCCCAGGATCAGCACGATCAGCACGGTGCCGGAGCGCGCGAAGCTCAGGACGTCGAGGCTGACGAAGGCGTTGGCCTGGGCGAACAGGCCGCCGGCCAGGCCGGCGATCCCGGCGGCGATCGCGAACGCCGTGACCTTGGTCCGCAGCACGTCGCAGCCGATCGCGCGCATCCGCCGCTCGTTGTCGCGCACGCCCTGGAGCGCGAGGCCGAAGGGCGAATGCACGAGGCGCCGGCACACCAGAAACACCAGGAACAGCACGCACAGGCTGTAGACGTAGTAGTTGCGGCCGAACAGGTCGTTCTCGAAACGGCCGAACAGCGGCGCCGGGGTGATGCCGTAGAGGCCGTCGAAGCCGCCGGTCCAGGCGTCGAGCACGTTCGCAAGCTCCATCAGCATGATGCCGAGCGCAAGCGTCAGCATCAGCAGCGCGAGGCCGTGGTAGCGCAGCAGCAGGAGGCCCGAGAGCCAGCCGAAGGCGGCGGCGACCGCGCCCGCCGCGACCAGGCCGCTGATCGGCTCGTGCCAGCCGGCGTGCGCCGAGAGCATGCCGGCGACGTAGGCGCCGAGCCCGAAGTAGGCGGCATGGCCAAGCGTCACGATGCCGGCGTAACCGAGGATCAGATCGAGCGACAGCGCGAACAGGATGAGGATCAGGATCTGGGTGCCGAGGAACAGGTAGTCGGGAAAGGCGAAGAACGCGGCGATCGCGAGGCCCCAGGGCAGCGCCTCCCATGGCCGCAAGCGGTGCCGCGCCGCGACGCTCGCCCGCGCAGCGGCGACGGCCGCGACAGCCTCAGACGCGCTCCGTGCGCCCGAACAGGCCATCCGGGTTGCGCAGCAAAAGCGCGATCGTCGCGATGTAGATGAAGAAGGCGCCGCCCTCGGGCCAGAGGTATTTGCCGGCGTTGTCCAAAAAGCCGAGGATCAAGGCCGCGATGAACGCGCCCCACAGGCTCCCGGCGCCGCCGACCGTGACCACGATCAAAAACAGCACGAGGTACTGGATCGCAAACGTCGGCGACAGCCCCACCACCTCCACCGCCAGCCCGCCGCCGAGCGCGGCGAGGCCGCTGCCGAAGGCGAAGGTCCAGGTGAACAGCGCCTCGACGTCGATGCCGACCGACTGCGCCATGCGCCGGTTGTCGACCGCGGCGCGGATCCGCGCGCCGATCAGCGTGCGCTCGAACAGCAGCCAGAGCGCCGCCATCAGGCCGAGACCGACCGCGATCAGGAACACCCGGTAGGCGGGGAAGGCGCGCAGGCCGAGGTCGATCTGGCCGCTCAGGTAAGCCGGCACCGCGACCCGCTGGGGCGACGGTCCATAAGCGAAGGTGAACGCCGCGGCGGCCATGAACACGAGGCCGATGCTGAGCAGCACCTGATCGAGCTCGGAGGCGCGGTACAGGCGGGCGTACAGCAGGCGCTCGAACACGACGCTGGCGCCGCCGACCAGGAGGAAGGCGAGCACCAGCGCGAGGACGAACGGCACGCCCTGCGCCTGGGTCAGCGACACCGTGGCGTAGCCGCCGGCCATGGCGAACGCGCCGTGGGCGAGGTTGATGAAGCCCATCAGCCCCATGGTGATCGACAGACCGACCGCGATGATGAACAGCAGCATGCCGTAGGCGAGGCCGTCGAACACGATGCTGATCAGGGCCTGGTCCATGGCGCCCTCAGCAGAATCGCGGCGATCGCCGGAGGCTCGGCGCGTGCCTCGCCCACCGGTCGCGGGCAGATTCCAGAAAGAAACCTGGACGCCACGCCGCTCCGGGGCATCGGCGCGCCCGGCGTCACTCGGCGCAGCGTCCGACCTTCTGCTCCTTGCACGGGTCCTTGACCTGGGGAATCACGTCGATGGTGCGCATCTTGAGGCGACCGTCCTCGGCGTAGACCTCGTTGACCTTCATGTCCTGGACGATGTCGCGGGTCTGCGGGTCGATCATTACCGTACCGCGCGGCCCCTCGTGGCTCCAGCCGGACCAGATCTCCATGGTGCGATCGGGATCGATCTGGCCGTCCTGCTCGACGATCGCGTCGACGATCGCGGCCATGCCGTCGTAGCCGGCGGCGGCCATGAAGTCGGGCGTGCTGTCCTCGCCGTAGGCCTCGCGCCAGGCTTGGACGAACTCGGTGTTGGTGCCGACGTCCAAATCCGCCTGGTACTGGCCGAGCGTGACCACGCCGATCGCGTCCTCGCCGAGGCCCTGCAGCTCGGTGTCCTGGGTGAGGTCGCCGGGACCGATCAGGCGAATGCCGGCCTCGCGCATGCCAAGATCGGTATAGGTCTTGAACACGGCGGCGACGTGGTTGCCCGAGGGCACGAACACGAAGAAGCAGTCGGGCGCGGCGTCCTTGACCCGCTGCATGAACGGCGTGAAGTCGGGGACCTCGGCCGGCCCGCCCATGGGAATCGCATCCACCAGCTCGCCGCCCGCCTGCTCGAAGCCCATCTGGAACGCCGCCAGCGAGTCCTTGCCCGGCGGATAGTCGGTGTAGCCGACCGCGGCGGTGTCGCATCCGAGCTCCTCGACGGCATAGCCGCCCATCGGGTAGCCGGTCTGCCACATGGTCATGGAGACGCGCGCGATGTACGGCGAGAGGCTCGGGATCCAGGCGGTGGCGGCGTTCAGGACCAGGGCCGGCACCTTGGCCTGGTCGATCAGCGGCGCGCTCGCGATGATGTTGGGCGAGTAGACGAAGCCGGTGAGCAGGTCGACGTCCTCGCGCACGATCAGCTCCTGCACCGCGGTCTTGGCGACATCGCCGCCCGGGTTCTTGGCGTCGCGCTTGATCAGCTCGATCTCGTGCTCGCCGAGCTTGGCCTTGCCCTCCTGCTCCATGTAGAGGTCCATGGCGCGCTCGATCTGCTGCGCGAACTGGGCGCCGCCGCCGGAATAGGTCATGACCACGCCGACCTTGACGGTCTCCGCCGCCGCCAGACCCGGCGCCACCGCGACCAGAGCCGCGGCCATCCATGCCTTGCTCGTTGCCATCTCCCAGCTCCTCCGTTGCGCCGGCGCGATCGCGCCCTCCGGGCTGCGCCACCGGCTCCGCTGGCACCACCTTTAGCGGAAATCGCCCTTCGGGCCAAACCGGAACGGAGCCTTGGCGCCGGCCCAGGCCGGAGGCCGGGTCCTGCTCGTGGACAGCCGCCCGCGCGCCTGCAGACGCTCGACGATCCGCCCGAGATCGCCGAGATCCGTCCGCGCCGTGACCCGCCGCTCGCCGATCACCGCCCTTGCGGCGAGGTTATTGCGTCCGTCCGGCAAGAGGAAGGTTCCGCTGGAGAGGGCTGAGCGCCCGGTGGCCTGAAACTCCAAGGGGCACCGCGATTGGGAGGCGGTCTCAATGACGCTCGCGCACAGGCCCAAGCCCTCAGCCAAAAGGTCCTGACACCTTTTCCTCCGACAGCAACAAAAGGTTCCTGACACCTTTTCCCTGACACCTTTTCCCCTTCACACGACAGCAACAAAAGGTTCCTGACACCTTTTCCCCTTCACAGCGTGTGGCACGACCTGAGGCGCAACTGGGGCCGCGACCTCCTCCGCGAGCACTACGCCCACGGCCACGCCCACGGATGAGCCACGGCGGTGCTGGACGAGCGAGCGGCATGGCTCTGTCAAGCGCGTCGGAGCACCCTGAACTCGGATCCCCAGATACCGCAGTTTTCAGCGACCTCCTCGGGCCAATTTGGGAATGGCCTGTAAAGGTGACCTAGAAAGCATACTGACGCTGGCCATAAACGAAGACAGGCCGCTCCCGCGCGACCCGTCCGTTCAGCAGTACGGTGGTTGCGGGGGCCTACAACCACCGACAGTTTCAACTTCCACCGCTGCCAATCTGAGCGAGGCGGTACAAGTCCCCGGCGGCCTCCAGTCGTCTGCGGCATTCGCCGCGCCACCCCACTCAGTCGTGATTGACCAGCCGCCCTATGTGCATGGTAGCCTGCACTATCCCACCAGGCCGGTGGGAGCCAACGCACGCGTTTGGCGCGCGGCCGGAGGCGACTAGTATGAAGCACACTCTATTCCTCGCTGTTGCCGCGACGGCGGCCCTATTCGCAAGCCGGGCCACTGCGGATGAAATCAGTGATCTCGTGGCGACCTATAATGCTAGTTGGGAGCGCGGCATAACGGTGTGGCACCAACTCTATCAGATCGACGGGAAGCGCTGGCGCGCGGCAATCCTTATGAAGCAAGCGTGCGATGAAGATGCTCCGGACGGGCTACTGCTTTCTAAAGAGGAGGAGGGCAAGAAGATCGTTGGTTTGAATGGCCAACTCTACCCGGACACCGACGACGACATGCTGTTCCGAACGCTCGTTGCGGTGAACTCAGCCATCCAGGGATATAAGTGGGGCTATCAAGAAGCGATCGCGCACGCTGTAACCCTCGACAGGCGCACCTTGTGCATGGTCGGGCGCGACCTCGCCGGCAAAGTCTTGTTGGAGGACGCCCGCCCACCTTCGGCTGGCACGAAGTGACGGCAACCCCAGCAAGGATGATCGCTATGACCAGTGACCCCACCGACCGCACGCACCGCTCCGGCGTGTGCTTGCCCGCCGTCAGCCGGTCGCAGCTCTCCCGGGCCATGGTGACGTGGTGACGAGTGTCCTTGGCGGACGGCCACCTCGAACTCCAGGGGGCCGCTCTCGCCTGTATGCCGGACCTCGATCATGTCGACCTCCTCGAGCGGGGTGTCTCCATACGTACGCGAACTTAATCTGCTCTAGCAGGCTGCGGAAAAAGGGTGGTCGAGTGGGGCTAATCTGGTAGGATAGATTGCGTTGACTACCAGATGCGGGGTTTGGCGATGCGGGGCGACGATGTTCGGACGGAGAGCCTGTTCAG
>JBOHKK010000077.1:0-19629 GCA_050729115.1 Geminicoccaceae bacterium | reverse complement strand
TCCTGAACGCCACGACCTACGTCACGACCGACCGCCGCGGCCGCACGGTCGCCGCCCTGACCCCGGCGGAGCGGCCCGCGCAGGCGCATCTCGGCGACCACCGCCGCAAGGACGGTCAGCGCCTGGACCACCTGGCGAACTTCTACCTGCAGGATGCCTTCGGCTTCTGGCGCATCGCGGAGCACAACGACGCCGTCCTGCCCGACGCCCTGGCCGACGTCGCCGTCGTCCGCATTCCGCGCAAGACGTGAGGGCGGCGCACCATGGGTTTCGGCGCGATCATCGGCATTGGCGAGAACAACACGCCGCTGGACGAGGACCTGGCCGGCTGCATCGCCGAGGTGCGCGTCGAGCAGAAGCTGGACGAGCCGATCCAGTTCGCCGTGCGCTTCGTGGACGACCTCGAGGACGGGCGCCTGCGCCACGCCAACGACGACCGCCTGGCGATCGATACCATCGTGACCGTGATCGTCGAGGCGGGCGACGCCTTGGCTTGCTTGGTGCGCGGCCCGATCGTCGAGCACAAGAGCGAGATGACCATTGGTGGCCCGGGCTCGTGGTTCGAGATCCACGGCCTGGACCGGCGCGACCTGTTGGACCGCATCTGCGTGCAGGCGACGTGGACCGGGCGGGCCTCCGACGCGGCGCGCGAGATCCTGGGCCAGGCCTTCGACGAGCTGGAGGTCGAGGACACGACGCGGGTCTACGAGGAGGCGCGCGAGACGCTGAACCAGCGGGCCACGGATCTCGAGTTCCTCACTCAGATCGCCGGCCGCAACAACGTGCACTTGTGGATCACCTACGACTGCGAGCGCTCGCCGATCGGCAGCGGCTTCCAGGTGACCGAGACCGCGCATTTCGCCTCGTCGCCGAGGCGCCCGGAGGGCGCGGCCGGCGGCGCGCTCGCGAGCGCGATCCAGCTGGTCCCGACCAGCGAGCTCACTTTGCGTGTCCACGTGCCGTCCCGCGAGTGCCCGAACGTGACCGCCTTTCAGGTGAACGTCGACGGTGGCCGGCCGAGCCGCTATCGCGCCGGGTCGATGCCCACCGAGGAGATCCGGCCGGGCACCACCGAGGCCGCCGATCCGCAGCCGCCCGCCGGGCAGGGGGCGCAGCGACTGGGTCAGCTGGGCGGCGTCACCCGCGAGCTGTGCATGCCGGGCAGCGGCGATCCGCAGGACACCCAGACGCGGGGCGAGGCGGCGCTGACCGAGGCCGGCTGGTTCGTCCAGGCGACCGCCAGCACCACCCGGCACCTCCTGGCGGGCGTGCTGCAGCCGCACGACGTGATCGCCGCCGTTGGCGTCGGGCCGCGACTCGGTGACGCCGTCTTCCGGGTCAAGGAGGTGACCCACGTGATCAACGCCGCGGAGCACTTCATGGACCTGGTGCTGGAAAGCAACAGCCTCGGAGACGCCTGAGATGGACGGCACCGATCTCATGGTGAGCGCGCTCGCCGGCGCCATGCAGGCGCGGCACTACGGCAAGTACCGCGGCCAGGTGGCGAGCAATGTCGATGCCGCCAACCGCGGGCGGCTCCAGGTGTCGGTTCCGGCGCTTCTGGGCGACCAGCTGGTCTGGGCGATGCCCTGCGTCCCCTATGCCGGGAACGGGGTCGGGCTGTTCGCGCTGCCGCCGGTCGGCGCCGGCGTCTGGGTGGAGTTCGAAGGCGGCGATTTGGACTACCCGATCTGGACCGGCTGCTTCTGGGCGGATGGCGAGATCAGCCCCGCGACCGACGCCGCCCCCGAGGTCAAGTTCTGGAAGACCGACGCGGTCTCGGTGCGCATCGATGACGGCGCCGGTGAGATCGTGATCGAGACCCAGGGCGGCGCGAAGCTCACGATCTCAGCGACCGAGATCAAGGCCGAAGCGAGCACGGTCGTGCAGAAGGCGCTGGGCAACCAGACGCAGCTGTCCGCCGGCGGCTTCGACGTCAACAACGGCGCCTTCACGGTGATCTGAGGGGAGGCAGGCGCATGGCAGGCAGCGTCCAGACCCTGGCACCCGGCATATCGGACGGCGCGCAGGTCCCGGCGACGACCAGGATCTCGCCGAACCAGCGGGTGAGCACGACCACCGGCACCATCGGTACGGTGGCCGACGTGGTGCAGTTCGCTGGCGCCCCGCCGACGTTCACGGTGGTCGGCAACTGGATCGCGCCGAACAGCCGCACCTTGGCGATGGGTCTGCCGACGATCGCGCAGAGCAGCATCGGCGCCTGCTTCAACGCGGTGGGCGCGCCCACCGGTCCGATGGTCGTCAAGGTCGGCGATCCCCGGGTCAGCGCGCAGTAGGACGGCGAAGATGGCGCAGGAGCTGTTCCAGGGCGTCCATCATCCGCTCGCGATCTCCGCGCGGAGCGGCCGGCTGCGCCAGGAGACCGACTACGAGGCGTACATCCGGCAGCTGATCCGGCAGGTGCTGCTGACCGCGCCGGGCGAGCGCATCAACCGGCCTGAGTTCGGCGCCGGGGTGCGCCGCCTGGTGTTCGCGCCGCTGAGCCCGGCCACGGCTTCGCTCGCCCAGACGGCGATCTACCAGGCGCTGACCGCCTGGCTCGACGCCCTGATCCGGGTCGAGGACGTGCGCGCCCAGGCGACCCTGCCCGGGCGGCTCGACATCACCGTCACCTATCTGCTGCGCGCCCGCGGCGAGCGGCGCTTTCTGAACGTCGAGGTCACCGAGTGATGGCCGAGCGCGATCGCAAGGCGCTGATCTGCGAGCAGGCCGAACCGCAGGTCACCGGCATCGACTTCGTACGCGTGGTCGACCCGGAGGTGCAGACCCGGCTCGAGGTCTTCTTCCTGATCGATCCGAACGTGCTGGACGTCGATCCGTTCGACATCTCGAGCGCGCCGCCCGCGGGCTTCGCCCGGATCGACGCCGTAGAGGACGACAGCACGGTCGCGATCGCCGCGCTGTCGTGGGATCAGGTGCCCGACGCGCAAGGGGGGCTGCGCACCGTCCTGGTGATCGACACCGAGGAGCCCGGCGGGTTCCAGATCTACCGCCTGACGCTCACCGACGATCACGTGCCGTCCCGGATCGACCCCTTCTTCAATGCGGTCGAGTTCTCGTTCAAGCAGGGCTGCCCGAGCGACTTCGACTGCAAGCCGCGCCACGAGTGCCCCGAGAAGCCCGTCGTCGACTGGCCGGTCGACTACCTCGCGCGCGACTTCGAAAGCCTGCGGGGCGCGCTGCTCGAGTTCTCCGCGCAACGCTATCCCGACTGGCAGGAGCGCATCCCGGCCGACGTCGGCGGCATGATCGCCGAGCTGATGGCGGCGCTCGGCGACGAGCTCGGCTACATCCAGGACCGCTACGCCCGCGAAGGCTATCTGGAGACGCTGAGCCAGCGCCGCTCGCTCGCCGAGTTCGCGCGTCTGGTCGACTACCAGCTGGACGAGGGCCTGAGCCCGCGCACCTGGCTGCTGCTCACGGTGGACGGCGCCGTCGGCGGCGTGACGGTGCTCGCCGGCGCGCGGGTCTTCGCCGACCTGGAAGGCCAGACCCCGATCGGGTTCGAGGTCGGCACGGGGTTACGCGGCTACCGCGACATCCCGGAAGCGGGGCTGAGCCAGGAGACCTGGTGGCTGCACGCGCTCTGGAACGACCTGCTGGCGCACGTGCCCGATCCGAGCACGCCCTGTCTCGAGGTGGGCGCGCGGGAGTTGTGGGTGGTGGGCGAGCCGCTGGCGCTCGCGACCTTGCCGGGCACGCCCGACCCGGAGGCGGTGCCGGGCTTCTGGATCGGGCGCAAGCTCCTGATCGAGACCCGGCCGAGCGAGCGCGACGCGCCACGGCGCCGGCACCTGGTCGAGATCGACGCGCCCGTCGAGGTGGTGCAGGACCTGCTGGTCACCGACGAGGGCGGCGCGCCGCTGACCGTCACCCGCCTGCACTGGCGCGCCGAGGATGCCCTGCCGTTCGAGCTCGATCTCACCGTGACCCACGTCAGCGCCAACCTCGTGCCCGCGACCGCGGGGCTGAGCGCGCTCGATCACGTCGCGATCGACAGCCCCCCGCCGGACCATCCGGAGCTCCCGACCACCGTCGAGCGCGGCGGGCCGTACGATCCGGATGCCGCGGCGCGCGCGGTCATCCACCGTCGCAGCCTGCCGCTCAGCACGGCTTTCGGCTTCGGCTGGCTGTACGAGGAGGATCCGCCGCCGCTTGATGCCTTTCCGCTGCCGGAGATTCTGATCGAGGAGGTGCAGCCCGACGCCGGGACGCCGGAGAGTTTCGCCGCGGGCGAGCTGTGGGAATTCCACCGCGAGATCCTGCGCACCGACGAGCTCGACCGCGCCTTCACGGTGGAGCCCGGCACCTGGCGCGAGATCATCGCCTTCGAGCGTGTCGGCGAGCGGATCACCCACTCCGACTACGCCGGCAACGCAGGGACCACGGTGCGCTTCGGCGACGGTACCTTCGGACGCCGTCCGGTCGACGACACCGTGTTCCGCATCACCTACCGGACCGGACCTGGCCGGCGCGCGAATGTTCCGCCCGACACGATCGTCCATCTCGGTCCCCCGATGGGCGCGCCCGAAGGTGCCGCCGCGCCCGCGCTCGCCGGCATCACCGCCGTGCGCAACCCGCTGCCGGTCACCGGCGGCCGCGACCCCGAGGACATGGAGCTCGCGCGGCGCATCATGCCCGAGGCGTTCCGGGCGCTGACCTTTCGCGCGGTGCTGGACGAGGACTTCGAGGAGATCGCCGAGCGCCTCGCCTGGGTGCAGCAGGCCGGCGCAATCAGCCGCTGGACGGGCAGCTGGCTCACCACCTTCGTGACCCCCGATCCGCTCGGCAGCTTCATCCTGTCCGACGAGCGCCGCGCCGAGCTGGAAGACTTGATGGACTGCGTGCGCCAGGCCGGGCGCGAGGTTCACGTCTCGAATCCGGTGTTCGTCGACATCGATCTCGACGTCGCACTCTGCATCGAGCCGGGCGCCTATTTCGGCCAGGTCCAGGAACGGGTGATCCGGGCGCTGACCGGACCCGCCCGCTTCGGCGACCCGCTGCCGTTCTTCCACCCCGACAACTTCAGCTTCGGCGACCCGCTGTACCGCGCCGAGCTCGAGGCCGCGATCCACGCGGTGCCGGGCGTGCTCGCGGTCGAGGAGATCATGCTCCGCCGGCGCGGGCAGACGGACTACGAGGTGTTCACGGCGACCAGCATCGAGGTCGGCAGCGATCGCATCCTTCGCCTGCTCAACGATCCCCGCCGGCCGGGCCAGGGCAGCCTGCGCGTGCGGCTGCGGGCCGACGCGGCGGCGTAGCGGAGCACGGCCATGGCGATCTGCCCCTGCGACGACCGCCCCTTCCCGCCGGTGCTCGACATCCCGGCCGGCCTCGATCGCCTGCCGCGTCAGATCGCCGGGTTTCCGGAGTTCCGCCTGGCGCTGCTCGCCGACATTTCGGCGCAGCCCGCGCTCGATGCCTGGCGGGCGCGCGAGGGCGACGACTTCGGCGTGATGATGCTGGAGTGGTGGGCCTACGTCCTCGACGTCCTGGCGTTCTACGGCGGCGAGATCGCAAACGAGCTGTACCTGCGCACCGCCGTGCGGGACGCATCGCTGCGCCGCCTCACCGGCCTGATCGGATACGCCCCGAAGCCGCCGCTTGCCGCCTCGGCGACGCTCGCGCTGTTCGCCGAGCCGGGCCAGCCGATCGCGGTGGCCGCCGGGTCCGCGTTCCGCTCCGATGCCTTCGACGGCGAGCCGCCGCAGATCTTCGAGGCCAGCGCCGATGCCACGATCGCCAAGAGCCTGAACGCCTGGACGGTCCAGCCGATCCGGCCGACGACCTTGGGCGGCGGCCCGCTGCTTTTGGACCCCCGGACGGCGGGGGTCGCCGAAGGCCAGCTGGTCCTGCTGACCTGGGGCAGCACCAAGCACCCCGCCCGCGCCGGGACCGTCCAGCCGACTCGGATGCTGGACGGCGCGCCGTACGTGAGCCTCGAGCTCGATCCGGCGCCGGGCATTCCGTCGACCCAGGCGGTCGATGGCATCGGCGTGAGGATCCTGCCGCTGCGCGCCGGGTTGACGACTTTCGACCCCGACCCGGTCACTCAGAGCGGCGGCGAGGCGTCGCTGGTGCTCGATGCGATCTATCCGCAGCTGCGCGCCGGGGCGACCGTGGTGGTGGAGAACGGCAAGACGGGCGAGCTGCATGCGGCCGAGGTGACCGAGATCGCCCTGGAGCTGGTGGACATCTCCGGAAGCGGTGCCGGCACGATGGCGCCGCTGACCAAGGTCACTTTGGAAGGCGAAGGGCCGCCCTGGCTCGACTCGGCGGCGCCGGCTTCCCTGACCGTCCACTTCGGCGCGGTGAGTGCCGGTCGCGTCGTCCGGCCGGCCAGCACCGAGATCACCCTCGACGACCTCCTGCCGAGCGCCGGGCTGCGGGGCCCGCTCGAGCCGCTGCAGCTCGCGACCCTGAGCCGCGTGCTCCTGCGCGACGCGCTGGAGTTGGGTGTGGATCTGCCCGGCAACGTCAGCGACGACGGCGCGGGCAACGGCACCCTGACCCCGCTCGGCGATGCCGCGCCGTTCGCCCAGGCGCTGCGCACGCCGGTCGAGGTCTTCGGCAACCTGGTCAGCGTGACCCGGGGCGAGAGCGTCGAGGAGATCCTGGGCAGCGGCGATGCGACCCAGACCTTCCAGCGCTTCCGGCTGACCAAGAAGCCGCTCACCTATCTGCCGGCGCCCGGCACCGCCACGGGCCGCAAGAGCACGCTCGAGATCTGGGTCGGCGGCGTGCGCTGGCGCGAGGTCGCAAGCCTGTTCCTGGCCGGCCCCGAGGACGAGGTCTACACGGTCCGCCAGACGGTCGAGGGCGAGACCGAGGTGACCTTCGGCGGTCTCGGGTACGGCAAGCCGCTGCCGAGCGGGCCGAGCAACGTCCGGGCGAAGTATCGCCATGGGGCGGGCGCGGCGAGCCCGCCGGCCGGCGCGATCCGCCAGTTCGCCAAGCCCGTGAAGGGCATCCGCCGCGCGCTCAATCCGCTTGCCGCGTTCGGCGGCGATGACGGCGACGCCGGCGCCGACATCCGCAAAGCCGCGCCGGATTCCGCGCTGTCGCTCGGCCGGGCGATCTCGCTCCTCGACTTCGAAGCGATCGCCCGCGGCTATCGGGGCATTCTGAATGCCGTCGCGGTCATGGCCTGGGACGAGCGCGAGCAGCGCGCCGCAGTCAAGATCTATTTCATCCCGCCCGCGGCCGACGAGGCGGAGCAGCTGCGCGCCGATCTGCAGGCGCATCTGCGCGCGATCGCCGCGCCGGGCACGCCGATCACCGTCGCGGTGGCGCAGGCCGCGGCGCACACGCTCGCGCTCGACTTCGAGATCGCGGCGGATCGCGATCCCGCCGAGATCGAGGCTCTGGCCCTGGCCGCGCTCACCGACGACGAGGGCCTCCTGGCGCTCGGCAACGTGCCGATCGGGGCGCCCGTGTTCCGCGGCGACATCCTGGCGGCGGTGCGCGCCGTGGACGGCGTCGTCCAAATGCGCGGTCTCCTGATGGACAGCGCCCCGGCGCCGTTCGCGATTACCGTCGACGAGGGCGGCTACCTCCTCGCCACCGTCGTGCGGCAGAGCTGAGGCGGCCATGGCACAGATGACGCAAGGCCCCACCCGCGCTGCCAACGACGGCTTCCAGAGCTACTACGCCGAGAAGCTGTGGGAGTGGATTCCCGAGGTCTACCGCGACGCCGACGGCCGCGACGACAACCCCGGCAAGGGCACGCTGCGCGCGCTCACCCTGCTCATCGCCGAGCAGGCGGCGGTGATGCGCCGCGACGTCGACCGCCTGTGGGACGATCAGCAGATCACGCTCGCCGACGACTGGGCGGTGCCCTACATCGGCGACCTCCTGGGCACCCGGCCGGTCAGCGAGCAGAACCGGCGCGGCCAGCGGGTCGCGGTGGCGCGGACGGTCTACTACCGCCGGCGCAAGGGCACGCTGCCGGTGCTGGAGGCGCTGATCCGCGACATCGGCGACCTGGATGGCGCGGTGGTGGAAGCCTTCCGCCGTCTCGGCCGGACCCGGCATCGCCTGGACCCGGAGGTCCCCGGCCTCGAAGGCCTGATCACGCGCACCCCGCCGGGCGGCACGGCGGACCTGCGCAGCGCGCGGATCTCGGATGTCGTCGACGGGCCGTTCGACGACCTTGTGCACACCCTGGACACCCGGCAGCTGCGGGGCCCCAATGGCCGCTACAACATCCCGAAGATCAACTTCCATCTGTTCGCGCTGCAGGCGTTCCAGGTGCGCCTGGCGACGGCATTCGATCTCGGCGACGGCCGCTTCACCTTCGATCCGACCGGACGTGACATCCAGCTGTTCCAGCCGCGTCAGCGCCCGGACGAAGGCGAGCCCTGCCGGCCGGTGCGCGAATGGGAGCTGCCGGCGCCGCTCACCTGCCGGCGCCTCAATGCCGCGCGCCTGCGGCTCGAGCGCGACGACGTGCCGGGCGATCTCGTCGCCGAACTCGGCGCCTACGCCGGCCTCGAGTACCGGACCGAGACGGCGTTCCGCCGCCTGCTGGGCGATCGCCTGAGCGGCGCCCAGCTGACGCTGCATCTGTCCGACCTGCTGGAAGCGGCGCTCACGCTGGACTCGCCCAAGTTCCATCTCTGGCCCGCGGCGGTGTCGGTCGCCGTGGCCGACAATGCCGGCGCCGAGCCGTTTCTCCGCCATCAGATCCTCGGGGCGGATCTGGAGGCCTGGGGCAGCGGCCTGACGGTCGAGCCAGACCGCCGCCTGCTGGTCGATCCGGCGCGCGGGCGCTTCGTGCTGCTCGGCGCGTTCGACGCCACCGACGAGGTCTTCGCGCAGCATTACCACTTCGGCCTGACCAATCCCGTGGGCGCGGGACCATTCGACCACGCCGCCGATCTGTCGCGGGACAGCGAGGTGACCGGAACCCTGCCGTCGGGGCCGGTCAATGCCGACGGCTTCTTCACCGACCCCGGCCCGGTCACGGGCGTCCTCCTGCCCACCACCGGCGTCCATCGCGTGCCATCGAGCAAGACCTACGAGCCTGCCCTGGGCGGCCAGACCTGGGGCGGCGTCGGTCCGCTCACGCTCGAGGCGAGCGCCGAGCGCAGTCCGATCGGGGCCCCACCCCACCACCACCGCCCCCATGTGCGCTTCACCCCGCCTGCGGCGGACCCGACCATCACCATCGAGGCGGCAACCGGCGGCGACCCGCCGGACCTGGTGCTGGACGGGCTATGGCTCGGCATCCAGCCGCAGGGCCTCGCGCCGGTCGTCCTTGCGGATGCGGACGACCCGTGCCCGGTGGTGCCCGCGCGGATCGTGCTGGACGGCGCGTTTCGCAACGTCGTCCTGCGCCACTGCACGCTCGACCCGGGCGGCGAGCAGGCGCGCGTGGATCCGCTGCAGTGCGTCCCGATCCCTGCGATCACGCTCGAGATCCAGGGGCAGGTCGATCGCCTGCTGATCGACCGCTGCATCACCGGACCGATCCTCGAGGCGACCACCACGGGCGATCCGTGCTCGGCGCGCGACATCGTGATCTGCGATTCGATCGTGCACAGCCTGGATCCCGCCGTCCCGGCGATCTCCAGCCGGATCGCCCGGGTCGAGCTGGCACGCGTGACGGTGTTCGGCGACGTGGTGGTGAACCGCCTGCACGCCACCGAGGCGCTGATCCAGGGCACGGTGCGGGTGACCGACAACCAGACCGGCTGCTTCCGCTTCTCCGCGACCGACGCCCATCCCGACCGGCGCCTGCCGCCGCAGTTCGAATCGCACCTGCTGGCGCCCGCGATTCCCAATCACGTCTTCGTCTCGCGGCGCTTCGGGGATCCCGGCTACGCCCAACTCGGGCCGACGGCGCCCGAGGACATCCGGCGCGGCGGCGAGAACCGCTCGGAGATCGGCACCTTCAACCGGCGTCTGTTGCCGATCCGGCAGGCGGACCTCGAGGGCAAGGTCGCCGAATACCTGCCGTTTGGCCTGATCGCGCAGTTCATTCGAGAAACCTGAAGTCGATGCGAGGACGAGGCTCATGACCGGCGACATCTCGGCCTATCTGTTCGATCCGCGGCAGAGCTACACGAGCGTGCGCCTGCAGCAGGGCCGGGTCATCACCGACGTCGACTGGAACGAGAACGAGCGCATCGGCGACGACCGCCTGCGCCGGCTGCTCGCCGACGTGGTCTGCGGCTACGGCACGACCAACGACGGCTTCCGCCTGGTCGGCGCCACGCTCGCGAGCATCGAGGTCCCGACCGGCGCCGGCGGCACCGCGCCGCAGGCGACCTATGACGTGAGCCTCGCGGCCGGCAGCTTTCTCTTGGGCGGGCACCGCCACGTCTGGCCCGCGGCCGACGCCGAGACCTCTTTGAGCCAGCGGGACTGGCTGCAGCTGACCGGCGCCGATGTCGCAGCACTGCCCGCGCAGCCCGGCGCGGACCGGACCGACCTGGTCTACCTCGAGGCGTTCGAGCACCCGGTGCGCGCGGTCGAGGACCGTGAGCTGCGCGAGCGCGCGCTCGGCGGCCCGGACACCTCGACCCGCCTCAAGGCGATCCGCCGCATCGGCGTTCTGGCCGGCACAGCAGCGGACTGCATCGCAGCCGGCGCGCAGCTTCGCGAGACGGTCACGGCGCCCGCGCCCGGCGACACCAGCGGCAGCGCGCACGGCTTCGATGCCGAGATGCGCGAGGTCCTCTCCAAGGCGCGCCTCACGGTCGACTTCACCGCGGGCGATACGGCAGAAGACCCCTGCAAGCCGCGCGTCACGGGCGGCTATCTGGGCGCCGAGAACCAGGCGATCCGGGTCCAGCTGTCGGCCGCCAACCGCTTCCTGTGGGCCTACGACAACGGCGAGCCGCTGTACCGGGTGCAGATCGAGAACGCCACGCCCGAGGCCGACGGCTCGATCTCGATCGCGTTCCTGACCCCGCCGCGCGATCCGGTGCTGTTCCCGCTCCAGGGCGCGATCGTCGAGATCCTGCCCTGGGACGCCGTGCTGGCGAACAGCGAGAAGGTGGCGGCCGCTTCGGGCCATCTCGCGCGCGTGACCGCCTCCTACGATCCGGGCACCGATCTTTTGCGGATCGCGCCGGCGATCCCGGCCGAGATGCAGGAATGGCTGCAATCGACCGACCGCGATCCGCTCCTGAGCCCGCGCGACCCGGTGGAGGAGCGCCGCTATTTCTACGCGCGCATCTGGCAGCCGGGGCCAGAGGAATCGGCCGATCTGGACCATCAGTTCGCGCCGGGCACGCCGGTCGTGCTGCCGGGTACCGGGATCGAGCTGACCTTCTCCGACTTCGGCCTGCCGGGCGACTTCTGGATCATCGCGGCGCGGCCCAACACGCCGGATCGCGTGGTGCCGTGGCGCCTGTTGGATGCCGCCGCGCCGATGGGGCCGCAGCGCTTCTATGCGCCGCTCGGCCTCGTGCATTGGACCGTCGACGCGGCCGGCGCCTCGGCCACCGTCGAGGACTGCCGCCACCGTTTCCGCAGGCTGTGCCAGGTCGAGAGCTGCTGCACCGTCCACGTCGGCGACGGAGAAAGCAGCCACGGCGAGGTCGACGACCTGCAGGCGGCAATCGACCTCCTGCCGCCTGCGGGCGGGCAGATCTGCCTGCTGCCCGGCGTACACGAGGCCGCGGCCCGGATCGTCGAGCGCGAGAACCTCGTGATCCAGGGCTGCGGCCCACGCAGCCGGGTGGTCGCCGCCGCCGGCCAGACCGAGCCGGTGATCGGCATCGAGGACAGCCGTAATGTCGTCCTTCGCGACTTCGCGATCGGCAGCGAGACCACGGTGCTGGTGGCCGCGCTGCGGCCGGAGCGGCTCCTGCTCACCCACATGCGCCTCGAGGCGCGCGACCGCGGCGCCGTGATCGCGACCGCGGGCGATGGCATCGCGCTCATCGAAAGCGCCATCACCACCCAGCCGCTCGCGGCGCCGCTGATCGGCACCGGGGCCCCGCTCGAGCCGGCGGTGTTCCTGGCGGGCGACCGACTGCGCGTGCTGCGCAGCCGGATCGTGACCCAGCCAGGCGACAGCACCGCCCTGACCGCGCTCGGCGGCCTTCAGATCGGCGGCGACAGCACCGATGTCGAGATCGCCGACAACCTGATCGAGGCCGGCAACAATGCCGGCATCGTGCTCGGCTCGATCGACTTCGTGCCGCCCGACGTGATCGCCTCGCAGCCGACGATCATGGCCTACTATGCCGGACACCACGCCCAGCCGACCCATGCCAGCTGGCTGACGCTCAGCGACGACGACTGCATCAACATCGATCCGCGCCCGCAGCCACCCGACGACCCCGACCAGCCCACGCCCCCGGTGCCGATCTCCGACGGTCCGGTGGTCGACTGCCGGATCGTCAATAACCGCATTCTCGACATGGGCGCGAGCGGCATCACGGTGGCCTTCTGGTTCGATCCGGACAACGAGGACGATGCCATCGTCACCGATCGCCTGCGCATCGACGGCAACGAGATCCGCGGCTGCATGCGCCTGGAGCTCGGCAACCTCGCGCCGGAGATTCGCGAGATCGTCGCATTCGGCGGCATCACGCTGGCTGCGGGCGCAGACATCACGATCCGTGACAATCGAATCGTCGAGGTCGGCACGGCGCACAATACGCCGATCGTCGGCATCTTCGTCCTGGACGGCGAAGCCGTGGCGATCCAGCGCAACCACGCGCGCGACAATGGCCGCGTCGCCGATCTGGAGAGCGACATCGAGATCGGCTGGGCGGGCGGCATCATCGTCGCCCTGGCGCGGCCCGCCGTGGACTTCTTCGCGCCGTTTCGCGATCAGGTCCACGCCCGGCAGGACGGCGCCCCCGCGCTGATCGTCGAGGACAACGTGGTGGTGGCGCGCGAGGGGCGGGCGCTCTGCGTCATCGGCGTCGGGCCGATGGTGATCCACGGCAACCAGCTGACCGCCCACGGCAGCAACACGCTGAGCCGAATTCCGATCGCGGGCGCGGTCGTCGGCGGCTTCAACGTCACCACGCTGGCCCTGATCGGCCTGCTCAGCCGGCGCGAGACGCGCAATCCGCTGATGGCGTACCTCGACATTCTGGGCGGCGCGGCGGTCGCGGTGCTGAACCTCGGCCTGTCCAACGAGATCTACCTGCAGCTCCTGGGCTTCAGCGGCCTCGGGTTGGTCGATCCGCAGCAACCGCCGGGTGGCGGCTTCGACGACGACATCAGGCTGCTCGCCAACGGCAACGTCCAGTTCAACGACAACCAGGTCGTGTTCGACAGCCTGTCGCCGGCCATCACGCTGACCCTGAGCTCAGTGCTGCTGCTGAGCCTCGACGACGTCTCGATGCAGGACAACCAGTGCGACTGCGACCTCCTGTTCGACATCGTCGGCATTCACGCGCTCGCCATCGGCTGGTCGGTGCGTATGCAGGGCAACCGGTTCAAGGAGCCCCTTCTCCTCAATCAGGATGACTTCACCCATGTCTTCCTGTCCGGCCTGACGCTTGGGATCTACAACGACACCACCCACAACCAGGGCACCCACTGCTTCGTGGATGTGGGTCTCCTCAAGCCGCGCATCACGATCACCAGCTTTTCGAGCGGGATCTCGGCGGAGCTCGACAGCAACCGGCATCTGGCGCCGGAAGCGCTCTGTCGGATCTTCCTCGACCGCCGCGACCAGATCGGCCAGGCGGCGGGGTTCCCGGTGGCCCAGGTCGGGGTCGGCTAGGCGGCGCGGCCGCGATTGCCGAAAGAGAAGGGATGGCGCAATGATTCGCAAGACGCCGGTCGAGCCCGAGGCCCTGGCACAGGAGCTGGATCAGATCCCGGCCGCGACCGACCGGGTCCGCCTGGTGGGCCTGGACCACGCCGCCCGGCTGCAAAAGGGGCGGCTCGGCGCCACGGGGCGGCGCCTTGCCCTGATGCGCGCCCGCCGGCCCGACGACGTGGTCGCGATCGCGAGGGTCGAGACCGCGCTGCGCGCCGAAGAGCGGGTCGCCCGGGCCTATCAGGCGGGCGTTCAGAGAGGCGAGATCGAGGCCCCCAAACGCGACCAGGCGCAGTTCGTGCTGCACGGCCGCGTGTTCGACGCGCAGGGGGTGCCGGCCGACCAGCTCACGGTGAGCGCGATCGATGCCGAGGGCGGCGTGCGCCGCTTCACCTGCACCGATCCCAAGGGCTACTTCCGCATGGACCTGCCGGTCGAGGGCGACGATGCGCCGAAGGCGCTGTTCCTGCAGGTCTCGGACGCCGACCAGGCCGTGCTGTACCGCGGCGACGAGGCGGTGACGCCCGCGCCGGGCGGGGTCGCCTACCGCGAGATCCGTCTCAGCGGCGAGCGCCTCGAGCCCTGCCCGATCCCGCCCGATCGCGCGACCATGCCGCACCTCCTGGATCGGCCCGAGGCCGAGGCCGTGGCGATCCTGGGCCGCTTCGGTCTCAAGGTGGGCCAGCGCCTGACCCAGCGCGCGCCGGACCGGGTCGGTCTCGTGATCTCGCAGGAGCCCGCCGCCGGCACGCCGATCACGGCCACGACCTCGGTGAGCCTGGTGATCGGGACCGTCGAGCAAGGCGATACCGTGGCCGTGCCGAACATCGTCGGCAGGACGGTGGCGGAGGCCGAGAAGCTCTTGAAGGAGGCTGGCCTCAAGCTCGGTCAGCGCAGCGAAAAGCCCGGCGCTCCGGTCGGCACGGTGCTCGATCAGTCGCCGGCGGCCGGCACGCGCGTTACCCCCGACACCGCGGTGGCCGTGGTGATCGCAATTGCGCCGCCCGACGAACGGATCGCGGTGCCCGAGGTCGTCGGCAAGTCTCTTCAGGACGCCGAGGCGATCCTGAAGGAGGTCGGTCTGCGCGCCGGCCGCGTCACCTTCCGCGACGATGACCGGGTGGACCAGGTGCTCGAGCAGGCGCCGAAGGCGGGCGATCGGGTCGCGAAAGAGACCGCGGTCGACCTGATCGTCGGCCGTGCCCGCGAGGTCGAGCGGACCAAGGTACCGCGCGTGACCGGCCAGACCCTGGCGGGCGTCGCCGAGATCCTCGACGCCGCGCGGCTCAAGGTCGGCGAGGTGTCCGGCACCCGGGACGGCAAGGTCACGGAACAGAAGCCGGCGGCGGGTGCGGAGGTGCAGGTCGGGACGGCGGTCGACCTGCGGCTGACCGGCGGCCGCGAGTTCGCCGACCGCCTGGCCCAGGGCATCGCCGCCGACAGCGGCTTCGCGACGCTCGAGATCGCGCCGAAGGACCTGCGCGAGCGCTTGGCCGGCGCCGGAATCACCACGCCCAAGGCGGCGCAGAAGGTCGTCGAGATGGAGAATCAACAGCTGCTGGAGACGTTCGGCCTGCGCAACCTGGCCCATGCGCGAAGCTTCCGACGGATGGTGCGGGCGGCCCTGGCGCAGCTGGAGTCCGAGAGCTGAGCCCATCGCCGATGAGCGCCACGTCCGCTGCTGCCGCGGCCGCGATGCGGCCGGCCCAGCACCTGGAGAGCGCTCCGGTCCTGGAGCTGGTGCTGATGCGGGTGCGCCTGCGCGCGCGGCGGCGGGCGGCATGGCTCGCTCACCTGCAAGGCGGGCCGGCAGAGCACCCGGACGTTCCGGCCAGGGCGAGCCTTGCGGCGTCCCTCGACGGGCGGGATGCGCCCGACGCGGAGGCGGCGTGGTGTGGGCAGGCGCACGTCGCGCAGCCGCTGAACGAAGAGCTCGAGCGGGTCGAGCGGGCTCTGGCGGGCGACCCCGGGGCGCGCCTTGGCGAGCTGCAGCGCATGTTTCGGCTGAGCGAGCCGGAGATGGATCTGCTACAGACCTGCCTGGCGCTTGCGCTCGACCCCGGCCTGGCTGCGGCTTTCGGCCATCTGCAGCAAAGCCCGGCGCGCGCCTACGTCACCGAGCCGCTCGCGGCCCGCCTGTTCGGCCATGGCCGCCGCCTGCTGTGCGAGGCCGGGTGTCCGCTCACGGGTTGGGGTCTGATCACCACGGGCGAGGCGCCTGCGGCCGAGCCCGTCCCTTTGACCATCGACCCGATCGTGATCGCCTGGCTCCAGGGCGACCTGCGGATGGACCCTCAGCTCATGGGTCTTTGTCACATCATCGAGCCGCAGGCACCCCTTCCCAGCTGGCCGGTGGAAGCCACGGCACGCGCGATCCATCGCGTGGTCGAGCGCGGCTCGGGCGCACGCGTGCTGCTGGTCGGGCCGCCTTCGAGCGGCCGTCGGACGTTCGCTGCCGCCGTGGCCAAGCAGTTCGGGATCATGACGCTCGCCATCGACACCAGCGAGATCACCGACGCCGACTGGAACGAGACGTTCATGCGCGCGCAGCGGCTCGCGGTGATGAGCAACAGCGCGCTCGCCTGGCACGGCAGCCAGCTGCACCGGATCTGGCCGGGCCATGTGGCACCGGCTCCGGTCCAGTTCGTCGCCGCCGATGTCGACCAGATCGTGCCGCCCTGCGAGCACCTGATCGATCAGCGGATCGAGATGCCGAGCCCGACGCTGGACGAGCGCCGAGGCATGTGGCGGGCTGCCATCCCCGAGTCCGTCGCGTGGCCGGCGCACGAGCTGGAGAGGCTGGCGACCCGCTACCAGCTGAACGTGGGCGACATCGCCGCGGTGGCGCGCCGCGCGCCGGGCGGTGCCCGTGACGCGGCCGACTTGGCCCGCGAGCTCACGCGGCAGCGGCTCGGCGAGCTCGGCCACCTGCTCGACTGTCCGTTCACCTGGGACGACCTCGTGCTGCCGGATCGGCTGCGCCAGGCGCTCGAGGACTTCGCGTTCGAGGCGCGCGATCGGGTCAGGTTCTGGGAAGCGCCGGGCGCCCGACGCCTGTTCCCGCGCGGCACCGGCCTGGTGGCGCTGTTCAGCGGGCCGCCCGGGACGGGCAAGACCATGGCCGCCCAGGTCATCGCGGCCGGGTTGGAGATGGATCTGTTCCGGATCGATCTCGCCTCGGTGGTCAGCAAGTACATCGGCGAGACCGCCAAGCACCTGCGCCAGATCTTCGCCCGCGCCGCGCGGATGAACGCCGTGCTGCTGTTCGACGAGGCCGATGCCCTGTTCAGCAAGCGCACCGACGTCAGCGACGCCCACGACCGCTACGCCAATGCCGACACCAGCTACCTCCTGCAGCTGCTCGAGGATTATCGCGGCATCGTCGTGCTCGCGACCAACAAGAAGCAGAACATCGACCCGGCGTTCATCCGCCGGGTCCGCTACGTGTTCGATTTTCCGCGGCCCGACGTCGCCGAGCGGCGCCGGATCTGGCGCCAGGTCATCGGCGAGCTCTGCGGCCAGGAGACGCTCGAGCGGCTCGAGGCGACCATCGAGGCGCTCGGCACCAACGTCGACCTCTCGGGAGCCCAGATCAAGGGCGCGGTGCTGGCGTCGATCTTCGCCGCGCGCCGCCGCCGCGAGCCCCTCGCCATGCCTCACCTGCTCCAGGGCCTCGAGCGCGAGCTGGGCAAGGAGGGCCGGGCGCTCGGCAGCCGCGAGCAGGAACGATTGCGGCGCGATGGCTGAGGTCTACGATTGCTGCTCGAAGTGCGAGTCCGCAAGACGAGCAGGGGCGCATCCTTGACCTTCGCAGGACTGTCCAGGTCGAAACCAGTTGCGCCCGCACCAACACGCCTGGCCAAAGGCAAATTCCGCGGCGCTACGCGTCCTGCCGGTGCGCGCTCCGGCTTCATCGGCTGTGGACCTCGACTGGCCGACGGGACGCTTCTGCATCCGCCAGGAATCCAAGCCAAGCTGAAGGTGGGCGAGCCGAACGATCGATTCGAGCAAGAGGCGGACCGCGTGTCAGATCAGGTGATGCGCACGCCGGACCCAGGGCATACGGAGCCAGTCACTCTGAACAGAAAGGCTGCCGCAGATGAGATCCGGCGACTGTGTTCCGAGTGCGAGGAGGAGGTCAGGCGTCAGCCGATCGAGGAGGAGGAAAAGCTCCAGAAGAAGCGCGGCTTCGGCGCGACATCGGAGATCAGGCCTGGTCTGCAAGCGTGGATCGAGGGGCTTCGCGGCGGCGGTCAGCCGTTGCCAGAGGCCACCCGCGCGTTCTTTGAACCTCGTTTCGGCCACTCCTTCAGGAATGTCCGTGTGCATGTGGGTGAAAGCGCGGCCGCGACGGCACGCGCGGTGAATGCCCGCGCTTTTGCGGTGGCAAACGATCTTGTCTTCGGAGCAGGAGAGTACAGCCCCCGAACCACCGAAGGGATGCGGCTCCTCGCGCACGAGCTGACCCACGTCGTGCAGCAGGGCAAGCAGATCAGCTCGAGATCGCCGAACAGGGACACCGCCGCTCGCTCCGCAACCGCAGCGCGGGTTACGGAGCGAGCTGAGGCGTCGCGGATCCAAAGGCAGGACTTGGGGACGCTTGGATGCGGGCTTGTCACTGATCCCATTTCGCGTACGCCGTTCTGCATCAATCACGGCGGATGCGCCGGCACATGTGTGCTACGCGGCAACGCCATATGCGTTTGCGAGCCGGGTATCGGCGTGCCTCCACCGCCGCCTATCTCCTACCCCTTGCCAGCTCTGCCCCTCCCGAGCCTTCCCGGGCCATATCCCGCGCCACCGCTGCCGGCGCCTGCACCGCCGGCTACAATCACGGATCTGACGGTCGCGAACCAGCGGGCCGCCATCACGTACGAGGAGCCGGGCCAAGGCGGACCGCACTTTGTGACGATCGCTGCCCGGACGGGCGACGAGCACGTCATTGTCGAGGCGACGACAAGTCGGCCACTGAACCCCGGAGAGGCAATTGTCTGGCAGTTCGATCCTGCGGGAAGCGGGTCGGTGGACGCAGGGAATCCGACGCATGCGCTCGTCTCACGCCGCGCTGCCAAACGTGCGCGTGTGACAGCATCCCTCGGCGGCACCAGCCTCTCGCTTACGGTCTGGGCGCTCTTCGCCCGAGTCCGGCGGGTTGCCGGACCCAACGTCGGTAGTTCACCGCCGGCCCCTGCGCCGCCGGGCTCGGCCTGCGGCGGTTGGGGCAATCAGTGCACATTCGCCACTGTGGACTTTGACGCGGAAGTCTACCCCCGGGCGTTGTTCGGGACGCCCGACCGACCGGCTTTCGCTGGCGCCCCCGTCGCCCCTCCTGGCGGGAACAACTCGTGTGGAGTTGCGCTTTCCAATGGCGTCAACAACCGATTTGACATGTCAAGACAGATCCAATGCGGGGTGAACGATCGCGCCGGTCACCTGGCGCCTCTTTGCGTGTTTGCACCGCGTGCGTTTCCCGGCGCTGCTGACAATGCTCACGGGAACGACGATGCAGGGACGGCAGACGAGAAGAACGATCCTTTCGTCGTGGGCGCGATCGGGCTCAACGGTCGGGCCGTTCCAGCCGGATTCATGGGCTCATACGACCCGCCATCCTTGAGGCTCCCTCATGCAATGGGAGCAGTGGGCGATGCCGTGGAGGTCCGCTTCGACTTCATTGAATTCGCCGGCGTCGAATTCCATCGAACCTGGTGGCTCCTCTCCAACCGTGAGCCGTGGTTCGTGCGGCTCAGGCTGCAAAAGGACGTTACAGGTCTATGGGTAGACAACAACTCGGCCGCGGGCTAGCGCATTTTTCGATTAGCTCGCACCAGCCCGCTCCCCCTCCCAACCACCCACCGATGGTACCCTTGGGG
>JBOHKK010000076.1:0-19642 GCA_050729115.1 Geminicoccaceae bacterium | reverse complement strand
GGCCAGCGCCCCGTGCCGTCGTGTCCGTCATCTCCACCTCCTTGTCCTCCTCCAATAAGCACAAGGCGGTGTCTCACCGAACTGTAGAGCGCAGGAGACTTCACAACATCCCGCGGTGGGCGGTCATCGAGGGATCGAGCTTTGCTGTCGATGCCGGAGCAGGTCACGCGCGGTCGAGATTCTTCCTTGGTGAGCCCGGCGCTGTCGGGAGTGAGGACCACGTTGTTGCGCGCGAACAGCGGCGAAGGGCCCCCCACTCCACGCCCCATGCCTTCTATTCCACCAGCACCGTGTCGAATTCGGCGAGCGTGGCGCGCAGTTCGGAGCGGTCGGACAGGCTGTGCAGGCGGGCGATCAGGCGATCGAGCCTTGGCGTCAGGAAGATCAGATAGCGGCAGGGCTCGGCGGTCACCCGATAGGTGTGGGGCACGCCCGCGGGCACGAAGACCGTGGTGCCTGCCGGGGCGTCGATCTCGCGATCCGCGAAGCGGAACCGCAGCGATCCCTCGAGGACGTGCCAGGCTTCGTCGTCCGTGCGGTGAACGTGCAGATAGGTGGGGCCGGACTCGCTCCACTCGTGGACAACCAGGGATGCCCCGACGGCGAGAAGAAAAGGTGTCAGGAACCTTTTCGAGTCGAGAAGAAAAGGTGTCAGGAACCTTTTCGAGAAGAAAAGGTGTCAGGAACCTTTTCGAGCCGAAACCGATGTGCTAGGCAGGTGCCATGGGCAGGCCGTTGCGGGTCGATGTCGGCGGTTACGTGTACCACGCGCTCAACCGAGCAAGCGCACGGGCGACCATGTTCGAGAGCCCGATCGACTACCGGCAGTTCGAGCAGGTGCTGCAGGAAGCGCAGGTGCGCACCGGCATGCGCATCCTCGCCTATTGCCTGCTGCCCACCCACTGGCACCTGGTGCTGTGGCCGGAGGCGGACGGCACGCTCAGCCGGTTCATGAGATGGCTCGCCCTCACCCACACCCAGCGCTGGCACGCCCGGCGCGCGAGCGCCGGCTCCGGCCATCTCTATCAGGGCCGGTACAAGGCGTTTCTGGTCGAGGCCGACGACCACCTGCTGACCGTGTGTCGCTACGTCGAGCGCAACCCATTGCGCGCCCGCCTGGTGCGTCGTGCCGAAGCGTGGCGCTGGGGCAGCCTGTGGCGCCGCGAGCGCGGCCGCGGGCCGGATCTGCTCTCGGAGTGGCCGGTCGCGCGCCCCGCCGGTTGGCCGGCATTCGTGAACCGCGCGGAGACGGCGCCGGAACTCGAGGCGCTGCGGGCGGCGGCGCAGCGTGGCCGGCCGTTCGGCGCCGGCCCTTGGCTTGACGAGATGGTGCAGCGGTTCGATCTCGGCTCGACTCTGCGCCCTCGAGGCCGCCCCAAGCGCGAAATTGGTTCCTGACACCTTTTTCTCTTCACCTTTTTCTCTTGACGAGAAATTGGTTCCTGACACCTTTTTCTCTTCACCTTTTTCTCTTGACGAGAAATTGGTTCCTGACACCTTTTTCTTGCCGAGAAATTGGTTCCTGACACCTTTTTCTTGCACCCTTGACGAGAAATTGGTTCCTGACACCTTTTTCTTGCACCTTTTTCTTGATGTGTCGAGGCCGCCCGAAGCGGGAAATTGGTCCTGACACCTTTTTCTCTTCTGAGGTCGCCCGAAGCGGGAAATTGGTCCTGACACCTTTTTCTCTTCTGAGGTCGCCCCAAGCGGAAAATTGGTTCCTGACACCTTTTTCTTGCACCTTTTTCTTGATGTGTTAGGTTGGTCGGCGGTCGTCACGGCTTGGCGAGCCCCAAGGTCGATCCCGATCATGATCAAGGGATGTTGTCACGCCGAGCGCACGGTGGGCCAGATTTGCGTCGGGGCCTTCGTACGCACAGGGGATCGCTCGTGAACCAAATGAACCCGAGCCGCCACGAGCCCGCGGTCGGCCGCCCGAGACGCGCGGCTCCGGTGCGTCGGTGGTCGACGACGCCCAGGTCGAGGCGGTGCTGTCAGGCGAGGACGGCGCCGCCGCGGCGCTGCCGGCAGGTGTCACCGTGGTCCTCTCCAGCACCGTGCCGGCGGCTTTCGTGCGCGATCTCGCCGGGCGCCTGGCCGAGCGCGGCCTGCATCTGCTCGATCCGCCGGTGAGCGGCGGCGCGGCCGCCGCCGAGGCGGGCGAGCCGACCATCATGGCATCGGGCCCCGCCGGAAGCCTTCGCCGCCGCCGATGCGGCGCTCGAGGCCGGCGCCAGGACGGTCCGCAGCTCGGCGCCGCCCCGGGCATCGGCTCGACCATCGAGGCGGTCAACCAGCTGCTCGCCGGGATCAACCTGGTGATCGCCGCCGAGGGCATGGCATTCGGCGTCGCCCTTGGCGCCGACCCCAAGGTGCTCTACGAGGGTGATCCGAGACGCCGCCGGCGGCTCCTGAATGTTCGATAACCGCGTGCCGCACATGCTGGACGACGCCCATACGCCGCGCAGCGCCTGCGACATCGGGGTCAAGGACCTGGGCATGGTGCTCGGGATCGGCCGGGATCTGCGCATGCCGCTGCCCATGGCCGCGGCCGCCTGTCAGGTGGTGATGATGGCCGCCGCAAAGGGCCTCGGCGCGATCGACGACGCCGGCCCGGTCAAGGTCGACGAGAGCTTCACCGGCAAGCGGATCGCCGATGCCAAGGACAGGGGCGAGCGTACATGAAACCGTCACGCCATCCGCATCGGCGTCTGGTCGTGGGGGCGGCGTTCGCGGCCGGCGCGCTGCTCGCCGCCTGCGCCTATCAGGCCCACGAACGACGCCTCACGATCGCGCCCGATCCGGTGCCCTGCGCCGACGGCACGCCGGGGAGTTGCCTGCGCGTCACCGACGCAAAGGGGGACTCCTGGATCACCCATCTCGACGAGATCGAAGGCTTCACCTACCAGCCGGGCTTCAGCTACGAGCTGCTGGTCGAGGAAGCTTCGGAAGCCGCCGAGATCGAGGCCGCGACGCCGCCGCGCCTCAGGCTGATCCGAGTACTGAGCAAGCAGGAGAGCGGCGAGCCCGGCCAGGTCCTGAACGCCGATCTCGGCCGCACGCGCTGGGTCCTGAGCGCCATCGCGCCGAGCGGCCATCCCGGGACGGCTTGGGCCGCAAGCGGGATCACCGCCCAGTTCGACGTCTGGGGCGCGCGCCTGTCCGGCTTTGCCGGCTGCAACAACTATTCGGCGGCGCTCGAGGTCTCGGGCGAGCGGATGCAGGTGTCCCAGCCGGTCTCCACCCGCAAGGCGTGCGCGTCGCAGACGGCCATGGCGCTGGAGCAGGAGTATCTGGAACGGATCGCCAGGGCGAGCGCCTTCGTCGTCACGGACGACCGGCTCGAGCTGTCGCTGTCCGACGGCAGCGGCATGGCGTTTCGCGCCGAGGGCTGCTGATTGCCGGTCTCATATCGATCCTGATCGTTACCTGCGCGCGGGGTTGGCTGGTCGGCCGCGCGCCCAAGAGAAGGGTGATGCCGGGCGAACCAAGGCTCGAACCTGGTGAGCCCGGTATCACCCGCGGACGCTCGCGGGCCACCTGCCGTCGACGAAGTAAGCTTCGTCCGCGCCCGGCCAGGGCGGCATGGTGACCGCGACCGCGGCAAGCGGCGCCTCGCCGTCGTTCCGCAGCTGGAAGTACGTGCCGAGCGGGATCGAGAGCGACACGCCCGGCGCCACCTCGACGATCTCCTCCGTCGCGCCCTCGCGGCGCCACATCCGGCCTTTGCCCGAAAGGAAATACCAGAGCTCCTCGACCGTGCGATGCGCCACCGCACGCGCGACCTGGCCCGGACCGAGGGTGAAATGCGCCATGCTGCCGCGCGGCGTCGCGGCGAGGATCCGCACCCCGCAGCCGTCCGGCGCGATCACGTCGGCCTCGCGGGCCAGCACCTTGGTTGCGGCTTGCACCTTCGACGCCCGGATCAGATGCCGGTGTCGGCGTAGATCGTGGCGAAGGGCATGGTGACGCCGACCGCCTCGAGCTCGAGCGCCGCGTCGCCGATCCGATCCTCGACCTCCCACTTGGCGCCGCGGCGCCGCCAGACCTCGACGTGACGCTGCTCGCTCGCCACCAGGACGATTTCCTGAACCGACGGGATGCGACGGTAGTCGTAAGCCTTACGCCCGCGATCGTGCTCGATGGTCGACGGCGAAAGCACCTCGATCACGACGACGGGGTCGGGAATCGCCGCCATGCCGGGCGTGACGGGCGTGCAGCTGACGACGACGTCGGCCTCATACAACGTATCGTCACGGTCGGGATGCTCGACACCGGCTTTACTGCCCGCGTAGCAGGGTGTTTTGAGCCTCGACTTGAGCGCGTGACTGAGGTTTACCACGATGATCGAGTGGCACGGCGCGGCCGGCGCCATGGCGACGGGCCGGCCGTCGATCAGTTCGTACCGCGCGTCCGTACCGTCGTCCCAGGTCAGGAACTCGGCCACGGTCATCCGCTTCTCAGCAACATCCGCCATCGGCTTACCCTACGGCGAAAGGGGCGCCCAATCTAGCGCAGTGACGCAGACGGAACGTATCTTTGTTTGTCATGCCCGGGCTTGACCCGGGCATCCACCCGCAAGGCCGGCGCTGGCTCCAGAGTGGATTGCCGGGTCAAGCCCGGCAATGACAAGGGAATCAAGCGAATGCGTCAGTGCACTAGCCGATCCTGCCGCCGAGCTCGTCCTCGATGTGAGCGCGGATGATCGAGGCGAAGTCAGGGTCGGCCTCGAAGCCCATGGCGCGGGCGCGCCTGGCATCGAACGCCGCGGGCCAGCCGGCCACGATCCTCTGGATCGTCGGATCGGGCTCCCACGTCACGCGGCTGGCGATCCGCTCGCCCGCCACCTCCTCGAGCGCATCGACCATCTCGCCGATCGAGACCGTGATGCCCGGGAGCGTCAGCATGCGGGTCGGCCCGAACGCCTGCGCCGGCAGCTCGAACGCGCGGATCAGCGCCTCGATCACCCGGCGCGGCGACAGCACGTACATGGCGGCATCGCGCGTCACCGGGCAGATCGCGTCCTGGCCGGCGAGCGGCTCGCGGATGATCGAGCTGGCGAAGGTCGAGGCCGCCTTGTTCGGCCTGCCCGGGCGGACCACGACGGTCGGCAGGCGCAGCGCCCGGCCGTCGACGAAGCCCTTGCGGCCGTAGTCGTTGAGCAGCAGCTCGCCGATCGCCTTCTGGGCGCCGTAGGAGGTCTGGGGCGTCAGGATCGTGCCGTCGTCGAGCACGGCGGGCATGTCGCCGCCGTAGACCGCGACCGAGCTCGCGAACACCAGGCGCGCGGGCTCGGGCAGCGCGCGACAGGCGTCGAGCACGTTGCGCGTGCCCACCAGATTGACCCGCATGCCGAGATCGAAATCCTCCTCGGCATTGGCGCTCACGATTGCGGCGAGATGGAACACGCCACCCACGCTGTCCCTGATCACGTCATGCACCTCGGCGAGATCGCTGATGTCGCCGACGGCGGTGCTCAGGCGCGGGTCGCCCGCCACGCCCTCGGGCTCGACCACATCCAACAGCGTGATCTGCTCGATCGTCTGCGGCCCCGATGCGGTCTCGAGGGCGCCGCGCGCGAGCAGCGCCTTGGCGAGCTTCTTGCCGATGAAGCCGGCACCACCCGTGATCACGACGTGCATCGATGAACTCCCCCGAAGCCGAATTTGGGCTTGGCGCCGCCCGGCCAAGGTGCGCTAGAACGGCCCGGGAGGCAACCAGACAAGCGAGGCGTCATGGCGGTCCTGCTCGGCTGCATCGCGGACGATTTCACCGGCGCCACCGATCTCGCCAGCATGCTGGTGCGCCACGGCATGGCGACGGTGCAGCTGATCGGCGTGCCCGAGGACGGCGTCGAGCCCGCCGATGCCCAGGCCGTGGTGGTGGCGCTGAAGTCGCGCACGATCCCCGCGGACCAGGCGGTCGCTCAATCGCTCGCCGCGCTTACGTGGCTGCGCGCGCGGGGGGCTTCGCAGATCCTGTTCAAGTACTGCTCGACCTTCGATTCCACCGACCGCGGCAACATCGGGCCGGTGAGCGAAGCGCTGCTCGAGGCGCTCGGCGCCGATCTCACGATCGCCTGCCCGGCGCTGCCGGAGAACGGGCGCAGCATCTACCAGGGCCACCTGTTCGTCGGCGACCAGCTGCTGTCCGACACCCACATGCGTCATCACCCGCTCACCCCGATGACCGACAGCAACCTGGTCCAGGTCCTGCAGCGCCAGAGCAAGGCGCCGGTCGGGCTGGTGCCGTATCCGGTCGTGGACCGGGGACCCGAGGCGATCCGCGCGCGCTTTGCCGAGTTGCGCGCGCGGGGCATTCGCCAGGCGATCGCCGATGCGCTCAGCGATCGCCATCTCCTCGCGCTCGGCGCCGCGGCCGCGGATCTCGCGCTGATCACCGGCGGCTCGGGCATCGCGATGGGCCTGCCCGAGAACTTCCGGCGCCAGGGGCTGCTCGCCGTCGGCGAGCCCGCCGATCGCCTGCCGCACACGCCGGGCTTGGCGGCGATCCTCGCCGGCAGCTGCTCGGCGGCGACGCTGGGCCAGATCGAGCGCCATCGCGCCGCCGGCCGACCGGCGTTCGCGCTCGACCCGATCGGGCTCACCGACGGCGGCGACGACGTGGCCCGCGCGCTCGCGTTCGCCAAGACGCATCTCGCCGAGGCGCCGGTCCTGATCAGCTCGTCGGCGCCGCCCGAGGAGGTCGCAAAGGTGCAGGAGCGACTCGGACGCGAGCGCGCCGGCGCCGCGATCGAGGAGGCGATGGCCGCGATCGCGAAGGGCCTCGTGGCAGCGGGCGTGCGCCGCCTGGTGGTCGCCGGCGGCGAGACCGCGGGCGCCGTGGTCGCGGCGCTCGGCGTCAAGGGCCTGCGCATCGGCAGGGCGATCGATCCGGGCGTGCCCTGGACCACCAGCCTCGGCGAGCCGCCGCTCGCGCTGGCCCTGAAATCCGGAAACTTCGGCGCGCCCGACTTCTTCATCAAGGCCTTCGCGTGCGCGCCGTGAGCGAGAGCCGGCTGCGCGAGGACATCGCCGCCTTCGGCGCGCTGCTGACCGGGCTCGGCCTCGCGCACGGCGCCACCGGCAACCTCAGCGTGCGCCTCGACGACGGCCTGCTGGTGACCCCCACCAACTCGCGCCTGGGTCGCCTGGATCCGGCCCGCATCGCCCGGCTGGATCGGGACGGCCGGCACGT
Organism: Geminicoccaceae bacterium; assembly: GCA_050729115.1. Taxonomy (GTDB): domain Bacteria; phylum Pseudomonadota; class Alphaproteobacteria; order Geminicoccales; family Geminicoccaceae; genus JBKPNX01. Next base: position 12,445 of record JBOHKK010000076.1, on the reverse strand, counting down.
CGGCGGCGACCAGCCTTCCAAGGAGGCGTTCCTGCATCAATGCGTGTACGAGATGCGTCCGGACGCCCGAGCGATCGTGCACCTGCATTCGACCCATTCGGTTGCGATCTCGTGCCTTTTGGGCCTGGACGAGGCCGACGTGCTGCCGCCGCTCACCGCCTATTACGTGATGCGGGTCGGCAAGCTGCCGCTCGTGCCGTATTTTCCGCCCGGCGACACCCGGCTTGCCGCCGCGGTCCGCCAGGTCGCCGCCGGGCATGCCGCGGTACTGCTCGCGAACCACGGCCCGGTGGTCGCCGGCAAGAGCCTGGACGCCGCGGTCGGCGCGATCGAGGAGCTGGAAGCCACCGCCAGGCTGTACCTTTTGCTCCAGGGCCAGCAGGTCCGCCCGCTGAACCCCGCGCAGGTGCAGGAGCTGCGCGAGCTCTACCCGGTCTGAGTGGCCGCTTCGGCGCCGGGGTGTTCCGGACGAGCGGCAGGGCGACGAACCTGCCACGGCGACGCGGGCGCCACGACCCGCTGGGGCGGGCCCCCGCCAATGTCGCGCAGCAGCCGTCAGCCAGCCCGAGCGAGGCGTGCCCGGCGGCGGCGGTCAGATGCCCGGGCCAGCCTCACAAGACGATTGCGCGCCATGCTCGGACCTTCTCCGACAATGGCAACGCGGCGTTCGCCGGGCTCGTCGACGGCAGACGCACGTACTGGAGGTCCGGATCGGCCGGAAGCCGAGGCCGCACGTGCTTCAGATAAAGTGCTTCGGCCTTGGCGCCGTTGAAGCCGATCCCCCGGATCTGCGGATGCTCGACGAACAGTCCCGCGAAGTCGTTCGGCACCACGGAGGAAGCCTCGATCGCCGAGTCCAGGCTGCTCGCGCGGACGCACGACCTCAGCACATCCCAGACCGCGACCCCCGCCGACCGGACGGAAGCGACGCGAGCGTCGTAGGCACCCGCCGGATCGAACCCGAGGATCTCCCCGATGATCCGCCAGAACGCATTTTGAGGATGGGCGTAGTACTGGCCTGCGCGCAGCGACGCCTTTCCGGGCATCGTGCCGAGGATGAGCACGCGCGACGTGCTGCTCGCTATCGGCGGAAAGCTGTGAATGCGCAAGAGACCATACCCAAGGTTGACAAGGCTGCACCGGCGCCTGAGGCGACCGGCCGTCCTCAACTGGACCGGAAGATATGCCTGAGGTGCGCCTCGAGGGACTTCAGAGACGGGGGCGCGCCGCGGAATCCGAGATGGCCGTCCGGCCGCACCAGACAGAGGCACGGCTGCTCGGCGCCGAAACGTTCGTGGAGGGCCCCTGCCGGGTCGCACAGCAGCTCGTTCGGACCGTCCTCACTGGTCGGGGCATTCCGGGTCACGACGTACGCCTGGACGTGCGGCCGGTAACGCTCTGCCGCCGCGCTCGCGAGAGCGAGCCCTTCGGCGACCGCGGCGGGATCCGCCTCGCCGAGCATGAGGAGGAGGGTATGGCCCGGCACGCCGATCAGCTCGTGCAGGCGAAAAGCTTGGTTGCGTCCTTGAAGCGGCGCGGCGTCGCCGACCCGGAAGCCAACCTGCGTGCCGCGCGCCGCCGCCCGCGCATCGGGCACGCTCTCGTCGACGATCGGGCTCCGATCGTAGCCGAAGCCGATCTCGGCCTCGGCCATGGCGGCGGTCGCGCGGCCCTCCGGGGTCGCCAGAAACTGGATCAGCGCCTGCGTTGCCGCGGGGTCGAACTGCGCGGCGCGCGCTTCGGCCTCGTCCCCGGAGCGGGCGATGGCCTGCGCGACGGGTCGGCGTTCCGCCTCGTAGGAGTCGAGCAGCGATTCCGGCGCCGCGCCGGTCACCACCAGCGCGAGCTTCCAGCCGAGGTTGTGGGAGTCCTGGATGCCGGTGTTCATGCCGTGGCCCTCGAACGGGGTGCAGGCATGGGCGGCGTCGCCCGCGAGCAGGACGCGCCCGATCCGATAGCGGCGCGCTACCCGGGCGTGGGTGTGAAAGAGCGCCGGCTCATCGGGATCTCGCAGCGCTGTGCCGGGCGAGATCGCTCTGAGCCGCGCGCCGATGGTCGCAAGGTGATCATCGTCCTTGGAATCCGGTCGGAAGGTGAACCGCCAGCGCCCGCCGCGCAGCGGAAACGCGATCACGACCGGCGGTTCGATCTGCACCGTTGCGTGGTCGCTCGGCTGATGCCAGCTCGCGAGGTGGGCGTCGGCAACGCCCCACAGCGCAGGATATTCGTGGCCTTCGAACTCGTCACCGATCGCCTCGCGAACGCCGCTGTGGATGCCGTCGGTGCCGACAACCCAGCTTGCTTCCAGCATTCGCTCGCCGTCGTGAAGCGAACGCATGCGCGCCCGGACGCTGCCCTGCCCGTGCTCGAGACCAGCGAACTCGACGCCGCGCTCGACCCGGCCGCCGAGCTGCTCGAGCTGGTCCGTGAGGATGCGCTCCGTCTCTTCCTCGGGGAGGCAGAGGTCGAACGGGAACGGGCTGTCGAGCCCGTCGAGCCCCAGGGATGCGACCTTCGTCTCCCCGGAGAAAAGCTGGACGCCTCGGATGATGCGCCCGCGCTGAAGGAAGGTGTCTGCCAGACCCAAGAACTGGAGGACCTCGAGCGAGCGGGATTTCACGACGGTCGCACGGTCCCGGCCGAGAGGCTCCGGACGGCGATCGATCAGGTGAACCGGCACGCCGCGGCGCGCGAGCTCGAGCGCGAGAACCAGCCCGGTCGGGCCAGCTCCGACGATCAGGACGGGGTTTTCCGACATGGTCGATGAAACTCCGGTGGACCTGGGCGCGCGGGCAATCCTCGCGCAGAAGGCGCCAGCGCTGCATCCTAGCCGTGCGGCGCTGCGGTTTCCAATGGACCACGCGGATGATGCGCCGATCGGCCCGCGCTCCCGGTCGCAATGGACTGTTCCGATCATGGACGCAGGCGCGATCCGCATGGCGTGGCAGTCCGCTTGCTCGACCAGGCGGTTCTTGGCACGAACCGTTGCAGCCGGTCCGGGCTCCGGGCAGCCTCCCATCTAGTCACGCACGCCATGGCCGGTATGATGGGCGGCAGCGAGGACCCTCGGGGAAGTGACGATGCCTGTCGAGCTGCTGCCGTCCGTGTGCCCCCACGACTGCCCGTCGGTGTGCGCGCTCGATGTCGAGGTGCTGCCGGGCGGCCGGCTCGGCAAGGTCAAGGGCTCCAAGCGGAATCCCTACACCGCGGGCGTCGTCTGCGCCAAGGTCGCGCGCTATGCCGAGCGCTTCCATCACCCGGAGCGGCTCTCCCGCCCGCTGCGGCGGGTCGGCCCGAGAGGGTCGGGAGAGTTCGCGCCGATTGCCTGGGGCGACGCGCTCGACGAGGTCGCCGAGGCGTTCACGCGCAAGGTGCAGCAGCACGGCTCGGAGACGGTCTGGCCGTACTACTACGCCGGCACCATGGGCCTGGTGCAGCGCGACGGCATCAATCGTCTGCGCCACGCCCTGCGCTACTCGGGCTGGCACACCACGATCTGCGTGACGCTGTCGGACATCGGCTGGCGCGCCGGCCACGGCCGCCGTTGGGGCGTGATCGGCGAGGAGATGGTTCATTCCGATCTGATCGTGATCTGGGGCACGAACCCGGTGAATACCCAGATCAACGTCATGACCCACGTGGCGCGGGCGAGAAGAGCGCGCGGCGCGCACCTCGTCGTGGTCGACCCCTACCGGACCGGGACGGCCGAGCAGGCGGACGTGCATCTGGCGCTGCGCCCCGGGACCGACGGCGCGCTCGCCTGCGCGGTGATGCACGTGCTGTTCCGCGACGGCCATGCCGATCTCGACTACCTCGACAGGTACGCCGACGACTGGCGCGAGCTTCGAGCCCATCTCGCGACCCGCACGCCCGAATGGGCATCGCGCATCACCGGGCTTACGGTCGCCGAGATCGAGGCCTTCGCTCGCCTCTATGGGTCGACCAGGCGCTCGTACCTGCGCCTCGGCTTCGGCTTCACCAGGAGCCGGAACGGCGCCGCCAACATGCACGCCGCGTCCTGCCTGCCGGTGGTGAGCGGCGCCTGGCAGTACGAAGGCGGCGGCGCGCTGTACAACCAGGGCGACCTGTACCACTGGGACAAGACGGTGATCGAAGCGCTCGACCTGATCGACCCGAGCATCCGCAACCTGGATCAGTCGCGGATCGGGCCGATTCTGGTCGGCGATGCTCAGGACATCGGCGAGGGGCCCGCGGTTACGGCGCTGATCATCCAGAACACCAATCCGATGTGCGTGGCACCCGAGCTCGACAAGGTGCACGGGGGCTTCGCGCGCAACGACCTGTTCGTCTGCGTGCACGAGCAGTTCATGACCGATACCGCGAAGATGGCGGACATCGTGCTGCCGGCAACGCAGTTCCTCGAGCACGACGACATCTATCAGGCATCCGGCCATACCCGCATCCAGATCGCGCGCAAGCTGTTCGAGCCCCATGCCGAGTGCCGGACCAACCATGACGTGATCTGCGCGCTGGCCAGACGCCTCGGCGCCGACCATCCGGGCTTTGCCATGACCGAGTGGCAGCTGATCGACGACCTGCTGGCGCGCTCCGGCTGGCCGGACGCCACGACGATCTGGGACGCGGGTGGTTTCGAGGCCATGCCGGACTACGCAACCTCCCATCATCTGAACGGCTTTCCGACGCCATCCGGCAAATTCCAGTTCAAGCCGGACTGGTCGAGGTTCGGTCCCGACCATGCGCGCATGCCGAAGCTGCCGGATCACTTCGCGATCATCGACGATGCGGACGACGAGCGGCCGTTCCGGCTCGTGGCGGCGCCGGCGCGGAGCTACCTCAACACCAGCTTCACCGAAACCCCGACCTCGATCCGCAGGGAGGGGCGGCCGACGGTGCTGATCCATCCCGAGGACGGCAGGCGGCTTGGCATCGAGGCGGGCGATCCGGTGCGCCTGGGCAACCGCCGCGGCTCGGTGCGCCTGCACGCCGAGATCCGCGCGGGCCAGCAGCCGGGCGTGCTGGTGGTCGAGAGCATCTGGCCGAACGCGGCGTTCGAGGAGGGCATCGGCATCAACGCCCTGATCAGCGCCGAGGCGGCGCCCCCGAACGGCGGCGCGGTGTTCCACGACACCGCGGTCTGGCTGCGCAGGGAGCCGGTGGCGACCAGGGCCCGCGCCGAGGCGGCGGAGCTGGTGCCGGCATGATCGACCTCTACAGCGATACCCGCACCACCCCGACGCCCGGCATGCGCCGGGCTATGGCCGCGGCCGAGGTCGGCGACGAGCAGGCCATGCTGGACCCGACGGTCAACGCGCTGTGCGAGCAGGTCGCCGATCTCCTGGGCAAGGAGGCCGGGGTCTATCTGCCGTCGGGGACGATGTGCAACCAGATCGCGGCGCGCGTGCATTGCCGGCAGGGCGACGAGATCATTCTGGCGGCGAGCGCGCATCCGCTCCACGCCGAATCCGGCGGGCCGGCGGCGCTCGCGGGGGCGATGATGCGCGGGCTCGAGGGCGCGCGCGGCATGTTCAGCGCCGAGCAGGTGCGCGCCGCGATCAATTCCCCCGCCTGGCGCCATGCGCCGCGCTCGCGCCTCCTGGAGGTCGAGAACACGACCAACCTCGGCGGCGGCGCCGTCTGGCCGATCGCGGCGATTCGCGAGGTCACCGCGGTCGCCAGGGAGCACGGCCTCGCCTGCCACATGGACGGCGCGCGCCTGATGAACGCCGTGGTCGCAAGCGGCACGTCTGCGATGGACTACGCGACGCCGTTCGATTCCGTCTGGATCGACTTCTCCAAGGGCCTGGGCGCACCGGTCGGCGCCGTGCTCGCCGGCTCCCGGGAGTTCATCCACGAGGCCTGGCGGGTCAAGCAGCAGATCGGCGGCGCCATGCGCCAGGCCGGGATCATCGCCGCGGCGTGCCTGTACGCCCTCGACCACCACGTCGAGCGCTTGGCCGAGGACCACGAGAACGCGAGGCGGTTGGCCGAGGGCTTGGCCGAGATCCCCGGCATCGACCTCGATCCGACCACGGTCGAGACCAACATCGTGTGGTTCGACGTGCGCGGGCCGATGAGCGCGCGCGATCTCGCCGCGGCACTCGAGCAACGGGGCGTCCTGATCGGCGGCTATGGCCAGCACCGCATGCGCGCCGTGACCCATCTCGACGTCGATCGCGCAAGCATCGACGCCGCCCTCCAGACGCTCGCGCGGATATTGACGTAGGTTGGGTGAGCCGCAGGCGAACCCAACGCTCGCTCCGCGCGGCCAGGGCCGTCTAAGTCCGCCTTTCGCGCCTAGCCCGTTGCTACTGGAAGGGCCAATCACGCCGGGGCCTATTCGGCGGCGGCGCTGAGCCCTGCGAGACGCGCTTGATCCTGGGCGGCCTCGGCGAGCAGCCAGTCGCGCATGAGCGCGATCTTGGGCCGCTCGGCGGTCGCCTTGGGGCACACGATGTAATACGCATAGGGGACCGGCAGGGCGAGCGCGAATGGCCGGACCAAGCGCCCGGCCAGAAGATCCGAGGCGGCAAGCGCGGTGCGGGCCAGGGCGATGCCCTGCCCGTCGACGGCCGCGTCGATCGCCATGCTCGCCTGGTTGAAGACCACGCCACGCTTCAGATCGAGGGCCTCGACGCCGGCCGCATCGAGCCATCTCGTCCAGTCGCGCCGGTCATCCAGGTGCAAGAGCGTGTGGTGGCGCAGATCTGCGACATCGCGCGGCGGAGGTGCGCCATCCGTGAGACGGGGGCTGCACACCGGAAAGATCTGTTCGCCGCAAAGACGCGTCACCTGCAGGTCGGGCCAGCGCCCCTCGCCATGGCGCACCGTCATGTCCACGTCCTCGTTCGCGAAGTCGACATGGTGCAGGCTCGCGCTGATCCGAAGGTCGATGGCCGGGTGGTCCAGGACGAAACGGCCGAGCCGATGCACCAGCCACTTGGCCGCGAAGTTCGGTGAGACGCTGACGGTGAGGCGGTTGGACCGCTCGCTCGCGACCAGCTGCTCGGTGCCGGCGGCCAGGCGGTCGAGCGATTCCCGCACGATCGGCAGGTAGGCCTCCCCCGCGCTGGTGAGCTTCAGGCGCTGATGCAGGCGGTGGAACAGCCGCAGCCCGAGCTGCGCCTCGAGCGCCTTGACCTGGTGGCTGACGGCACCTTGGGTGACCGCGAGCTCCTCAGCCGCCCGAGTGAAGCTGAGATGGCGCGCCGCGGCCTCGAAAGCGCGCACGGCATTGAGCGGCGGCAAGCGGCGGGGCACCGGTTCCTCGATGAGAATTTCTAATGCCGGCTCGAGAAATGATGCTTTGCGCGCCCGAACGCAATGGAATTCGATTGGCGCCGTGCCTCAACCTACGCCGGGCGCTCGAAGCGGTCCGGCCGGAGCATGACCCATGACAGGATCCTTTGTGCCTCAAACATCCTCAGGCCGCAGGGTGCCGGGCGCGGCTGCCTCGGTGGTTTTGCCCGAGCGCCTGAACCGCCTCGCGCGAACCCTGCTCCTCTGGCACGAGCGGGCCCGCCAGCGGCGTCACCTTCAGTATCTGAGCGACCACATGCTGCGCGACATCGGCCTCTCCCGAGCCGACGTTCTCGCCGAGGCGGACAAGCCGTTCTGGGTCGGCTAATCCTGCCGATACGGCAGCAGCTCGCGGAGCTGGTCGATCTCGAACGCCAGCTCGCGGCGCTCCTGGACGAGGAAGCGCGCGATGGCGTCGCGAAAGCCCGGGTCGCGGATCCAGTGCGCGCTGTAGGTGGGCACCGGCTCGTAGCCGCGCTGCAGCTTGTGCGGCCCCTGGGCGCCCGCCTCGACCCGCGCGAGGCCGCGCCCGATCGCGAACTCGATCGCCTGGTAATAACAGGCCTCGAAGTGCAGGAACTCGAACTCGCGCCGGCAGCCCCAGACCCGGCCGTAGAGGGTGTCGGCGCCCATGAGGTTGAGCGCGCCAGCGACATAGCTGCCGCCGTGGCGCACCATCATCAGGACCACGCGCTCGGGCATGGTCTCGCCGAGCCGCAGGAAGAAGCCCTTGGTCAGGTAGGCGCTGCCCCAGCGCTTGTCGACGGTCGACCGGTAGAACGGATAGAAGACGTCCCAAACGTCCGGAGTCAGCGCGTCGCCGGTCAGGATCTCGATGACCAAACCCTGTTCTCTGACCCGCGCCCGCTCCTTGCGAATGGTCTTGCGCTTGCTGCTCTTGAGCGTGGCCAGGAAGTCGTCGAAGGTTGCGAAGCCGCGGTTGTGCCAGTGATACTGCACACCCTGGCGCTGCAGCAGCCCGGCCGCGCCGAGGCTGTGCCACTCGGGCTCGCGGCAGAATGTGACGTGGAGCGACGACACGCCGAGCTCCTTTGCGGCGCTCACCAGGCCGCGCGCCAGCGCCGCCCGCGCCTCGGCGCCGAGCCCCGGCCGGACCAGCAGGCGCGGGCCGGGCACCGGGGTGAACGGCACCGCGACCTGGAGCTTGGGATAGTAGGTGCCGCCGGCGCGCTCGTAGGCGTTCGCCCAGCCCCAGTCGAACACGTATTCCCCGTACGAGTGGCTCTTGAGGTACATCGGCGCGCAGCCGATCAGCGCGCCGCCGCTCTCGACCACGACATGCAGCGGCAGCCAGCCGGTGCGCTGGCTGGCCGAGCCGCTGTCCTCGAGGGCGGCAAGAAAGGCGTGGCTGAGGAACGGCTGGTCGGGCCCGACGCAGGCGTCCCACATCCCCGCCTCGATCTGGCCGATGCCCTGAACCAGCTTGACCTGGAGGGCACCCTGCCGCGCCGCCGCGGCGGCTTCAGGCAAGCTCAAAGATCGCCTCGACCTCGACCGCAGCACCGCGCGGCAGGCTCGCGCTGCCGACTGCAAAGCGTGCATGTTGCCCGGCCTCGCCCATCGCCTCGACCATCAGGTCAGAGGCGCCGTTGACCACCGCCGGATGCTCGGTGAAGGTCGGCCCGCAGCTGACGAAGCCACCGAGCTTCAGACAGCGCGCCAGACGGTCCAGATCGCCGCCGCAGGCGGCCTTGGCCTGGGCGAGCAGGTTGAGGGCGCAGATGCGGGCCGCCTCCTGCCCCTGTTCCAGGGTGACGTCGTCGCCGACCCGGCCGCTGATCGCGACTTCGCCCTGGCGCAACGGCAGCTGACCGGCCACGAACAGCAGCTTGCCGCTGATCGTGTAGGGCACGTAGTTGGCTGCGGGCGCCGGCGCGTCCGGCAATTCGAGGCCGCGGGCCGCCAGACGTTGCTCGATCGCGCTCCTCACTCCACTCTCCCGATTTTCGCGTGGTCGGGCGGACGATAACCCGACACGATGCGAGTCGCCAGGGCCTAGCGCGTTCTTCCTTTGGGCGGACCCAGCCCACGCCCCCTGCCGGCCACCCACAGCGTACCATGGGATCGGGTGGTCGGGAGGGGGAGCGGGCTGGCGCCGATCTCAACTGAACCGAAAATGCCCTAAGGATCGACAAATCGCGCAGTCGAGGGCACTCTCATGATCGGGAGTTGACGAGGAGGCCGCCCGTGACCACACCGCGCGCGCAGGGCTTCGCCATGCCGGCCGAGTGGGCGCCGCACGCGCGCTGCTGGATGGCTTGGCCGTGCCGGACCGAGCTGTGGGGCGAGCGCATGGCGGCCGCGCGCCGGGCCTACGTCGAGGTCGCGCAGGCGATCGTCCAGTACGAGCCGGTGACGATGATCGCGCGGCCGGAGCTGACCGCCGAGGCCTCGCTGCAGTGCGGCCAGGGCATCTCGGTGCTGCCGCTGGCGTACGACGACTCCCGGATCCGCGACACCGCGCCCACCTTCGTGGTCGATCAGGCGGGCACCCTGGCAGGAGTCGACTGGCGCTTCGATGGCTACGGCGGGGCGGCGCCGGCGTTCGATCAGGACGCCCGGCTTGCGGAAGCGATCTGCGCGCGGCTCGAGGCGCCGCGCTTTGCCGCCCCGATCGTGCTCGAGGGCGGCGGTCTGCACGTCGACGGCGACGGCACCTGCCTGGTCTGTGCCCCCTCGGTGCTCGATCCGAGGCGCAATCCGGGCCTGTCGCGCGCGGCGGCGGTGGCGGTGCTGGCCGACCATCTCGGCATCGCCCAGGTGATCTGGCTGGAGCATGGCCTCGAGGGCGACGCGAGCGGCGGCCACGTCGACGACGTCGCCCGGTTCGTCCGGCCGGGCGTGGTCATGGCGTTGAGCAGCCGGGACACGAACGACGCCAACTACGCCGGGCTGCAGGACAATCTCGCCCGGCTGCGCGCCGCCCGCGATGCCGCCGGGCGCGAGCTCGAGGTGATCGAGATCGAGCAGCCGGCCGCCCGCTTCGATGCCGCCGGGCGCCGCCTCACCATGTCCTACCTCGACTTCTACATCGCGAACGGCGCCGTCATCCTCCCGATGTTCGAAGACGCCATGGACGATGCCGGCTGCAATGCCATCCGCGCGGCGTTTCCGGACCGCAAGGCGATCCAGATCGACGCCGCCGATCTGGTGCACGGTGGCGGCGGCATCCACAGCATCACGCAGCAGCAGCCTGCGATCGGTTAGTTGAGGGCATCGGGCGCGGGCCGGCCGGCCAGGATCGCGTCCAGATTGTCGAGACATCGAAATCCCATGGCGTTCCGGGTCTCGAGGGTGGCGCTGCCGAGATGCGGCAGAAGGAAGCAATTGCGCCGCGTGCGGTAGCCGGGGTGGAGGTTCGGCTCGCCGTCGTAGACATCGAGGCCGAGGGCGAACAACTGGCCACTGTCCAAGGCGGCGAGCACCGCCTCGTCGTCGAGCAAGGCGCCGCGGGCGGTGTTGACCAGCACCGCGCCGCGTGGAAGCCGGGCCAGGGTATCGGTGTTGATCATGCGGGCGGTCGCAGCCGTCGCCGGACAGTGGAGCGACAGGAAGCGACACGCCGGGAGCAGGGTTTGCAGCATTGGGTGGAACACCGCGCCGAGCTCGAGTGCGGCCGGCAGGCGCCGGCGGCCGTGATAGTGAACCTGCAGGCCGAAGGCGCGGGCGCGCCGCGCGACCGCCTGGCCGATCCGGCCCATGCCGACGATGCCGAGCGTGGCGCCGTGCAGCTCGATGCCGAGCAGTTGCGTCGGCGTCCAGCCGCGCCAGTTCTCCGTGCGCACCATCGCCTGCCCTTCGAACGCGCGCCGGGCGGCGCCGAGCAGACACAGCATGGCGACATCGGCGGTCGCCTCGGTCAGCACGTCCGGCGTGTTGGTGACGGTGATGCCGCGGGCGCTGGCCGCCGCCAGATCGATGTGCTCGTACCCGGCCGAGAAGGTCGCGATGGCGCGCACGCTGTTCGGCAGGCGCTCGAGCAGCGGGGCGGGCCAGGCGTCGGTGGCGCAGGTCAGGATCGCCGCGGCGCCGGCGCTGTGCCCGACCAGCTCCCCGGCGCCGTACGGGCGGTCGTCGGCATTGAGACGCGGCGCGTAGTCGCGGCGCAGCCGATCCTCGACCGCAGCGGGCAGCTTGCGGGTCACGAAAACGACAGGATTGATGGCAGCCATCGCAGCGGTCCGACCAGTCGTGGTGACGGTTTTACCTATCCGATGCGGGTGCGGCGTGCCACCATGCTCGGAATTGCAGCGAAGGACTGGCTGTATGGTTAGCTCACGAAGCTCGGGCTTGCTCGCCGGACTGCTCGTCGCGACCTGGAGCTTCGCCGCCAGCGCGATGCTCCAGCCGCACGTTGCCGCCTATCGCCTGTCGCTCGCCAGTGAGCCCACCCTCGGCATCCCGTTTGCCGAGGTGCGGGGCGGTCTGGTGATCGAGTGGCGGCGGGCCTGCGACGGCTGGTTGTCGCGTCAGCGTCTGGCCTTCGTCGGCACCCTCGAGGAGGGCGGCGACCTCAGCCACGACGTGCGTTTCAGCAGCTGGGAGGCGCTCGACGGTTCCCGGATGCGCTACTCCTATCGCAGCTACGGCGACGAGGAGCTGCAGGAGGACTTCCGCGGCGAGGCGCGGCTCGGGCCCTCGGCGGGCGGCGTCGCCACCTTCACCGAACCCAGCCAGCGCGCGGTCGACCTGCCGCCCCAGACGATCTTCCCGACGACCCATATCGAGAAGGTCCTGGACGAGGCCCGCGCCGGCGCGCGTTTCGTCAGCCATCAGGTGTTCGACGGCGCCGGTTTCGATTCGCTGACCCAGATCACCTCCGTGATCGGCCAGCCCCAGACGGTCGCGCCTTTGGCTCAGGACAAGCCCGATGGCGGCCGGGCATGGCGGGTGAGCATGGCGTACTACGACCTTCACGAAGCGTCCGACACGCCGAAGTTCGAGGCGGAGTTCCTGCTCGGCGAGAATGGCGTTCTGCGGGACGTCGTGCTCGACTACGGCGATTTCCAGCTGGATGCCACGCTGGAGAAACTCGAGCTGATGACGCCGCCCGACTGCTGATGCCCGGCTCACGAAAGTCGGACCTTTGTCCGCCCGGCATCATGCTTCTTTTTTGGGGCGCGCGGCCGACCAGCCAACCCCGCGC
>JBOHKK010000075.1:0-20087 GCA_050729115.1 Geminicoccaceae bacterium | reverse complement strand
GGCGGAGGCCGCCGCGCTCAAGGCGCCACGACGATCATCCAGGACACGCCGAAGCGGTCGGCGACCATGCCGAAGCGCGGCGAGAAGAAGGTCTTGGCGAGCGGCATCTGCACCTGGCCGCCGTCGGCCAGGGCCGCGAACAGGCGATCGGCCTCGGCTTCGTCGGACGCCGTGAGCGCGAGCGAGAAGCCCTGAAAGCTCGGCCGCCCCTGGCACCTGCCGTCGGATGCCATCACCGTGGAGTCGCCGATGCGAAAGCTCGCGTGCATCACCTTCTCGCCGGAACCGGCCGCAACCATGCCGTCCGGAGGCGAATCAGGGCTGTCCTTGAAACGCAGGAGCATCGTCACCTCGGCGTCGAGCGTACTGCGGTAGAACTCGACCGCCTCCTCGCAGCGGCCGTCGAAGAACAGATACGGTTGGGCCTGCATGGCCTCTCCTCCTCGAGTGGTGGCAATGGCGACGGTTGCCTACGCGACCGCCTCGGGTTCAGCGCGTCGCGGCCTGTCTCAGCTGCTCGGATTGCGCGCGCAGCCGCTCCTCCTGCTGCCGGATCTCGGGCGTGAGGGCGGGACCGAAGTCCTCCGCCTCGAACACCTGGCGAAGCTCGATCTCGGACTCGCCCGCCATGGGATTGGGGCAGCGCCTCGCCCAGTCGATCGCCTCGTCCTTCGAGCTCACCTGGATCAGCCAGAAGCCGGCGATCAGCTCGTTCTCGGGGAAGGGCCCGTCGACCACGGTCCGCTCGTGTCCGGAGAACCTGACGCGCGCACCCCTGGAGCTCGGGTGAAGCCCCTCGCCCGCGAGCAGCACGCCGGCCTTGACCAGCTCCTCATTGTAATTCCCCATCGCGGCGAGGAGCTCTTCCCCCGGCATGACGCCCGCTTCGGAGTCCTTGTTGGCCTTGACCATCATCATGAATCGCACGGTCGCGTCTCCTTTTTGGGTTCGCCTTCGAGGCCGGGCTTCCGGCCCGTCGACCGGGTTCGACCTTGGCCTCTACTGCCAGGACGAACGAGCCTCCGAGAGGCCGACAGGTCGAACGGTGTTTTTGTGACAGCGCTGGGGCAGGGGTGGGCGTGCCGCTCCCCCGCCGCGCTGCACCTTGGATTCTCCGGCGCAGGCGGCGGAGCTGGGCTTTCTGGCGGTCTCGGCCGGCTACAAACCCCTGCTGCGCCGAGGCTCCGCCAGATCTTGCTGGAACGATGTCTGCTGGCGACGCTGCCGCGTCGCAACGGTGCGCTGAAGAGTCGCTCCCGCGCAGCTCCCGGCGCCCGGGCCCTGCCGCTCGTCGTCATGATGGCTCCTCGTCGCTTCGGTATCGCGGCTACAACGGCGCATGTTCCTGATATTGCGGCAGTGCGTCGGTGATCTCGTGCCAGGGCGCTTTCGAGCCCACGAAGATGTGAAACGTCGGGCGGATGGCCGGGTCGTCTGCCAGCGTGCCCATGGTCACATGAACGAACGTGCCGTCGCGCACGACGGAGAACAGCACCGATCCGCACAGTCTGCAGAAGTTCACCATGTCGTCCGGGTTCTTCTCGAAGATCGCGATGTCCTCCGCGCCCTTCGTGACCTTCAGCTTCGCCTTCTCGATCCCGGCAAAGGCGGTGAAGGCGGCGCCGGAGAGGGCCCGGCATTGCGAGCAATGGCAGTAGCCGGCATAGACGAACCCGTCCTCGACCGAATAGTGAAGCCTGCCGCACGAGCACCTTCCGGCGAGCATGGTCCTGGTGGGCATTGGGCGGCCTCCGTTTGGATCGTGGGCGCAATATCGTTCGAGCTCGAAGGCCTCGGCCTCGCCGGTCACTTGGGCTCGGGCGTGGGCGCGTCGAGAAACTCGGTGACCATCGAGGTCAGCCAGTCGGCGCGGTCGACCAGCGTGACGTGCGTGGTGCCGGGGAGCACGGCCAGCCGGGAACGCGGCAGGCCGGCGAGGTCGCCGGGCACGCCGCCGCCGAGCAGCCGGAACATCTCGACCGCATGCTCGGGTCGGACGACGTCGGCATCGCCGACGATGACCAGCGCGGGCGCCTCGATCGAGGCGATGCCCGCGCGCGGCCAACCCTCGAACCAGAGGTCCAGATCCTTGATCCTGGCGAGCAGCGCGGGCCAGGCTGCCGGGTTCGGCGCCACCCGGGTGTACGCCTCCAGCCATGGCGAGCCGGCGAAGTCCTCGGGCTTCAGCTTCTGGATGCCCTCGAGCACCTCGGGGTAGTAGCCGTCGGGGTCGTAGTTGGCCGCGGCGACCACGAGCCTGCGCACCAGGTCCGGATGCCGGATCGCGATCTGCAGGGCAATGCCGCCGCCCATGCTGTAGCCGAAGAAATCGGCCTGCTCGATCCCGAGGTGCCGGAGCAGGGCGGCGGTGTCGTCCGCCATCTGCTCGTAGCGGAGCGGCCGATCGATGTCGGCGGTGCGGCCGTGCGCCTGCTGCTCGACGGCGACGACCTGGCGGGTCTCGGCAAGGGACGGCAGGAGCTCTCCGAAACCTTCGATCGTCATCAAGGCGCCGTGCAGCAGGACCAGCGGTCGGCCCGTGCCGTGGATCTCGTAGTACATCTCGAGGCCGTTCACGGCCGCGTAGCCGCTCTGGTTCTCTGCCGACGCCGAGGTCGGCACCGCCAGGCAAAGACCGATCGCCGTAACCAGCGCGGCGAACGTTCTTCTCGGCATTTTCGCTCTCCTGTCGGTTTCTAAGCCGGTGCCAGGGGCAACGAACTCCGGACGCAAGCAGTCCGGCCGCTCCTGAGTGTCGAACAGGCTCCGCTGGCGATACCTTCCCCCACCGGCGCTCATCGGTCGCTGTGTCGCAGCTCTGGTTGATCGAACATGTCGATCGGCCGCACCTCGATCCCCCATCCCAGATCCTCGACGTGCGCCGCCGGATGTTTCGATGCCACCTCGATGGCTTCGTCCATGTCGCGTGCCTCGATGATGAAGAACGCCCCCGCCGGCTCGCTCGTCTCCACAAAAGGCCCGTCGGTGACCGAAGGTCTGTCGCGCCCGGGTCGCACGGTGCGGGACGACGGCGGCAGCGCGAGCGAGCCGACCAGGAGCAGGTGGCCACTCTTGCGGAGCGCCTCGTCATGGGACCTGCATGCCCGCCCCAATGCTTCCAGACCGCTCTCGGTCAATGCTTCGAACTTCTTCTGGTCGTAGTAGCAAAGGCACAGGTATTTCATCGAGCTCTCCTCCCGATCGCTTTGACTGGTGTGGCGACTCCGATGTTTGCTCTCCCCTCTGTGACCCTCGGGCTCGACCCGAGGGTCCATGTCTCCCGCCGCGTCACCCGAGGAGGCCGTAGATGCCCGAGTCGAGCCAGGTCCGGCCCGGGGCATGACTGGAAGGGATGGAGTCGCAGCGCTGGCACCCTCATCTCTTTTGGCTGCCTTTGAGAAACGACAAGACCTGACAGCGGAACATCCGGATGAGCAGCCGAAGGACAGGTCGGCGACGCGAAGGCCCGCGTCCGCAAGGAGTCGAGATGGCGACAACCGGGGTGGCTCTCAGGCGAGCCCTTCGTGCTGCAGCGCGAGGCGCACGGCCGGCCGCGCCTCCATCCGCAGGGCGAAGGCCGGCAGCGGCTCGGGAACGTCCAGCCCCTGCATCCGCGCCCAGCGCAGCATCACGTACAGATAGGCGTCGGCGACGCTGGGCTCGCCGCCGAACAGGTAGTCGCCCCGCAGCCGATCCGCGAGGAAGCCAAGCCGCTTGCGGATGGCATCTTCGGCGGCCGTCTTCTCCACGTCGCTCGTGGGGAAGAAGGAGCGGATGAAGGGCTTGTGCAGCTCGGTCGCGATGAAGGCGAGCATCTCGATCAGGCGGATGCGGCCCAGCTCGCCGCCCGGCGCGAGCTCCGGGGCGCGCGCCGCGACCCAAGAGAGGATCGCGACGTTCTCGGTCAGGAGCTGTCCGTCATCGAGGACCAGCGCGGGGACGTAGCCCTTGGGATTGACCTCGTTGTAGTCGCCGCCGTCCTCGGTCCGCTTCGTCCTGAGGTCGACCCGAATCCGATCGAAGACGAGCCCGGCCTCGTGCAGCGCGATATGGTCGGCGAGGCTGCACGCGCCGGGGGTGAGATAGAGCTTCATGGAACTGAACCTCTCGCTGCTTGTGGATTCTGCCGTGTGCGGGCTGACGCGCCGGCAGCCCTTTGCAAACGGCGACGTCACCCCACCAAGATGAACGGCTATGGCTCGAGGTCCAGCGACGCCTGGCCGCTCGCCACGTCGAACGGCACCGAGGCATGCTCGTGGGTGACCATCCACGCGCCCTCGAGCCTGCGGTAGCCAACGGTTGCTCGCCACCACATGTCGAGCTTCTGTCCGTCCGTCGTCGTCGCGTTGACCCGGTTGAGGCTGTGGCAGAACGCCACGTCGTCGCCCGCCACGATGGCGAGGTCCCGAAGCTCGTAGCCAATCGGGCCCCGGAATGATGCGAACCACGCCGCCAGGCGCTTTCTGGCGGCATCTGACCCGACGGATCGCAGTGGGTTCACCACGTCGAACAGCAGGACATCCGGCGCATGGTTGGACAGGCTCCCGTCGACGTCCTTGGCGCGGATCGCCCTGGCCTGCTCATCGATGAGCGCGTGGAGCTCGGCCTCAGCGGTGGTTCTGCCGTTGCCAGCCGTCATCTCTGCCTCCTCCTGCTGCCGGCTGCAGCTCGCTTCGGGCGCAGGCGTGACCCGTCACTCTTTGCGGACGTGGCGGGTCACGCTGCGCCGATGCCCCGGCTACGGCTCGAGACCGAGCAGCGCCTTGCCGCTTTCCATGTCGAACGGCACCGAGAAATGTTCGTGCGCGACCTTCCAAGTTCCGCCCATCCTGCGGCAGCAGACGGTGACGCGCATCCATCCGGTCTGTTCCTTGCCATCCGGTCCCGTGCCGCCGCATCGCAGCAGGTAGTGGGCGAAGGCAACGCCGTCGCCGGCCTCGATGCCGAGATCGTGGATCTCGAAGGTCATCGGCCCCGAGCACATCTCGACGCACATTTCCCAGTGCTTCCGGTACGCCTCCACACCCTTGAACTGCAGCTGGGCGATGGCGTCGAACGACAGGATGTCGGGCGCGTAGGCCGCCATGATGCCCTCGATGTCGCCGGCGCGGGCCGCCTTCGCCCAGTCGTCCAGCAACCCGTGGATCTGGGCTTGCTCATCGGTTCTGGTCATCTGCAGTGCCATGTCTTCCTCCGTTCTGTTGATGCCTACGCTGCTGGCCGGTTGGCCAGAGTTATGCGGGCCAAAGCCCCACTGCGCGGTCGCCGCGATGAAGCGTCCGGTCGCCGCGACATTCCACGCTCGGCGCCGGGCTAACCCTGGTGTGCCTGCCTCAGCTTCGCGATGTCGATCTTCGTCATCTGAAGCATCGCTTCCATGACCCTTCGCGATTTCTCGGGGTCGGGGTCGCTCATCAGCTCCATCAGGACGACGGGAATGATCTGCCACGAGAGGCCGAACTTGTCCTTCAGCCAGCCGCATTGCTGTATCTCGCCGCCTTCGGAGAGCCTCTCCCACAGCTCGTCCACCTCCTCCTGCGTCTTGCAGCTCACGACGAACGAGATGGCCTCGGTGAACCTGAAGCGCGGTCCGCCATTCAAGGCCGTGAATTGTTGGCCTTCAAGCTCGAACGAGGCGGTCATTACGCTTCCTTTCGGCCCGGGCCCGGCAGCGCCATAGCGCGTGACGTTTCCAACCTTTGAATTTTTGAAGATGGAGACGTAATGATGCATGGCCTCTTCTGCCTGATGGTCGAACCACAAGAACGGCGTGATCTTGTGCATGCCATTATCTCCCGTTGCTTTTGGTCACTTGAGCGCCGCGTTTCGCTCTACCTCACCAGCCTTACAGGCTGGCCCCGTCGAACTGTGTGACCTTGATCGTCGAAAGGTCGAAGTTTTCGGCGCAGCGGAGATTGACCACGACCATCGCCTCGCCACCCGGGCCAGTCCCCTCGGCGAAAGGCGCGCACCCGCAGGCCTTGCAGAATTGATGGCGGATGACGTGCTTGCCGAAGGTATAGGTGGCGATCTCGGCGCGCGAGGTCTCGAGGTGGAACTGGTCAGGCGCAAACGCGGCCAGCACCGAGCCCCTCCGCCGGCAGATCGAGCAGTTGCACTCGATCGCCTCGGTCGGCTCGGCATCGAGGCGGTACGCGATCCTGCCGCAATGGCAGCTTCCGCGAATCGGCATGGACTCCTCCCTTGGTCAGCCCTCAAGCGGCACTCACACCTCGATCAACACCTGCAGTCGGACCACCATCCGTCCTGGAGTTCAGGCGCTTGCGGCGCCGCGGGCGCTGCCGGGCGTCTGCTGGCTGGCCTCCTCGTACTCGTCGTGGCGGCGCACCCAGTCCATGATCTCGGTCTCGTTGCGGCCCTTGGGCGTGATGTCGAGATAGATGAACGCGCCGATCACCTCCTCGTTGCCGCGCGCGTAGCTGGAATAGGTGTGAAACACGTCGCCGTTCTCGTCCTTGTAGAAGACGCTGAGACCGGGCAGTTCGTCGTAGCCTTCGACCATGTCGTAGTTGTAATGGACCTTGCCCTTCGCCAGCTCGTCCTTGGTGAAGGACACGTGGAAGTCGTAGTTGAAGTCGCTGCCATGGGACGACGCCCACCTGGCCTTCCAGCCCATGCGCTTCCGGTAGGCTTCGAGCTTCTCGAGCGGCGCGCGCGAGACCCGGACATAGGCGACGTCGTGGTTCTCGAGATGCACGATCGCACCCTCGGCGTGGTCGGCCTCGAGCGAGCAGCTCGGACAGCCCGCCTCCCAGTCGGGAGCGAACATGAAGTGATGGATCACGAGCTGGCTTCGCCCGTCGAACAGATCGGCGAGCGTCTTCCTGCCCTCGGGGGTGTCGAAGACGTAATCCTTCTCGATCTTCACCCAGGGCAGCGCGCGCCGCTCGGCGGCGACGAGATCGCGCATCCGGGTGAGCGCCTTCTCGTTCCTGAGATGCGCCTTGCGCGCGGCGAGCCATTCGTCTCGCGATACGATTCGGTGCTGCATCGTTTCGATCTCCTTGGTGTCGCTCGGCTCGTCTCAGGCCGTCGCCAGGTACCCGGCGAGGCGGTCGAGGCATTCGGTCCAGCCGTCTCGATGCGAATCGCGCGATGCCACCGACTCGAAGCCGGCCTGGTGAAACCCGAGCTTCGTCCTTTGCCCGTGCTCGGCGAAGGTCACCGTCACCAGCGTCGCGTGGCCGGTCCGGTCCGCCTCGTCCTCCCAGGCATGGGTGAAGACGAGGCGCTCGGGCGCGACGATCTCCCGGTAGCTCCCGCCGAGCCAGTAATCGACGCCTTCGGCCGACCGCATGCAGCACCGCCAGGCGCCGCCGGGGCGGACGTCGCCCTCGCCATGGGTGATGGTGAAGCCATGCGGCGCGGACCAATGGATGAGATGCTCCTGCTCCGTCCACGCCTCGAAGACGAGGTCGCGCGGCGCCTCGAGGACGCGGCTGATGACGAGGTCCCGCTCCGCGGTCCTGCTGGCGGCGCTGGCGCTTGCGGCCATGTGTCTCCCCTCCGTGTGCAGCTCGCTCAGGCGAGCGCTCCAGGCGATCATCGGTCCAAGGACGAACCGGGTGGCGGCGCTCCGACAGCGGGCCTGATCTTTTTTGCTTTCCCGCAGGCGTCGGCGGCCGCACGCCGGGTTACGGCGAGGCCTGGATGCCGGCGCGTGGCTCGCTCTCCTTGATGAGGCGGTCGAGATGCAGCCTGATGTGGGCGGCTTCCGCCGCCGTGTTGGCGAGCGCGATCGCCCGGTCGAAGGCGACCCGGGCCTCCTGGGCGCGGCCGAGCTCTTTGAGCAGCGCGCCCTTCACGCCAAAGAAGTGGAAATAGCCCGAGAGCCGCTCGGCGAGCGGCTCGACCATGGCGAGCGCTGCCTCCGGGCCGCTGACCTTGGCGACCGCAACGGCCCGATTGAGGGTGACGACGGGCGACGGCTGCAACCTCTCCAACAGGGCGTACAGCCGGTCGATCTCCGCCCAGTCGGTGTCCGCGGCCCGCGCCGCCCGCGCATGCACCGCGGCGATCGCGGCCTGCGCTTGGTAGGGGCCCGGACGTCGGTGGCGCAGCGCCTTCTCGACGAGCACGAGCCCCTCGGCGATCAGCGCGCGGTTCCACGAGCCGCGATCCTGATCCTCCAGGAGCACGATGCCGCCCTCGGCGTCGAGCCGGCCGGGCGCGCGCGCATGCTGCAGCAGGAGCAGTGCCGTGAGCCCCATGATCTCGCTCTCACTCGGGAAGAGCCTGAGCAGCAGCCGGGCGAGCCGGATCGCCTCCTCGCAAAGCGGCACGCGGATGTGCGCCGCGCCGCCGCTCGCCGCATAGCCTTCGTTGAAGAGGAGGTAGATCATGGCGGCGACGGCCGCGAGCCGTTCGGCCCGCTCGATAGCACCTGGGGTCTCGAAGGGAACCTGCGCCGCCGCGACCCGCCGCTTCGCCCGCGTGACGCGCTGCTCCATCGCGCTCTCGCTCACCAGGAAGGCGCGCGCAATCTCCCTGACCGAAAGGCCGGACACGATGCGCAGGGCAAGGGCGATCTGCTGGGTAGCCGGCAGATCGGGATGGCAGCAGATGAACAGGAGCCGCAGCACGTCGTCGCGATAGTGCGAGTTGTCGAGCCGCTCGGCGAGCGCCGCTTCGGCATCGTCCAGATCCGAGATGAGCTCGTCGGCCGGTAGCGGTTGCTCGCCGTTTTGGCGCCGCACCTGGTCGAGCGCGGCGTTGCGCCCGACCAGGATGAGCCAAGCGGCGGGGTCGCGCGGCGGGCCGTTGACCGGCCAGTGCCTGAGCGCCCGCAGGCAGGCTTCCTGGAAGGCCTCCTCGGCTCGATCGAGGTCGCGGAAATAGCGAAGGAGCGCTCCGAGCGCCGGGGGGCGCGCCGAGGTCAGGGCCGCATCGATCCAGGCGAGATCGCTCACGCCGCCCGGCTCCCCGGGACGAAGATGGAGATCGGGCGAATCTCGAGCGCACCTTTGAGTCCTGCGGCAACCCGCGGCGCCGTCAGGAGACGCGCGGCCTCGATCGCCTCCTCGAGGGTCGCGCAGTCGATAACGTAAAAGCCAAGGAGCTGCTCCTTGGTCTCGGCGAACGGGCCGTCGATCACCAGCGGCTCGGCCCCGGCGCGCACGGTCGTCGCCGCGGTGGTCGGCATCAGGCGCGCGACCGGGCCAAGCCTGTCTTCCAGCTGCCGCCTCACGACCTCGAGCTCGGCCATGAGCGCGGCGTCCTCCTCCTCGGTCAGCGAACCGACCGTGGCCTCGTCGTGGTAGCAGAGAATCGCATACTGCATGTGGACCTTCCTTCGCCGCTCAGCGCACCTCGACGTCTTCCCAGAATCCGAAGCGCCCGGCCACCTTCCTCATCGCGACTTGTGGCGCCTCGTAGGACCAGGCGGCGCGCCCGTGGCGCACACCGTCGATCACCACGTCGTAGAACTGAACGCCGTGCGGGCATTCGAGATCCGACTCCGTCTTTGCCGCCTTCTCGAGCCAATCCATGCGCACCGCCGCGCGCGGGAAGTACGGGTAGCCGGCGCATTCGACGATATCGTCGCTCTCGGCCACCACGTGGCGCTTCAAAACTGCCTGCATCCGCGGGTCCTCCAAAGAAACGAGGGGGCAGGGTGATCTGTTCCCCAAGGACGAACGAGTATGCCCGATCCCGACAGCCGCCGCGTGGTCGAATCGGCAGAGCGGAGATCGACATCCAGATCGCCAAGGCCATCATCGCGATCGCCCCTCACAGGCGCCGGCGCAACGCCACGGCGCAGGCAAGCGCGCTCGCCCCGCCGAGCCCCAGCGTCGCGAAGGCCAGCCCCCAGGAGACCGCGGGGCCCGCGCTGGCCGCGGCGGCAGCGTCGAGCACGAAACCGACGCCGAGCGGCGCGACCGCGCCGGCGCCGAAGCCCAGGAGCGCCCGCCAGGCGAGCGCGGCACCGAGATAGCCCGGCCGTACCGTCTCCGAGATCGCCGTGGTCAGGACCGGAGAGTCGCCAAGACAGACGAAGGCGTAGGCGAGCGCCAGAGGGATCAGGACGATCAACGGCGCATGGATCAGCCAGCCGATGGCGCAGGAGACGATCGCCCCGCCCGCGGCGAGCGCGATCAGCACCGGGCGGCGGCCGGTGCGATCGGAAAGGCGGCCCATCGTGAAGGCGGCGGTGGCGCCGAACAGGTGCAGCACGCCGGACAGATAGGCGCCCGAAACCGTGGCGCCGGCTGCTGCCATGCCCTTGAGAGCGAGCGCCGCGGCGAGAAACGCCGGGATCCACGCCCACATCCCGAGAAGTTCCCACGAGTGGGCGGTGTAGCCGGCGATCAGGAGGCGGGACTCGGGGTTACGCACCAGCTCGTCACCGAGCCGGATCTCGAGCGGCCGCGGGTGGATCCGATTGGCGAGCGGGTTGAGGGCCGCGATCAGAAGGACCGCGCCGATTGCCGGCAGCACGCCGGTCAGGACGAAGGCGGCCTGCCAGCCGCCGATGGCGATGCCGATGCCGGCGCCCGCCAGCGAGGCGGCATAGCCCACCGAGGTGGAGGCGATGAGCCAGCCCATGGCGTTGCCGCGCCGCGCCGCCTCGACCTCGTCCGATACCACCATGACGAGCGGCGTGTAGACCCCGCCCTGGGCGAGGCCGACGAGGCCGTAGAGCACCATCGCCGTCCACCACCCACGCGCGAGCAGGCCGAAGATCAGGCCGGTCGCCGCCGCGGCGATCGCGGAAACGAAGACCATCCGCTTGGCGCCGTAGTGGTCGGCGGCCCAGGCGAACACGAACAGCGAGACGGCGTAGCCGATGGTGAAGCTCGACACGATGGCGCCGGCGGCCGCCGCCGTCAGGCCCCATTCCGTCATGATCAGCGGGATCGTCGCAGCCACCGTCATGAAGGTTGCGAAGAGAAAGACCCGCGCTGCGCAAAGAGCCAGCATGCGGCCTTCGGAGAGCAGCGATGGCGGTTCAGCAGGTGCGATCATCGGGACTCGGTCAGAAGAACGTACTCCCCTAGAACCGTTCAGCGAAGCGGCTTGGGCTCGTGGGATGGCTCTCGATCGAGGTGACGATCAGACACCCACGCTATTACGGCGGCGCCAACATCGTCCATCCGATGATGCAGCGCCAGGAAGAGGCGGACTTCGTCCGCCGGCCGCCGGCGATGACAAAGGACCGCATGTCCGCCCCGACCTTGGCCAACCGACCACAAACCCTATCACGCGCCGCGCTCGACGCGCCGGCGATCGGAAGGCTCAGGACCCGTCGCCGATGGGGGTTGGCGTCGCCATCGGCGAGACGCAGGACTCTCTCGACGATTCGGCCCGAAAGCAGCGCGGTTCGCCGCGGCATGGCACCGAACTCCGTTCACCGCGTTCTATGGGGGTGATGGACCTTTCACTCGGGGCGGTCCGATGCGCGTGTTGGCTCTGGTACTGATCTGCACATCCTTGGCCGGGTGCGGTGCAGTGGCGCTGCCGTTCAGGGCGACAGCGGATGTGGCGCGAATCGTTCCCGTGGCGGGGGACGCTGTCGCTGTACCTTTGGACGCAACTGGCGACGCCATCGACCCGCCGGGTCACTGAAGCCGTCGACGGCCGCTGGCTCGCCGGGCGTCAGCTCGGCTGATCGGGAGCGACGAGGCGTTCCCGCGCGTCGCGGCATGAAAGCGCGTGGCGTGCGCACAACGAGGGCACAAAGTCGATCGATTGACTTAAACGAGTGAGCGGCACATATCAGGTGCATGCGTGACCAGGTACGCTCGCCCCAGCCCGCCCGCGCCGAGCGCGGCGAGGAGACCCGCCAGCGGCTCCTTCAGGCCGCCATTGATGTGTTCGGCCGGCAGGGGTTCGAAGCCGGCACCCGAGCACTGACCAAGCGGGCAGGCGTCAACCTGGCCGCTATTCCCTACCACTTCGGCAGCAAGCAGGGGCTCTACCTCGCTGCCGCCGAGCACATCGCCCTGCAGATCCGAAGTCGGATCGGCCCGACGCTGGAACGCGCCCGGATCGAGCTCGCCGCCGAAAGCCGGGACGGCGGTGCTCGACCGGTCGATGCCGCCGCGGCGCGACGCCTGCTTTTGGATATTCTGGAGGCCTTCGCCCGAATGCTGGTCCAGGAGGAATCCGCGAGCTGGGCGCGCTTCATCATGCGCGAGCAGATGGAGCCGTCGGCGGCCTTCGAGCGGCTCTACAACGGCTTCATCCACCCGACTTTCGGGACGATCGCCGCCCTGATCGCCCGGATCACCGGGCAGGGTCCGGACGACGAGGCGGTGCGGCTTCAGGTGCCGCAGCTGATCGGCCAGGTTCTGATCTTCCGGGCGGCGCGCGCGACCGTCCTGCGCGAGCTCGGCTGGAGCCGCATCGGCGAGAGGGAGTTCGCCGCGATCCGGAGCCTGATTCAGGCGAGCGTCGACGCGCTGGGTGACCAGACCGCCGCCGGAGCGGCGCCATGAGGAAATCCGTCCGGATCCTGCTGGTTCTGCTCCTCTTGGGTGGGGCCGGCGCTGCCGCGTTCGTGGCGCTCGACCTGCAGGCAAGGCTCGGGCTCGTCCCGGAGGAGGAGACGGCGCTCACCCTCTACGGCAACGTCGACATCCGGCAGGTCGAGCTCGGCTTCAGGGTGTTCGGGCGGATCGCCGAGATGCGCGTCGAGGAGGGTGATCCCGTGCGGGCGGGGGATCTGCTTGCGACCCTCGACCGGCAGCCCTACGAGGACGACCTCCGTCTCGCCGTCGCCGAGGCCGCGGCCGAGCGCGCCAACGTCCAGAAGCTCGAAGCCGGGACGCGCCCTGCGGAGATCGCGCAGGCCCGCGCGCTGGTCGCCGAGCGCCAGGCATCCGTGGTCAACGCCGAGCGCCAGTTCGAGCGCCACGAGGGCCTGGTCGAAGGCGGCGCGGTGTCGCGCCAGGCCTACGAGGATGCCCGCGCCCTGCTCCATGAGGCGCGCGCCCGCCTGACCTCGGCCGAGAAGGCGCTCGACCTCGCCCTCGAGGGCTTCCGGCGCGAGGACAAGGCCGCCGCGCGTGCCGCGCTCGATGCCGCCATGGCGAGGCAGGCCACGGCCGAGACCGCGCTCGCCGACACCGAGCTGCACGCGCCGGCCGCCGGGGTGATCCTCGCCCGCGTGCGCGAGCCGGGCGCGATCGTCGCCCGAGGTGAGACGGTCTATACGCTCTCGCTGGAGCGCCCGGTCTGGGTCCGGGCCTACGTGCCCGAGCCGGAGCTCGGCCTGATCCACCCGGGCCAGGCCGCTCTGATCGTGACCGACACCCGCCCCGACCAACCCTATGACGGCCAGATCGGCTTCATCTCGCCGGTTGCCGAGTTCACGCCCAAGTCAGTCGAGACGCCGGAGCTGCGCACCGACCTGGTCTACCGCCTCCGGGTCGTGGTCGAGGACCCCGATCAGGGACTGCGCCAAGGCATGCCCGTGACGGTCCGGATCCCCGGCGCGCGGGCCGAGGGCAGGGGATAGCGCCGTGAGCGGCGAGCTCGCGCGGCTCGCAGACGTGACCATGCGCTTCGCAAAGGCCGGCCCGCCGGCGCTGGACGCGGTGTCCGCGACGATCCAAGCCGGCGCGATCACCGGACTGGTCGGGCCGGATGGCGCCGGCAAGACGACGCTGCTCCGCCTCCTCACCGGCCTTCTCCTGCCCACGTCCGGTCGGGTCGAGGTGCTGGGTCTCGACACCCGGACGGCGCCCGAGCGGATCCGCGCCGGGATCGGCTACATGCCGCAGACCTTCGGTCTCTACGAGGACCTGTCGGTCCAGGAGAACCTGAATCTCTACGCCGATCTCCGGGCGCTGCCCCGGCACGAGCGACCGGAGGTGTTCGGCCGGCTGCTACGCTTCACCGATCTCGAGCGCTTCACGACCCGTCTCGCCGGCCGGCTGTCCGGCGGGATGAAGCAGAAGCTCGGGCTTGCCTGCGCCCTGCTCCGCCGGCCGCGGCTGCTTCTGCTCGACGAGCCCAGCGTCGGGGTCGATCCGATCTCCAGGCGCGAGCTCTGGGCCATGGTCCGGGAGCTGACCGGCGCGGGCATCGGCGTCCTCTGGTCGACCGCCTATCTCGACGAGGCCGAGAAGTGCGACCGGGTGCTGCTGCTGGGCGATGGCAGAGTGCTGTTCGCCGGCCGCCCGGGCGATCTGGCGGGCCGGGTCGAGGGGCGTGTGCTGAGGGTCACGGATCTGGCCGGGCGGAGGCGGCGCGTGCTCGCCCAGGCGCTCGACCAACCCGGCGTGATCGACGGCGTGATCCAAGGCCGAGCGATCCGCCTCGTCCTCGCTGAGGGAGCCACCCCGCCCGACCTCGGGGGCGGCGAGGTCCGGCCGGCGATTCCACGCTTCGAGGACGCCTTCGTCGACATTCTGGGCGGCGGTCCAGGCGGCCGCTCGCGGCTCGCCGAAGCCATGGCCGGTGTCGCGGCCGATCGTGCGATCGTGATCGAGGCGCAGGGCCTGACCAGGCGCTTCGGCGACTTCACCGCGGCCCGGGACATCACCTTCGAGATCCCGCGCGGCGAGATCTTCGGACTTCTCGGCCCGAACGGGGCCGGCAAATCGACCACCTTCAAGATGCTCTGCGGTCTGCTGCGCCCGAGCGCCGGCGAGAGCCGGGTCGCCGGCTTCGATCTGCGCCGCGACGCCGCCAGAGCGCGGGGCCGCCTCGGCTACATGGCCCAGAACTTCTCGCTCTACGGCGACCTCAGCGTGCGCCAGAACCTCGACTTCTTCGCCGGCGTGTACGGGCTCTCCGGACGCCGCGCCCGCCAGCAGATCGAGCTCATGATCGAGGTCTTCGATCTCGGCCGGCTGGTCGCGACCTCGGCCGGGAACCTGCCGCTCGGCTTCAAGCGGCGGCTCGCGCTCGCCTGCGCGGTCATGCACGAGCCCGAGGCGCTGTTCCTGGACGAGCCGACCTCGGGCGTCGATCCGATCACGCGGCGCGAGTTCTGGAATCACATCAACGGGCTGGTCGAGAAGGGGGTGACCGTGCTCGTGACCACGCATTTCATGGACGAGGCGGAATACTGCGACCGGATCGCCCTGATCTATCGCGGTCGGGCGATCGCCACCGGCTCGCCCGACGACCTGAAGGCGAGCGTCGCGAGCGCCGGGGCGCCGGACCCGAGCCTCGAGGACGCCTTCATCGCGCTGGTCGAGCAATCCGAGCTGAAGCAGGCGGCATGATCGTGCTCGAGCGCGAGGCTCTGCCGGGCGTCCGTGGCCATGGCCGCGACGGCGCTGCCGCGACGCCGCTTTCCGGCGCCGACCGCCGGCGGCGGCTGCGCGCGCTGGTGGTCAAGGAGGCGCTCCAGATCGTCCGCGATCCGAGCAGCGTCCTGATCGCCGTGGTCCTGCCGCTGATCCTGCTTTTCCTGTTCGGCTATGGGGTCTCGCTCGATGCCAACCAGCTCCGGATCGGGATCGCGATCGAGAGCGGGACGCCGCCTGCGCGCGAGCTCGCCGCAGCCTTCCAGGCGTCGCGCTTCTTCGATGCCCGCCTCGCCCACGATCGCCGCACGTTCGTGCCCGATCTCGTCGCGGGGCGGATCCGTGGCATCGTGGTCATCCCGGCGACCTTCACCGCAGAGGCCGAGCGGTCCGACGGCGCGCCACGGATTCAGGTCATCACCGACGGCTCGGAGCCGAACACGGCGAGCTTCGTCCAGAACTATGCCCGAGGCGTGGTCGCGACCTTCCAGCGCCAGCGGGCGGCCGAGGGCCAAGGCCGCGCGCCCGCGATCGCCGCGGTGCAGAGGTTCTGGTTCAACCCGGGGCTCGAGAGACGGTTCTTCCTGGTGCCGGGCTCGATCGCCATCGTCATGACCCTGATCGGGACGCTGCTCACCGCGCTGGTCGTCGCCCGCGAATGGGAGCGCGGCACGATGGAGGCGATCATGGCGACCCCGATCGGCGTGGCCGAGCTCCTCGTGGGCAAGCTCCTGCCGTACTTCGGCCTCGCGCTCGCCTCGATGATCCTTTGCACCGTCGTCGCCGTGCTGCTGTTCGACGTGCCGTTCCGAGGCTCGCCGGGCGCGCTCCTGGTTCTGTCGATCGCGTTCCTGTGCCCGGCGCTCGGTCAGGGGCTGCTGATCTCCGCGGTGACCAAGAACCAGTTCGTCGCCGCCCAGGCGGCGCTGCTCTCGGGCTTTCTGCCGGCGTTCCTGCTCTCGGGCTTCATCTTCGAGATCTCGAGCATGCCGACCCCGATCCAGTGGCTCACCACGATCGTGCCGGCGCGCTACTTAATCCCGAGCCTGCAGACCGTGTTTCTCGCCGGCGACATCTGGCCGCTCTTTCTCCCGGATATCGGCGCCATGCTGCTGATCGGCGCGGTCCTGTTCGCGCTCGCGGTGCGGGCCACGCCGAAGAGGCTCGCGTGAAGATGTGGGGCCGGCTGCGCGCGCTGATCATCAAGGAGCTGCTCGCGATCCTGCGCGACCCCAAGGGTCGGGTCATCCTGATCGCGCCGCCGATCGTGCAGCTGCTGATCTTCAGCTACGCCGCGACCCTCGAGGTCACGAACGTCGATGTCGCCGTGCTGAACCGCGATGCCGGCCGCTGGGGCACGGAGCTGGTACAGCGGATCGCCGGCTCCGAGACTTTCCGCGAGGTGGTCCCGCTCACCGGGCTGATCGAGGTGCAGGCGGCGCTCGACCAGCGGCGCGTGCTGGCTGCGATCCAGATCGGCCCCGAGTTCTCGCGCGCGATCGAGGCCGGGCGCCCGGCCGAGGTCCAGATCCTGCTCGACGGCCGCCGCTCCAATGCCGCCCAGATCGTCGCAGGCTATCTCGAGCGGATCATCGCCGACCTCGGGACGGCGCCGCCGCGCGCGGCGGCCGCAGGCGCGCCCGGCGCCACTCTGGTCGTCCGCAACTGGTTCAATCCCAACCTCGATTACGTCTGGTACACGGTGCCGAGCCTGATCGCGATCATCTCGCTTCTTATCGGGCTGATCGTCACCGCGCTCTCCGTGGCGCGCGAGCGCGAGCTCGGAACCTTCGACCAGCTCATGGTCTCGCCGCTTCGCACCCACGAGATCCTGATCGGCAAGATGACGCCGCCGCTGCTGATCGGCATGGTCCACGCAACCCTTTACATCGTGGTCGCGCTGTTCGTGTTCGGCGTGCCGCTGCGGGGGTCGCTCCTCCTGCTGTACCCGAGCCTCGTGGTCTATCTGGCGGCGGTGATCGGCATCGGGCTGTTGATCTCCTCGCTGTCCGCGACCCAGCAGCAGGCGATCCTCGGCGCGTTCCTGTTCGGCGCGCCCGCGATCCTGCTCTCGGGCTTCGCGACCCCGATCGAGAACATGCCGGGCTGGCTGCAGCCGCTGACGCTGGTCAACCCGCTCCGTCACTTCCTGGTGGTGGTCAAGGGCGTGTTCCTGAAGGGCCTGCCGGCGGGCGAGGTCCTCCTGAACACCGCGCCTCTGGTGCTGATCGCGCTCGCCACCCTGACCGCCGCGGCCTGGCTGTTCCGTCGCCGGATGGAGTGATCGACCGGCCGGCCGATACCAGCCGCGAAGCTCAGGACTTCGCAGGGTCGGTATTCAGTTGCCACCGACAGGGGCCGACCCCGGCGCATGCAACCGGGGCGCAGAACCGCCACGCGCCTGCGCAGCGTCATCGCGAGGGTGCGCCAGCGCCCGTGGCGATCCAGGAGCGGCCTCTGGATGGCTTCGTCGCTGCGCTCCTCGCAATGACGGCGCCGAGCGTGGCGTCCAAGTTGCCTTCTAGACGAGCTTGGCCTCGAGCTGGATCGTGGTGCCGGCAAGCGCCTTCGACACCGGGCAGTTCGCCTTCGCCGCCTGAGCCTGCTCCTGGAAACTCGCCTGGTCGATCCCCGGCACCTGCGCCTCGGTCTCGAGCAGGATCCGCGTGATCGCGAAGCCTCCGTCCTGTTGCTCGATGTCGACCGTCGCCTCCGTGTGGATCCGCTCCGGTGGGTGACCGGCCCCCGAGAGCCCGGCGGCGAGCGCCATCGAGAAGCAGCCGGCATGAGCCGCACCGATCAGTTCCTCGGGGTTGGTGCCGTCGCCGCTCTCGAACCGGGAGCGGAACGAGTAGGGACCCGAGTAGGCGCCGCTGCCGAGGCTCACCTGGCCTTTGCCCGAACGCAGGTCTCCCTGCCACTCGGCGTCTGCTCTGCGCGCAACCATGGCTGATCTCCCTCTGTGGCACTTCGGATGTGGGCCAGGAACGTCCGTCGAAACGAGCGAGTCGTTCCCCTCGAGAGAAACAAGGCCATCGGGAACGGGTTCCTTGCCCCCGCCCATCCTCGTCGTTGCGAGCGCAGCGCAGCAATCCAGAAGGCACACCGAGGCCCCACCGCCCCGTCGTTGCGAGCGCAGCGAAGCAATCCAGAAGGCCGCCCGGATGCTGGATTGCTTCGTCGCTACGCTCCTCGCAATGACACTAGGGGCACCTGTCATCGCCTGCATCCCTCCACTGCCGCGGCCTCACCACCCGTCACTGCCGCGGCCTCACCGCCTGCCATTGCCGAGACCCCACCGCTCCTCGGCCACGGCCGTGGCAGGCGGTCCGGCCGCCGTGCTTGGCAGTCGGCCGTCACCCTGGCATACCTTGGTCAACCACAAGGATGGAGGCTTCGATGACGCCAAGGAACAATGCGGGCTGCGTGCTGGCGCTCGGCCTGGCTCTCCTGAGCGTGCCGGCGGCGGCGGACGAGATCGTCTTTCTCTCGACCCAGCTCCGCCCGATCGAAGAGGCGCAGAAGGTGCGCGACGTCATCCTCGAGGGCTTCGAGGGCGAGGTCGACTTCATCCCCGAGGACGTCGGTCCGTTCACCACCAGAATGCAGGCGGAGACGGCGACCGAGACCGGGGCCGTCGATCTCGTGGGCGCGGTCCACGGCGAGCTGGCGCCGGTGCAGGCGGGGCTCGCCCCGGTCAGCGACGTGATGGCCCAGCTCGGCGACCGGACGTTCAACCCGACCTTCGTCGAGCTCGGCAAGCTCGGCACCTCCGAGCAGGTGTACGTGCCCTGGATCCAGGCCTCCTACATCATGGCCGCGAACAGGCAGGCGCTCGAGCACCTGCCCGACGGCGCCGACATCCAGAGCCTGACCTACGAGCAGCTGCAACAGTGGGCGGCCAACGTCGAGGCGGCGACCGGCGAGCGCAAGCTCGGCTTCCCGGCGGGCCCCAAGGGCCTGATGCACCGCTTCTTCCAGGGCTACCTCTACCCGTCGTACGCCGGCGGCGTGGTGCGCCCGTTCAAGAGCCCCGAGGCGGAGCAGATGTGGGCCGACTTCAAGGCGCTCTGGGAGCATGCCTCGCCGCGCTCCACCTCGTACGCCTTCATGCAGGACCCGCTGCTCGCCGAGGAGGTGTGGATCGCGTTCGATCACACCGCGCGCCTGCTCGAGGCGTTCCGCCAGCGGCCGGACGACTTCGTCGCCTTTCCGGCGCCCGCCGGCCCCGCCGGCCGCGGCTTCATGCCGGTCATCGCTGGCCTCGCGATCCCGAAGAGCGCGCCGCAGCCCGAGGCGGCGGCCCAGCTGATCGGCTACCTCACCCAGCCCGAGGTCCAGATCGAGACGCTCAAGGCGGTCGGCTTCTATCCGGTGATCGAGGTCGACCTCCCCGAGGATCTCGAACCCGGGATCAAGATCGCGGCAGCCGCCATCGAGGCCCAGGCGAGCGCCAAGGACGCGATCCCGAGCCTGCTCCCGGTCGGCCTCGGCGAGAAGGGCGGCGAGTTCAACAAGATCTACCTGGACACCTTTCAGCTGATCGTCATGCGCGGCGCCGACATCGAGGAGACGCTCGTTGATCAGGGCGAGAACCTGGCGCAGCTGATGGCAGAGACGGGCGCCCCGTGCTGGGCGCCGGATCAGCCGAGCGACGGTCCCTGCCCGGTGGAGTGATACCGATTCCACGAAGTCCTGGCCTTCGGAATCGGTATCGCGCGCGGGGTTGGCGTGCCGCTCCGCACCGACCACTGAGGTGTGTGCTGGGAGCCAGGCCCGCGCCCGCGGGCCCCAGCGCGGAGGTTGGCGGGGCGGCCGCGCGCCCCGGAACGCGCGGGGGTGGATGGTCGGCCGCGCGCCCGAAAA
>JBOHKK010000074.1:0-20262 GCA_050729115.1 Geminicoccaceae bacterium | reverse complement strand
GGTGAGCTGCCGGCGCCGGCTAACGTTGCCGGCGCGCGGTTGGTTCGAGGGGCAGTTCCAGTTGGTCCTGGCGGTAACGCTCGAGCAGATCCGTCACCGCGTAGCGCACGAGCCAGGCGAGAGAGACACGGTACTCCTCGGCCAGCGCCGTCAATTGCTCGTAGTCCCGCTGATCGACGCTGACCGTAACCCGCGTCGCAAGTCGCTTCCCCCGCCTGGCTCGCACAGCAGCTTATCCTCCCAAGCGCTGCATCAGTGTGATGAGGCACGATGCACATTACTGCACCGCGCTGCTGCAGTCAAGCGTTACTTCACCAGGTCTTGCCAGATCGACTGTGGCTCTGTTTGGCATGTGTACGGGTTCTTCTAAAACTTCGGGCATTAACAGTCGTTTGTCAGATGTTCGTGATGTTGATCTTCCAGACTTTACGCATCCCGACCGCACGCGGGGCGCGCGCCGCCGGCACCCGGGTCCGGGCGCGCCGCGCGATCCCGAGGCCATCACAAAAGGCGCTCCCGGGCGGACGCGTCGACCTCACGGGCCTCGGCTGGACCGTGCCGATCAGCCACCTCTCGCCGCCGTTCGGCCCGGCCGCGTGCCATCTGATACCAGGAACACGAAGTCTTGACCCATCGACCACTCTTCTTGTCACCCCCGGGCTCGACCCGGGGATCCAGTCTGGATGCCCGGTCAAGCCGGGGCATGACAGAAAAGACGCTCCGACCCATCGGTCGCGACTTCATGGGGGCGGTATGAGAGGCATCGCGCCGCCCGAGATCTCCTTGCCGGACGTCGACGAGGCGCTCTGGCCGCTCATGCTGATGCCGATGGTCGCCATGCTCCTGGTCACGGCGTTCTCCGGGATCGCGCTCCGGCTGCCGCGGAGCCTCGTGGGAGGGGGCTGAGCGTCCCGGCGTTCTTCGAGTCGCACCGGGGCTCACGAACTCAGAGCGGTTCCCGACTCGGCGGATTGGGATTCGCAATGTACGGTTGTCGTGATTCACGATGCCTGCCGTAGGTCGGTGCGACCCTCGGGCTACCGTCCCGAATCGTGTGTCCTCGATGGCGAACCCGAAGCGAGACCCGACGGCAAGCCTTGGCCCATGGCGCGCCTGACGCGATCCGAAGCGCGCGATCGGCCAGGCGTGCGCGCCACAGGCGGGAGCCGCCGTCGCTCGGGGCGTCGGGCCTCCCCTCGGGCTCTCGATCCAGGCGCATCATCCGGGACGGTAACCCGAGGGCCGGGCCGACCTACGCCGGCGGGAGGCGATCGGCCATCGGGCGCGTCCGGCGGTACCGGGATCAGCTCACCGCCGCGGGGCGGCGGCCGGCCGGCCACCCCTGGCGGCGCACCAGGTCGGGCACCTCGGACGCCGCGACCGGCCGACCGAGGAGGAATCCCTGACCTTCGTCGCAGCCGTAGCGGCGCAGCACCGCGAGCTGCTCGAGCGTCTCGATGCCTTCGGCGACGACCTCGACGCCGAGCCCGTGCGCCATGGCGATCACGGCGCGCGCCACCGCGGCGTCGCCGCCGCTGGTGGCGATGTCGCGCACGAAGCAGCGGTCGATCTTGACCCGGGTGATCGGGAAGCGCTTGAGGTAGCTGAGCGACGAGTAGCCGGTGCCGAAATCGTCCAGCGCCAGGCCGATGCCCAGATCGCTGAGCGTGTCCAGCAGCGCGGCGGTATGGTCGCCCTCCTGCATCAGCACGCTCTCGGTCAGCTCCAGCTCGAGCGCCGCGGTCGCCATCGCGGTCTCGGCGAGCACCTCGCGAATCCGCTCCTCCAGGCCGGGGCGCTGGAACTGGCGCGCCGACATGTTGATCGCCATCCGGAATTCCGGCAGCCCGGCCTCGCGCCACGCGCGATGCTGCAGGCAGGCGGTGCGCAGCACCCAGATGCCGAGCGGCTCGATCAGGCCGGTCTCCTCGGCGAGCGGCACGAACTCGTGCGGCGACACCAGCCCGAGCTCCGGATGACGCCAGCGCAGCAGCGCCTCGAACCCCACGACCGCGCCACTGTCCAGCCCGATCTGGGGCTGGTAGAGGAGCACGAACTGACGTTGCTCGAGGGCCCGGCGCAAGCGCCCCTCGAGCACCATCTGCTCGAACACCCGGACGTTGAAGGTCGGGTTGTACAGCTGCAGACGATCGCGGCCGCGCTCCTTGGCGCGGTACAGCGCCATGTCGGCGCATTTGAGCAGCTGATCCGGCCCGGGGCCGTCCGCGGGATAGAGGCTGACCCCGATGCTGGCGGTCACGTGCAGCTCGTGGCCGCCGACGTGGAACGGCGGTCGGATCGCGTCGAGGATCTTCTGCGCCGGCTTGACCGCGTCGTCGGCCTGCTTCAGGCCGCGCAGGATGAAGATGAACTCGTCGCCGCCCATGCGCGCGACGGTGTCCTCGGCGCGCACCTTGGTGCGCAGGCGGCGGCTCAGCGCGACCAGCAGCGTGTCGCCGATGGTGTGGCCCAGGGTGTCGTTGATGATCTTGAAACGATCAAGGTCCAGGAACAGGACCGCCAACATCTCGCGGTGGCGGGCGCAGTGCTTGAGCGCGGTGGCGAGACGGTCGTCGAACAGGCCGCGATTGGGCAGCCCGGTCAGCACGTCATGGGTCGCGTGGAACAGAATCTGCTCCTCGGTCGCCTTGCGGGCCGTGATGTCGCGCACCGTGACGACCACGGTGTGCGGCTCGGGCAGATCGGCGACCGAGAGCTCGAGCGGGAAGGTCGTGCCGTCCCGCCGCCGGCCGGTGACCTCCAGCAGGCTCTGACGCGGCAGGGCGGTGATCTCGACCGGGGAGGCCGCGCCGTCGCGTGCCCTTGTCCGCTCGGATGCCGCAATCAGATCGCCGATGCGCAAGCCGGCCAGCGCGCGCGGCGCGCAGCCGAAGACGTGCGCGGCCGCCGGATTGCCGAACTCGATCACGCCGTCGTCGGCGACGGTGACGATGCCGTCGATCACCGAGTTCATCACCGCCCGCAGACGCTGCTCGCCATGCTCGATGGCGCGTTGCCGCCGTTTGGACTCCGTGATGTCCGTGTAGATACCGACCGTGCCCCCCTCGGCGGTCCGAAACTCGCTGATCCCGAGCCAGCGGCCATCGCGCAGCTGCAGCTCGCGCGGGCCACGGGGGTTGCGGTGGCCGGCGAGGTGGTCGGCGAGCCATGGCTCGAGGTTGCGTGGATCGCTGCCGATCAGGCGCTCGAACGACAGGCGAGCGAGGTCGTCGAAGCGCATGCCGAGCACGATGTCGCGATCGAGCGGGCCGAGCAGGATGCGGAACCGGCGATTGCAGCGCACCAGCCGGTCACCGGCATCCCACAGGGCGAAGCCTTCGGACATCGCCTCGGTCGGCTCGATCAGTTGATCGCGGGCGGCTTTGAGCGCCGCGAGATTGGTCGCGAGCCGCGCCACCATGCTGTCGAACGCCCGCCCCACGCGCGCCACCTCGTCGGCGCCGGAAGGCGCCACCCGGACCGAGAGATCGCCGGCGGCGACCCGGTCGGCGGCGACCGCGAGCGCACCGAGCCGCCGGGTCAGGAGGAACCCCATGCCCGCGCCGACGATGGCGATCGCCACCATGCCGGCGATCGCGAGGCCGACGCCAAGATTGCGGGTGTCCTGGTAGGCGAGCATCAGCGGCTGATCGGAGAATTTGATCGCAAGCGTGCCGAGGAGGCCGGCGTGCCCGCGGATCTCGGTCTGGCGCCAGTAGCGATGCTCGCGCGCCACGACCAGATCGGGAAACGACACCCCGATCAGCTCCGGCTCGGTCGCCGCGATGACCCGCCCGTCGGCGGCGCCGACCACCACCGTGATCACCCTGGGGTCGCGCCTGGTCTCTTCGATGAAGGTCTGCAGATCGGCGAACTCGTCGGTCAGCAGGGCCGCCCGGCTGAGATCGGCGAGCAGCTGGAGCGTGACGGCTTCGGTGCGGGCGATCTGCTCCCGTACGCTATGGGTCGAATGGCGGAGCGTGATCCACAACACCGCACCGATGACCACGAGCTCGAGGGCGAAGATCGTGGCGGCAATCCGGTATCTCAGGGACATGTCGCGGGGCCTTACCGTCCGGCCAAGGGCTCGATGCGGGTACCGGGTCGGCGCACGTCGTCATAGTCGGCATCCTCTGCGCCCACGAACGGGGGCCACGAACCGATGGCCAGGATCGCCCTGCCCTGCTCGGTGCGCGGCCACGACAGGATGAGCGAACGCAGCGCCTCCCGCTCTGCTTCCGGCAGGCGCGGATGCGCCGCGAAGACCAGGTGCCTGGCGGCGCGCCTCTCGGCCATGATCCGCAGCCTGCCGTCACCGATCGGATTGATCTGAGGCAGCACGAACCGCGGCAGCACGCAGGCATCCACCGCGCCGGCCGACACCGCCTGCAGGCAGGACACCTTGGTGCGGTAGTGCTGAAGCGTGGTGTCGATCCCGGGAATCAACCCGGCATCCAACAGCGCCACCCTGGCCAGCTCACTTACCGCGGCCAAGGCCGGCGGCGCCGCGATCGTCCTGCCGGCAAGATCGGCCCAGGTTTGCCAGGGTCGATCGGCGCGGACCAGAACGACGGCGGTCAATTGGCCGTCGAGCCGGGCGAGCGGCAGATAACCGTGCCGATCTGCGGCGCCCACGTAGAAGAAGGGATGCACGAAAATGATGTCGTAGGTCGCGTGCTGAAGCTCGCTCGCGAACGTCTCGAAGGTCGGCTTGGTCTTCAGGTAGACCGGACGCTCCAGCGCGATGGCGAAGCTGGCGGCCATCGGACCGAAGATGCGGTCGATGGTCAGGGCGGGCAGGTAGGGCACCACGCCGAAGCGATAGCCAGGCGTCGATCCCGCAGCCGCGGCCGAAGAGAGGTCGGCCGGTGGCGCGCCGCAAATCAGCCAGAGCAGCGTGAGAACGGCGAGCCTTCGTCGCAACGAAAGCGTGCGGTAGAACCGAAATCGCCCGCAAGCGGTGCCAGTGCGCATCCTGGGGTCCATCCCGCGCCACGCCGCCATCGCTCGACCCTCGCACACAAGAGGCCGGACCCCGCCATGCCGGTCACAGCGTGGCCATCAGCTGGGCCCTTGCCTACTTGTGGTTAATTGGCTGCTCGGAGCGTTTCGCTATTTACGCAACGGACGGACGGTGGTCAAGAACGGCGAAAACGCGTGGCGATGGCTGCGGCCGTCGGACCGCTCGGGCGGCGCGCCGGCCGTCCTGCCGGGGCCCGGACGAGCCACACCCCTAGCAGAAAGTCAGGCGAGCGGTTAGGTTTGCGCCGGCGGCAACCACGCCGCCCGAGGCATGCCGCAACCGGGCAGGAAGCGATGAGGATAGGCGTCCCCAAGGAACGCCGGCCAGGCGAGGCGCGCGTCGCCGCGACGCCGGACACGGTGAAGCGTCTGGTCGGCCGCGGGATCGACGTGCTGATCGAGACGCGAGCCGGCGCAGCCGCCCGCTTCGTCGACCAGAGCTTCGCCGATGCCGGCGCCACGCTGGTGGACGATGCGCCGGCGGTCTATCGCGATGCGGACGTGGTGCTCAAGGTGCGGCGGCCGCTCGCTGAGGGCGAAGGCGGGCTCGACGAGATGGCGCTGCTGCGCCCTGGTCAGGTGTTGATCGGCATGCTTGATCCCTACCATAATCCGGAGCAGGTGGCGGCCTACGCCGAGGCGGGCGTGATCGCGTTCTCTCTGGAGCTGCTGCCGCGCACCACCCGTGCCCAGAGCATGGACGTCCTGTCCAGCCAGGCCAATCTCGCCGGCTATCGGGCGATGATCGACGGTCTTGCCGAGTTCGACCGGGTGATGCCGATGCTGATGACCGCAGCCGGCACCGTGCCGCCGGCCAAAGTCTTCATCATCGGCGCCGGAGTCGCCGGTCTGCAGGCGATCGCTACGGCGCGCCGCCTCGGCGCGGTGGTCTCGGCGACCGACATCCGTCCCGCCGCCAAGGAGGAGATCGAGAGTCTCGGCGCCAGGTTCGTGGGCGTGGTCAAGGCCGACGCCACGACCGCCGGCGGCTACGCCAGGGAACTGTCCGAGGAGGACAGAAAGCAGCAGGCGGAGATGGTCGCGCAGCACATCAAGGGCCAGGACCTGGTGATCACCACGGCGCAGATTCCCGGGCGCCCGGCGCCGCGCCTGGTGAGCCGCGCCATGGTCGAGAGCATGCGGCCGGGCGCGGTGCTGGTGGATCTGGCGGTGGAAAGCGGCGGCAACGTCGAGGGCAGCGAGGTCGACGAGGTCGTGGACATCGGCGGGGTCAAGATCGTCGGTCACGCCAATCTGCCCGCGCGCCTGGCACCGGCGACCAGCTCGCTCTATGCGCGCAACCTGCTGAATTTCGTCGACCTGCTGATCGATGGCGACCGCGGGGCGCTGGTGATCAACGAGGACGACGACCTGATCAAAGGCGCGCTGATCACCAGGGACGGCAAGGTCGTGCATCCGGCCTTGGTGCAAAATCAGGCGGCATGACAACGCATCGAGGAAGCGCCAGATGGCCGAGATCGACCCCACGGTCTTCAACCTGATCATCTTCGTGCTCGCGATCTTCGTCGGCTACTACGTGGTGTGGAGCGTGACGCCGGCGTTGCACACCCCGTTGATGTCGGTGACCAACGCGATCTCGAGCGTGATCATCGTCGGCGCCCTGATCGCGACCGGGGCGGAAGGGCTCAAGGCGGCGTCCTGGTTCGGCTTCGGCGCCGTCGTTCTGGCCGCGGTCAACATCTTTGGCGGGTTCACGGTCACGCAACGCATGCTCGGCATGTACAAGAAGCGCGACTGATACCGGCCTCGCAAAGGTCCAACCTTTGTTCGCCCGGCATCATCCTTCCGTTTGGGCGCGCGGCCGACCAACCAACCCCGCGCGCGCTACCGACCGCGAATGTCACAACTTCGCAGGGTCGGTATAAGGGGCTCCGGAGATGAGCAACTTCGTCGCTCTCGGCTACCTCGTGGCCGCCGTCTGCTTCATCCTCGCGCTCCGCGGCCTGTCCTCGCCAGCGACCGCACGCCGAGGCAACCTGATCGGCATCGCCGGCATGGCGATCGCCATCCTGTTCACGCTCTTCACCCTGCCGCACGCGAGCCTCGGCAGCTACCTCATGATCCTGGTCGGGATCGCGATCGGCGGCGCGATCGGGGTGGTCATCGCGCGGCGGATTCCGATGACCGCGATGCCGCAGCTGGTGGCGGCGTTCCACAGCCTGGTCGGCATGGCCGCGGTGCTCGTCGCGGCCGCGGCGCTCTACAACCCGGCCGAGTTCCACATCATCACGGCCACCGGCGCGATCAAGGGCGCCAGCCTGTTCGAGATGGGGCTCGGGGTGATCATCGGCGCGATCACCTTCTCGGGCTCGGTGATCGCGTTTGCGAAGCTCCAGGCGATCATGAGGAGCGCGCCGATCCTCTTGCCCCAGCGCCACCTGATCAACGGCGCGATCGCCGCCGCGATCCTGCTCCTCCTGATCGTCTTCATCGCGACCGGGAGCACGCTGGTGTTCTGGTTGATGACGCTGCTGGCGTTCGCGATCGGTTTCCTTGTGATCATCCCGATCGGCGGCGCCGACATGCCGGTGGTGATCTCGATGCTCAACTCGTACTCCGGGTGGGCCGCCGCCGGCATCGGCTTCACGCTGCAGAACCCGGCGCTGATCATCACCGGCGCGCTGGTCGGCTCCTCGGGCGCGATCCTGTCCTACATCATGTGCCGGGCGATGAACCGCGCGTTCGTGAGCGTGATCCTGGGCGGCTTCGGCGAGACCGCGGCCGCGGCGGCCGACGCCGGCGACAAGGTGGTCCGGCCGGGCAGCGCCGAGGACGCGGCGTTCATCATGAAGAACGCGCGCTCGGTGATCATCGTGCCGGGCTACGGCATGGCGGTCGCCCAGGCCCAGCATGCGGTGCGCGATCTGATGGACGAGCTGGTCGAGGAAGGCGTCGACGTCAAGTTCGCGATCCATCCGGTCGCCGGCCGCATGCCCGGCCACATGAACGTGCTGCTGGCCGAAGCGAACGTGCCCTACGACGTCGTGTTCGAGATGGAGGAGGTCAACAACGACTTCCAGAGCGCCGACGTCGCCTACGTGATCGGCGCGAACGACATCACTAACCCGGCGGCCAAGGAAGACCCGTCGTCGCCGATCTACGGCATGCCGGTCCTGGACGTCGACAAGGCCAAGGCGGTGTTCTTCGTCAAGCGGTCGATGGCGCCGGGCTACGCCGGCATCGACAACACCCTGTTCTACAAGGGCAACACCATGATGCTGTTCGGCGACGCCAAGAAGATGACCGAGGAGATCGTCCGCGCCATGGAGTGAGCGGCTTCGTCCCGTTAGCCTGTAGAGCCAAAACCTTTGCCACCGCGCTTCGTGGGGCTCAACGTCTCAACAAGGTCCAGCTCCGCTTTCAGCACTGGCGATATCACGATCTGAGCAATCGGTGTCCCAGGCGTCACGCGGAATTCATCGTGTCCCAGATTGATCAAAATGACTTCGATTTCGCCACGGTAGCTGGCGTCGATCGTGCCCGGGGCATTCAAGACGGTGACGCCATGCTTGGCCGCTAGGCCACTGCGGGGCCGGACCTGTGCCTCCGTTCCCTTCTGCAACTGCAGCGCGATGCCCGTTCGCACGCGGGACCAATCACCAGGAGCAATCACCAGTTCTTCATCAGCGAGCAAATCCATGCCAGAGTCACCCGCATGTGCATACGACGGTAATCTGGCGCTCCTGGTCATTTTCTTGACCCTGACGCGAACTCGTTGCTGACGCCCGGGATCCTGTGGATCCCGATCTATGTCGCCGACGGATGTGTCGCGCCCCCCCTTTCGCATCACGTGAGACCGTTGAAACCGACTGGGCGGCCTAACAGGGAGGAAGACACGTGCGCATCTTCCGCCTTCTGATAGATTTCCACGTGTTCCTGTTCGGCACAATCGCCCACAATGCCCGCTATGCCCTGAGGCTTTCGAAGCTCGTGAACGCGAAACCCCGCTCGCTTCAACCACGCGATTACGTCATCCAGGACCAAATATTTTGCGCCAGTGCCGCCGTACAAAGATGAGAACGCCGGCCATGACGCACATATGACGTCGCGGAGAGACCTAGCCGCGGCAGCGCTCCGGCAACACAGCGCTATGATGCAGTCTGACAGGACTAGCGGGATATCGCCGTTCCAAACACACACCTTGTTTGCGTCTGGGCGCCCCACTCGGGGCAACAGGACTGCCGGCCCTTGTAACGCCCTCTCGATCTTATCGCTCAGCCTCCCATGCGGCAATGACACGGTACCAGCCTTCAACTCGGTGGTGTGAATGAGCGGCAGCGAGTTGTTCTCAGATCCAATGATCAAGGAATGCATTTGCACACTGCCGCGTACTACACGCACGTCGTACGGTAAGAACGGCACGATGTGAGACACCGCACTACTGCCCTCGTGAGCAGTGAGCGTCACCGTTTCTCCGTTTAACGCTGGTGCGTTACGCCTGGTTATCAGCTTGACCACGCAGCAGCTGGCTACGTGACCCTTAAACGCATATTTCGATATGCGATCGACTATTTCAAAAGCAAATCTAGAAATCAGAATTTCCCTGGCTGTTCTGTCTTTTATGCTCGTTAGGCAAGAGGCCGGAAGCACGGCAATCAACTCGCCGTTGGGATCGAGGTAGTCCAATGCGCCCAGAACGAACGCCATGGCTGTGCTACACCTGACATCGACATCCCCAAATCGCGTGTGAACCGTGCGCGCGCCTCGGCACGAGAATGGCGGGTTAAGGAGGACTAGAGAGACTTGCCCTTTGACAGTCCGAAGCACCTTGCAGTTGCGCCTCGACGCGCAACGCAAAAAGTTGCAGGTCCCCGTGAAGGCATCGGGAATCTGGATCAGTAAGCGCCCGATCGCGTGCCGATCAAGATCCGTCGCAGCAATCTTGCCTTCTGGCCACCTGGTCCTAGCCTGCACTAGCAGGCTGCCGTCACCGGCTGTAAAATCCGCAATGTACCCGTTGAAGCTGGATCGGGCCGCGTCTACGAGTTGTTGAGCGATCGGCGCAGGCGTATATATCACATCATGCTTCATCTTCTCATTCCCGGCATGAAGTCCGATACGAAATAAACATGACAGCGGGCTGAACCGCTGGTGCGATGTACTTTGCGCTTCGGATGATCGTATATAATTTCAACTGTCTCAGGATGGGCAATTGCGTAAAGGATTGCGCCGAGGGCGTGCGGCTTTGTTCCTATGAGCGCGATTTGTAGAATGCTTCCTGCTATTCTTTGGTGTAGATCTTCCAAAACATGAAAGAGGCTGAACGGGCAATTGGCTACTGCATATTCGACATTTCTCCAGGATTCGCTCTGAATTAACGTAACGCGGTTGCCAACGTAAGTGTGAAACGGATATTCAGCTCTAAACCCCGGCACCCCGATGATAGGAAAAATGTTCGCGCCGAGCGGCTGCGTTTGTTCCAGTACGTGAGAGAATCGAACTCCCTCGAACCCCAGCAGCGGAACGAGCACCACGTCCTCCGATCGGGGCGATCCGATTCGTACAAACCCGGGCATGGGTGCGATCCCGTCGATCCTCTCGCTAAGATCAAAGATCTCACCCTCAGTTGGGGTCAAGCTGAATCGATAATCCTCCGGCTCTGTGTAAACGGCAATCACATGATCCTTTTCCTTCAGTGAAACCTTGATGAGCGGTGCCCACACATGGTGACTTAGGCCCGTATAGTCGAGGTAAATCCTGCCAACGTCTAGACTCGACAAGAACGCTCGAAGCTGATCCAACCGGCGAAGTGCTACGCGCGCGAAACCGTCCACGTCCGTCCTGATGTGGCTTCGGTCGTCATCCTCGGATATTTGGACAAAGCGCACGCCTTGGGAGCGCTCCATCCAAGCCGCTGTGTGCTCGCTGCGTTGCTCGAACGTTCCGAACAGGTAGGCCGAGGCTTCCTCGGGGATGAGGTCCTCCGGACCCTCGTAGACAGCAGAGAAAAGCGGATCGCGCCTAGGCCGCACTGTAGAATCCCTCAAAGAGCTGGAGTTGCTCCGGCAACGGCACCTCGTCGGCGCGTTTCTGAGATCGCAGAATATCACGGATCGTCTCGCGCGGCGTTTGTATCAACCCGAGTACCTGCTGCGCCTTTAGCATCATCTTTCGTTTACGTCTGTGGCTAAATTCGAAATAAGGCGCGTACACTGGATGTACAGAATAGTCATATGTTTTTGTATCTGACTCATCGGTCAATTTGCTGCCCGGGGATCTGACAAGTGCCAAATGCATCACTGCCGCTCGGAGGATCTCGTCGACCGTAAGTTCATCAGCTTCTCTTGCGCTCTCGGTCGCTGTTGGATCGAGGTAAAACTGATTGACCTCCGGCGTGTGCCCCTCAGCGTCCGCCGCCATGACTTGAAAGACCCGTCCCAACCCCAGCAGG
Source organism: Geminicoccaceae bacterium (assembly GCA_050729115.1). Lineage (GTDB taxonomy): Bacteria > Pseudomonadota > Alphaproteobacteria > Geminicoccales > Geminicoccaceae > JBKPNX01. Next base: position 8,828 of record JBOHKK010000074.1, on the reverse strand, counting down.
AGCTTCGTCAGCCGCGCACCTTGAACCGTCAGTCCTTCCAGCTCAGAAAGGTTCTTCTTGCCGACCATCCTCGCAGCGATAGTCTGCGTTTCGGGGTCTACTGGCTCTTCCAGGCAGCCCGATCGTTCGACGTGAATTGCCAAACTCTGATCCACAAGCTCAAGAAAGTACCGAATGTTTCCTGCGGCAAGCAGCGAAAAAACTCTGGCGCCGGCATAGTATTTATGAATACCTCTATGTCCCTTGTTTAAAGTGAATAGCATAGAGTGCTTGTAATTCCCGAATCTCTCCCGCATCTCCTTGCCGCCTGCAATGTGTTCCTGGGCGACCTTTAGCAGGTCCTCGCCTCGTCCTTTGCTCCAAAACTCAATGAAATAGATCTCCAGGGGTGGCAATTCTCTTATGCGCTCACTGAGCCCAACATCCGTGTCGCCAATCCGGCGGAGGATTCGGGTTACGTGCCTCTCCACCCCCAGACGAACCGCCTCGTCCTCCTCCGAAAGGGCAGGCAGGAGCTTCTCCACGGGAAGCGGCGTGCGTCCGGTGGACAGCTGGACCCGCTCCAGCCTTGAATTGCACACTCGCATCGCAAACTCCTGAAAGCGGTCCTCCAGCTTTTCAGAGATAGCGATGCGCACGTAATCCGCCGGGCTAATCAGTTGTTCCTCCGGATTGAGAGTACTCCTCCGCCTCCAACCAAGCTCCTTGACTCCGATTTTAAATGTATATGAATCAGTCGCGTGCTTGATCAGCGTGTTGACAACGGTCTGTTGGTCATCCAAGAGGTTCTCGTACTCGTCGATCATAAAGAAAAACGTCTTGGTTCGAAACTGTGGCAGCTCCGATATTGCATCCATTAGGGCATTCACCGGAGCCTGCTGGAGGGATAGTTTTGGCGGTGCCTCGTCAAGATTGTTGAGGTATGCTTCAAACCGAAGCCTGGCAATTTCAATGGAGTCCGCTAGCTCCCGTTGGCTATCCACCTCTGCGAGATTGAGCGTTACGGCTATTCTCCGGCACGCCTGCTCCGGCAAAGCGGCTTCCCCGGGCCGCTGCAAAGCGTACCAGTCCAAAAAGTCGAATACCGCCTCACAAATCAGCAAGTTAAAGTAATGAGCGAACAGTTTCTGCCATCGCGCAGCGGGCAACTCAGGACCTTCGAAGGCTCGGACCTGATTGGTATTAATTCTATGATAGATGCCGTAGTAGTTCCATGTGGCGACGTCAGCGACGGGGTCTTTCGAGAGCGCGTATTGGCCTTCATATGACATGGAGCGAAGCACGGTCGTCTTGCCTGTACCTCGCCCACCAATGAGCACACAGGGGCGCCCCGTCTCCAAGTCCGGAAAATAGGCAGGCTTTGTGAAGAGATCAAAGATCTTTTCCTTAAGCCACTCGGCACGGTAGCTGCCGAAGAGGGCTTTGAGTTGCGTGATCGGATCTTCGGGAGACATGCCCTCACGTCCTACGAACTAGCGGTTGCCAACCATTGTGATCCCAATAGAATAAGGGAAGTGTGGCGTCGGGCACACCGTGCGAAAAGGCGAGGGCAAGCGCGAGCTTGTGGAAGCCACGCCAATCATCAACTCCTCCGTCGTTGTCCGGAATACCGGCTCGCTGGCTGCACTCACTCAAAGAATCGCGCGCCCCGACGCGGAGATGGGCGGGCCATATCAGAGATTTCGGGTGTAGTGCGGAGTGCCGCTCTGAAAGCATATTGGCCGGGCAAATCGACACGACGGGGGCATGCTTCATGATCTCTCGCCGTCCCCCGGGTGTGCAAACAGGCATACAGTAATAAAAGTCGGATCCCCGGAAATTCGAGAGCTCCCTAAAACTATGGTCGACGCCGTTAACTTTATAGTTACGCCACCATGTGGCCAGGAACTGGTTCCCCGAACCCACGAAGTCGTCCACGAACACAACTGGCCTAGGTCCCTTATCCACAAGACGCTGGATAGCTTCCTTAGGTTCCAGGATGCGATCCTCATCTAGGAACAACAACTGTCTGGCTTTTCTTGAGAAGACGTAGCCGCTATCGGTCGCACTGGGGTTTTCGCCTTGAACAGGTGTTATCAAAGCAGTCTCCAGGAAATGCAGCCACTCTCCTTTTTGCTGTGTGGGTGGAAGTCGAGGATTCCGCCGCAGGCGACTGATTCCTTGAAACGCTGCGAGGAGCATTTGATCTACCATTCCCTCACAGAAGTACGTAAACCCGTTCAACAGATGGACAGCATAGGCGATCTCTTCATCTCTAAAATTCTGCAGCCACCGCTTCGGGTCCATCCGCGAGCGCAATGGCCAAATTTGGAAGGCGGTAAACGCATCGCACTTCGCGAGCACGAACTCCTGTCCGACGGATGCGGCACTCACCCCGGCGTCCGACATGGCTTCCCATTCCAGCCCCAACGCTCCCGATATTAGCGGAGCCGCCCAGAGTTGCCAACTGCCGGTAGCGCTGCAGCGGTGCCAAGCAGTACAAGCTCGAAGGCGGGTGCGCGATGGAGTGATTCTCAGGTCGGACGCGGTCCCTCTGGCCCGTATTCGAGCGCGGCGCGATCCCAGTTCGCGGCATCGGCGGCGGCCTCGTAGGTGGTCTGGAGGAAGTCGAGCAGCATGGCGTCCGGCGCAGCCGCGGTGCGGACGGCGTCGTAGGGCAGGATGAACTCGCCCAGCTGCTCGTGGAAGAAGGCGGCCTCGGGCCGGACCGGCATCGCGGCGAAGCCCGCGGGCGTCGGGTAGGCGTAGGAGTAGAACGCCGGATAGTCGATCGCCCCGCCGCCCGGCCAAAAGCCGGCACTGCTCACCTCGTGCGAGTAGGCTTCGCGGGTGACCGCATCCGGCAGATTGGGGATGCCACCGGGGTGCGGCGGCGCCGTTCGCCCGGAAAAGCGCGTCACCGCGTGATCGAAGCTGCCCCAGAAGAAGTGGACCGGGCTGACCTTGCCGAGAAAGCGCGTGCGAAACTGCTTGAACACCCGGTCGGCCTGGAGGAGCACGCGCCAGAAGCGCTCTGCGTAGTCCGGATCGTAGGCGGTGTGCTCGCGATCCTCGCGGAACGGAATCGCATTTGGCACCTCGTTGGGGCGACCGTGAATCCGGACCCGGATGTCGACGTCGGCCAGAGCCGCCATCAGCGCATCGTGGAACTCGGCGACCGGCCGGGGGCCGAGCGCCAACCGACGCGCCCCGCCGTCGCTGGTCTGGATGAGCAGCGCGTGATCGATGAAGTCGAAATCGATCTGAAACGCGCCGCGGTCGTACGGGACGGCGGACGTGGTCAGACCTCGCGGCGTCACGTACAGGGTGACGTGCCAGGAATGGTTGACCCACGGCGTCCAGGCCAGCCGGATCTTGCCGACGATCTGCGTCCACAGGTGCAGCGTGGTGCAGGTGTCCTTCCAGTTCTCATACGGCAAAGCGGGCCACAGCTCGGCCCGCGAGCGGCTTGGTCGCTGCATGTCCGTGTCTCCAAGCATGCGCGTCATCGACACCCGCCGACCTGCTACGACGTTGCGCGTAGCTTCTGGACCACCTCGCGCATCGCCGCGTGATGGGTGGGAATGCGGCTGTAGATCTCCCGCGCCAGAGCTTCTCGATCGGTGTGCGAGGTCAGGTTGCGGTCTTCGAGGAGCTTCAGCCAGCTTCGCTCGTCGTCGAGCCAACCCAGGCGGTAGGCCTCCTGTAGAACAGCCTTCGGGCTGTTAGCCTCGACACCCTGCCGGGCCAGCAGCCGACGTACCATTTTCCAGAACAGCTCGAAGGTGAATTCGAAACGCTGGATCGTGCCATCGATGGCGAGCGGTTGATCTGCGGCCACTCGCAACGCCTCCGCCAGCCGGTCGAGCGACCGGCCAAGGTCATCGAACAGCTGTTTGAGCGCGCGTTCGTTCATAGACGACGATACCCTCGTCCAGGATCTGCTCGCGGAGGATCTCGGGCGCGTCCTCGAAGCGAACCAGGTCGATCAGCAGGAGGGTGGGCGCCTCGTCTTCGAAGTCCAGCTTGATCCTCAACCAGTCGTCAGGAGCCATCGCAGGCGCCTCGATCGCCAGGTCGACATCGGAGCGTTCGAAGTTGTCGCCGCGCGCCCGCGAGCCGAACAGCCAGACCCGCTCGACCGCCGGATGGCGCGCCAGCCGGCCGGCCAGATCCTCGATCAGCGCGCGGCGGGGGAAATCATCGGCCAACTGTGCAGACATTGCATTCACGGCGGCATTTCGCCAGCTGACGCTAGCAGCTGTCGCATCGCTGCGATAGCACGCCGCGCGTCCAAGGTCGGGATTTGTCGCCACAAGCTCAACCAATTCCCGGAGCTCGACCGTCCAACCTGTCAACATTAAAGCATCATCACCTGGCTATTAAGCATCATTAATTTGATCACCTGCAGGGGCCATCCTACATACCCGGCCAGATCTTAGCAGCTCATCCCTTCCACGGCGGCGTTCTGACGATGATGGCCAAGCGTGACAGCGCGTCGGCGCGGGCAAGCACCGCCGCTTCCTGGGCGGAGAGGTATCAGGCGGCGTACGGAGCCGCCGAGCAGGAGATCGCGGGCCTCCGGCCCAGCGAAGCCATCCTCTATCACGAGGGCAATCTCGTGGTCGACGTCGGCAACGATCCGGCGGTCGAGGGGCGCGCCGCGGCGTTTCGCGATGCCGCGGAAGCGGACCGGGGGATCACGGCGCAGCGCCGCCTGGGTTTCGAACACTACCAATACATCTTCTGGCGCGCGCGCCATGACCACCGATAGCACGGCGACGGTGACCTTCGTCGTCACCGGCCTGGAGCGCATCAGCGGTGCGGGCCGCCTGGTGGCGCTGGCCACGGTGGAGATCGACCTCGACGGCGTGGTCGTGCTGGTTCAGGGGATGCAAGTGATCCGGCGCCGCGGTCGCATCGCCACGCAGGCGCCACGCTTTCGCAACCCCAGGAGCGGCGCCTGGATGCCCGCCGTGATCCTTCCGGACGAGCTGGGCGCGGCGATCGCCGAGGAGCTGCATCAGATGCTGAGGCCACAGCCCGGCGGCATCGCGCTGGCGGACGTCCTCGCCACCCCGCTCGAGGCGCTGATCGAGGACTCGCTCGCCGCCGAATAGGCGCTCGTCCCGACCTCGAGCCGACCCGTCATGCTCCGGCGGCAGGCCCGAGGGCGTGGTCGCAGCAGTCCCGCGATCGCGCGCCGAGCCCCTGGTTAAAAATGGGCAATCTGCGCTGCCTCAGGGCAGCGCCGCCGCCCGCGCCGCGATCCTCAGACCTCGTCGCGTTCGCGCCGTTTGCGCTGCAGCTTCCGATAACGACGGATGGCCTCGGCCTTTTCCCGCGCCCTCTTCTCCGAGGGCTTCTCATAGTGACGGCGCATCCTCATCTCACGATACAGGCCCTCGCGCTGCATCTTCTTCTTGAGCGCGCGCAGCGCCTGATCGACGTTGTTGTCGCGAACCTGGACTTCCACCGGCAGCTGTCTCCTTGGTCATGGTCCCAACACAAAAGCGGCCAAACCCCGATGAGTTTGACCGACAGGCGAAGCTAGCACAAGCGCCCGCCTTTTGGGAAGGACTTTGGCAGGACCTGCGGCCCTTGGCCAACCCCCCGCTTCGGCGTACATGGTGAATATGGCGATTCTCAAGATTGCGCGCATGGGGCACCCGGTGCTCGTGCATCCTGCGCAACCGATCGACGATCCGAGCGCCCTGTCGGTGCAGCGTCTGATCGTCGACATGGCGGCGACCATGGTCGACGCCGAGGGGATCGGGCTGGCGGCGCCGCAGGTGCATTGCCCGCTGCGCCTGATCGTGTTCCTGGACGCCGACGATCGCGACGAGGTGCCCGGCCGCCGGCCGATCGCGCTGATCAATCCGGAGATCGAGCCGCTCGATCGGAGCCTCGAGCCGGGCTGGGAAGGGTGCCTCTCGATCCCGGGTCTGCGCGGCCTGGTGCCGCGCCACGCGCGCATCGGCTACCGCGGCGTGACGCCCGAGGGCCGGATCGTCGAGCGCGAGGCGCACGGCCTGCACGCCCGGGTGGTCCAGCACGAGGTCGACCACCTCGATGGCGTCCTGTACCCGATGCGCATGCCGGATCTCCGCCAGCTGACGTTCGAGACCGAGCTCAAGTATTTCCTTGCCGAAGCCGACGAGGGGGAGCCCCATGAGTCAGCCGACCAGCCGTGAGGAACAGCGCGACCGCCTGCTCGAGGCGGCGCTGGTTCACGTGCCGTTCGACGGCTGGAGCCGGCGTTCGCTGTTCGCGGGCGCCGCCGACCTCGGTCTCGAGCCGGGCTTCGCGCGCCGGCTGTTTCCGCGCGCGGGCGACGATCTGCTGGTCCAGGTCGAGCGCTGGGCGGATCGGCAGATGCTCGCGCGCCTCGGCGCGCTCGAGGGTCTGCGCGTGCGCGATCGGATCGCCGCCCTGGTGCGCACCCGCCTGGAGGTGCTGGGTCCCCATCGCGAGGCGATGCGCCGGGCGACCGCAGCCCGGGTGCTGCCGAGCAACGGCTTCGCCGCCTGCGGCAGCCTGTGGCGCATGGTCGATCTGATGTGGTCCGCCGCCGGCGACGACGCCCGCGACGCCAGCTACTACACCAAGCGCTCTCTGCTCGCCGCGGTCTGGACCAGCACGTTCCTGTTCTGGTTGGACGACCGCTCACCGGATTTCGAGGACACCTGGGCGTTCCTCGACCGGCGCATCGACAACGTGATGCAGATCGGCCGGCTGCGCGCCCGTTTCGACGACTTCTTCCAGGGTCTCGGCCGCCTCAACCCTATGGCGCAACGCCGCTGACAGGGCTGAGCTTCAAGTGCAGCGCGGCTGGTTTGAACGACTGCCGGCGATGCCGGTAACGCTCAGCATCGTAAGCTGCATGCCGTCTTTGGCTGCTTTCTGCCGCGCCGCAGCCCGGCCGACGACGCCCAAGCTCGCGGAAGACCTGCCGGTGCGTGGACAAGGCCGACTGTTTGGTTTCCGGTGGTCAGTGGTCCCGGCTCGCCACCTGGGTGCCATGGCCTCCCTCGGCCCGCAGCCGGTCGATCCGCGCCACTTCCGCCTGGAACCGCTCGAGATCGGCGCCGGCCAGCTGCTGATTCGCGGGCTGCTTGATCTGGAGCGGATTGATCTGGGCGCCGTTGCGCAGCACCTCGTAGTGCAGGTGGGGCCCGGTCGCGCGGCCGGTCGCGCCGACGTAGCCGATCACCTGACCCTGCTGCACGCGCCGGCCGGGCGCGATGTCTTTGGCGAATCGGGACATATGGGCGTAGGCGGTGCTGTACTCGCCGGTGTGGCGAACGCGGACGTAGCGGCCGTAGCCGCCGTTGCGCTTGGCGACTTCCACCTTGCCGTCACCGGCGGCGTAGATCGGGGTGCCGGTCGGCGCCGCGAAATCGACCCCCTGATGCATCCGCGTGTAGCCCAGGATCGGATGCCGGCGCATGCCGAACCGCGACGACAGGCGGGCGCCGTCGATCGGGGTGCGCATCAGGAACTTGCGGAGGCTGCGCCCGTTGCGATCGAAGTATTCGACCACGCCTTCCTCCGGCTCGAAGCGATAGCCCTCGAGCAGCTGACCGTTGATCGACAGCGCCGCGTACAGCAGGTCGCCGCCCCGGCTACCGCCGGAGCCGTCCTCGAGCGAGACCTCCTCGAACAGGGTCTCGAAGCGGTCGCCGCGACGCACGTCGCGCTGGAAATCGACGTCCCAGCTAAACAGCTTGATCAGGTTGATGGTGACGTCGCGGGGCAGGGCGGCGCGCTCCGCCGCCACGTACAGGCTGTCGTCGATGACGCCGGCGCGGTGCACCAGGTCGTGGCGCTGGGGCCGCGCCACCTTGGCGGTGGCGTAGCGGCCGTCCGGACCGCGCGTGACCCGGATCGAATGGTCGAAGTCGAGGTCGAAGTCGAGGCCGAGCAGCCGCCGCGTGCCGGTGTCCGCCGGCGCGGCGCCCGCCCGGATCAGCAGCTCCTGGCCGGCGCGCAGGCGCCGGGGATCGTACACGGTCTGGAGCGACTGCACCGCGGCATGGGCCTCCGTCGTCGCGATGCCGGCGCGATCGAGGATGTCGATCAGGGTGTCGCCGCGCCGGACCGTGATCTGCTCGGTCGACCACGGCAGATCGGGCAGCGCGGCTTTGGTGAGGCGCGCCTCCCCGGCCAGCTCGGCCTCGTGCGCCAGACCGCCGTCGAGCGCGGCGAGGAGGATCGCCGGCTCGGCTTTGGGCCGGCTCGCCGCCGCCTGTGGGGCTCCGATCACCGCAGCTCGGACGGTGAGGCTCGCCCGGGCGGGTTGGGCCAGGGCGGCGCCGGGGACGCTGTCCGGGCCAGGCTCGGCGAGCGACATGCCGTCGCCGGGGCCCGCCGGGTGATCCATCAGCCAGGCCCCGACCACGCCGGCCCCGAAGCCGGCGGCGAACGCGAGTGTGGTGGCAGTTGACAGGAGACGACGACTCGACACCCCAGACATGAGCAAGCGCTTGACCCGACTTGGCGTTATCTTGACCGATCAGAGCCACGGTCACTGCCGTAGCCCGCTGACAATGCTTTATTAGCTAAGAAATGTCAACAAAACCTTAGTCTTGACAAGAATATTTGGTCTTCAAGGTTAATTTTGAGAATACGCGCAAAAAGGGCTTGTTGGCTTGCGGCTTTGTGACTATAAGGCGTGGTTTGCCGGCGGACCGGGCGGCTTCGCGTAGCCGCAGGCGGCGGCGTGCTCTTTGACAAAGTGGTTAGAGGCAGGAAGGGATGCGTGGGCGGCGGCGTTGTGGTCGCTTGGCTCAGGCATCCTGAGATGAGGTGGCGGGTCGGAGTCTGCGGGGTGCGGTCCGGCCGGGTTT